>CAMLFP010000223.1 GCA_946479335.1 uncultured Archangium sp.
AGCTCCGGAACCGCCGCGATGTTGTACGCGGTCGAGAGCGGGATGGCCGCCGTGTCAGGCGCCGGGCGGCCTCCCGCGTTCGGAATCTGCGCGTAGCCGGGCAGCAACGCGCCGAATGCGTACGCCGACGAGGTGAGCCACGACTTCACGATGATCTGCGAGTTGGTGCCCAGCGAGAACGCGCCGTTGCAGCGAATCGTGGTGCCGCTCGGCACGGTCAGCGTCACGTTGTTGCCGATGGTGCAGCTCGTCCACTGGTAGTTGCCGCCCGACGGAGGGCTCGCCGACCAGTCGGTGTTGACCGTCACGCTGAGCGCGCCCGCGGAGCCGTCACCGAAGATGTTCGCCGCGCCGGCCGGGCCTTGCGGACCCTGGGCACCGGTAGCGCCCGTCGTTCCCTGAATGCCTTGAATACCCTGAATGCCCTGAATGCCCTGGGCGCCGTTGCACGCGTACGTCGTCGTCGTGCCGACGGTGAAGCTCGAGCCGCCCGTCGGGCAGTTCGCGTTGCCGACGCCCAGCGACTGCGAGACCACCGACGCGCCTTGCGGCCCCTGCGCGCCCTGCGGGCCGGTCAGCCCTTGCAGACCCTGCGAGCCCGTCTGGCCCTGCGGCCCCTGCGCGCCGGTGTCGCCCTGCGGCCCCTGCGGGCCGGTCGCGCCCTGCGGCCCCTGAATGCCCTGGAGGCCCTGAAGCCCCTGCGCGCCCTGCGGGCCGGTGTCGCCGGTCGCACCCTGCGCGCCGACCTCGCCGTTGCACGCGTACGTCACCGTGGAGCCGACCTCGAAGCGCGTGCCGCCCGTCGGGCAGTTGGTGCTCGGGCCTTCGGAGCTGGCGATGACGTTGTCTCCCTGCGGGCCCGCCGGACCGATGGGGCCGGTCGCGCCGGGCTCTCCGCTGCACAGGAACTGCTCGACGCCGTCGATGATCAACCGCACGCCGCCGTTCACGCAGTTGGTCCCCGCGTCCTCCGCGAAGAGCTGCACCGCGGAGCCCGGAGTGCCCATCACGCCCTGCGGTCCCTGCGGGCCGGTCGCTCCCGGGGCGCCCGCTTCGCCTTGCGGACCCTGCGGGCCTTGCGCGCCGGTCGCACCCATCGCACCCGGTTCACCCTGCGGCCCCTCCGGACCTTCAGGCCCTGCGGGTCCCTGCGAACCCCCACCGCAGGCCAACAACGCCCCACACACCATCGCGACGATTCCGATTCGCATGTAACTCCGCTCCTTTGGTCCAGCTGGTTCAACGGGTTGGAGCCGTGATTGTGGCGTGATTGAACATCACCAGTCACTGACAATCGTCGTGGTTTGCCCCACAGCGCCGCACTTCACGGAACGAAAGTGCACCCCGCGTGGTTAGGCTGCTTCGACCCGCATGGCCGCCGGTGAAGAGCAGCGCAGGCAGGCAGTTCTCGCGCGCATCGCGCGTGTGCGGTCCCGCCTCAACCTGGAGATCTCGCTGCGCGCGGCCGTGGTGCCGGCGTGGTTTGCGGCGACGGCCTTCGTCATGTGGCGCGTCTTCGTGCAACGCGGGGAGCTCGTCTTCGGCGGCGTCGCGTTGGTCTCGGTGTTCGTCGCGACGTGGTGGCTGTCGCGGAAGCGCGGCGTGTCGCACGAAGCCGCGGCGGTGCTCGCCGACAAAGGCGCGGGCGCGGGCGGGCTGCTGCTCACGCGCCTCGAGCGCCCTGTCGGTGAGTGGGAGCTGGGGCTGAACCAGTCGCTCCACGCGCTGAAGTTGCCGGAGATTGAGGTGCGCCGGCCGGTGTCGTTGTTGCTGCTCGCGGTGTGCTTCGTCAGCGCGGGCCTGTTGGTGCCGAAGCGCAAGACGGTGACGCCGCCTCCCAATGCCGCCGCCGCGACGCGCGTCGAAGAGCTCGCCGAGAAGTTGGATGCGGTGGCCAAGGAAGAGCCGCTGAGCGCCGCCGCGCAGCAGGAGCTCGAGCGCTTGAAGGAAGAGTTCGCCGACAACGCGTTCGACGCCGCTGACTGGGAGTCCGCCGACGCGCTCGAACAGCAGCTCGACAAGCAGGCCGCTGAAGCGTCACGCGAGCTCGATCGCGCGGAGGACGCCGCGAAGCAATTGCAGGAGGCGCTCGCGCAGGCCGGTGAAGGCGAGTCGACCTCGCGGCAGCAAGACGAACTCGAGCGCGCGCTGATGGAGCTCTCTGACGGCAACGCGCAGAACGCTGAGCAGGCGATGCAGCAGGCGCTCGGGGAGAACGGTGAACAGGGCGACAACGGTCAGCAGCAGAACGGGCAACAAGGTCAGAACGGTCAGGACCAGAACAGTCAGCAGGGTCAGAACGGCCAGCAGCAGAATGATCAGCAGGGCCAGAACGGTCAGAACCAGAACGGTCAGCAGCAACAGAACGGCCAGTCCGGTCAGCAGGGCAAGACCAACTCCGGTCAGCAGAATCGGGTGAACGAGCTGCAGCGCGCGCTCTCGCAACGCCGCAACCAGCTCTCGAAGCCGTTCGGCGGTGCACCTCCGCAGCAGACCGCGTCGAAGGCCCCGTCGCAGACGCCGAGCAACGGCCAGCGCGGCGACGGCAGCCCCTCACCCCTCGCTTCGCGAGACCCTCTCCCCAGGGGAGAGGGGAATTCGCAGGGGCACGCCTCGCGCGGCATGGAGCAGGGCGAAGGCGTCGGCCGCGGCGGCGACAGCACCGAGCTGGTCTTCGGTGGCGAAGCGGAGATGGACCCGAACCGCCTCTCGTTCGAGGCGCTCCCCGAGGGGAATGGCGGCGAGGCGGGCGAGCTGCGTGGCCTGCGGGCCGCGAACCCGCGGGTGAAAGAGGGCGTCGCGGTGACCAACGGCAGTGGCGCGAACGCTGCAGGTGAGGGCGCCGCGGGCTGGGGCGAGGCGCCGATGCGGCCGAGAAACCGCGCGCTGGTCGAGAAGTACTTCAACTCGAAGTGACGCAGTGAAGAGGGGACATTCGTGGCTGATCAACTCCTGACGCCGCAAGAGGTGCAGACCGCCGGCGCCGCCATCGACACGCTGCGAGACAGCCTCAACCAGGTGCTGCTCGACCAACAGGGCGTCGTCGACCGCGTGACGACCGCCATCCTCGCGCGCGGGCACGTGCTGCTCGAAGGCCTGCCCGGCCTCGGCAAGACGGAGCTGTGCAAGGGCCTCGCGCGCCTGCTGGCGTTGCCCTTCAAGCGCGTGCAGTTCACGCCCGACCTGCTGCCCGGCGACATCACCGGCACCTACGTCATCGACGGCGACACGAAGGCCTTCGTGTTCCGGCCCGGCCCGCTGTTCGCGTCCGTCGTGCTCGCCGACGAAATCAACCGCAGCTCGCCGAAGACGCAGTCGGCGCTGCTCGAGGCGATGCAGGAGCGCAGCGTCACCGTGCTCGGCACCACGCACGCGTTGCCGCAGCCGTTCTTCGTGCTCGCTACGCAGAACCCCATCGAGCTCGAGGGCACCTACCCGCTGCCCGAGGCGCAGCTCGACCGCTTCATGTTCCGCGTGCTCGTGCCGCCGGTGAGCGGGAAGACGATGGCGGCGATCCTCACCTCGCGAAACCGCGGCCAGCCGCCGGAGCTGCAGCCCGTCACCGACGCCGCGGGCCTCGCGGCGCTCTTCGCGTTCGTCGATCGCGTGCACCTCCCGCAGCCGGTCGCGGAGTTCATCGGGCGACTCGTGGAGGCGACGCACCCGTCGGCCGCGAGCGCGCCCGACAGCGTGAAGCGCTTCGTGCGCTACGGGGCGTCTCCGCGCGCGGCGTTGGCGCTGGCCGCGTCGGCGCGCGCATGGGCGCTGGCGAAGGGGAAGCCCAACGTCGGCTTCGACGAGGTGAAGGCGCTGGTGCCCGCGGTGCTCAACCACCGCCTGGTGTTGTCGTACGAAGCGGGGCTCGAGCGCGTGACCGCCGACGCCGTGGCGAGGCAGTTGGTGGAGGCGGTGCCCGAGGTGCTGCGTGGTTGACGCGCTCGTCTTCGTCTCGCTGCTGACGCTGGGTACGTCGCCGCCGCCGATGCCCGCCGCGCCGGCGGTCGAGCCGCAGGAGAGCCTCAGTGAAGCGCCCAGCTCCGGGGTGTCGTTGCTCGACTACCAGCTGTCGCAGACGCAGCGCGCGGAGGTGGCCGACGGGCGCACCAAGGTGTCGGTCGAGACCAACGCCGCCGCGCCCGCCGCGGGCTCGATGGCGGTGCGCTTCTTCATCGACAACAGCGTGGGCCCCGCGCAGGAGGTGCGGCTGCAGGTGGAGGGCGTCGTCGGTGGCGGGCGGCATCGCGCGTCACGCGTCGTCGAGGTGAAGGCCGGCGAGCGCCGCGCGGTGACGGTGCCCGTGCCCGCCGACTTCTATTACGGCGAGGCGAGCGCCGGTGGGCCCGGCATCAACAAGCAGCTCTCCGCCAACGTGTACTTCCAGCGCGTGTACGACCCGCAGCGCGCGGTGCTGGCGCTGGCGCCCGGTGACGACGTGGTGAAGTTCATCGGGAAGCAGCCGAGCTACTCCGAGGCCAACGTGCAGATCGTCGCGGTGCCGGCGAGTGAGGCGCCCACCGAGCTCGCGGGCTACCTCGGCTACGACCTGGTGCTGGTGCCCAACGAAGAGTCGCTCTCGCGCCTCGACGGCCCCGCGCGGCAGGCGCTGGAGAGCTACCTGCTGGGCGGCGGCGCGGTGCTGGTGAAGGGCCCGCTGCGAGACACCTCGGTCTTCCCGCAGGCGAAGAGCGCCGAGCGGCAGGCGTACGGCTTCGGCACGCTGTTCATCGCGGAGAAGCCCGACGCGTCGTCGTACTTCCGCGCGGCGCTGCCGGTGAACCCGCAGGGCGCGCTGCGCGACTACGAGCGCCGGTATTCGTATGGCAACGCGTCGGGCGTGAAGCCGTCGCTGCTCCCGCAGGCCACCGCGCCGCTCGGCCGCTTCCTCTTCATCATCGCGCTCTTCACGTTGGCCATCGGCCCGGGGAGCCTCTTCATCTCGCGGCGGCGCGGGCCGGCGGCGCTGCTGGTCACCATCCCCGCGACGGCGTTCGCGACCTGCGCGCTCATCATCGGCTATTCGCTGATGGCCGACGGTTTCACGGTGCACGCCGCCAGCTACGGCATCACGTTGCTGCAGCCGCGCGAACATCGCGCCGTCACCGCGGGCGTCACCGCGTACTACGCGAACCTCGCGCCCTCGAAGGTGCGGTTCTCCGTGGGCAGTGTGCCCGTCTCGCCGTGGGACGGCCGCGAGGCGGGCATCGCCGACTGGAGCTGGAACGACGGGCTGTCGCTGGGCGCCGACTTCGTGCCCTCGCGCACCTACCGCGAGTGGGGCTTCGTCTCGGTGGAGCCGACGCGCGCGCGCCTGCTGCTCAAGAAGAGCGGCGACGCGTGGGCGCTGCAGAACGCGCTGGGCTTCGACGTGGAGAAGGTGGTGGTGAACGTCGACGGCGTGCTCTTCGAGAGCGGCGCAGTGCGCGACGGCGGGGAGGTGCGGCTCGAGCGCACGGGGGGCGCGCTGCCGTTGCCCGACGCCAACAGCAGGTCGCGCTTCTCGGAGCGCGTGGTGCAGCAGGCGACGCGGCCGCTGGAGCACGGCGAGTTCCTCGCGCGCGCGCGCGGCATGGGCTTCGTGCCGACGGGCGGCATCACCACGCAGTTGCACGACTCGGAGCAGCTCATCCGCGGGGAGGTTGAACAGTGAGCGCGCTGCTCGAAGTGAAGGGCCTCACGCGGTACTACGGCGCGCTGCGCGCGGTCGACGACGTCACCTTCTCGTTGGCGGAGGGCACCATTCTCGGGTTCATCGGCCCCAACGGCGCCGGCAAGTCGACCACCATGCGCATCATCGCGACGCTGGACGTGCCTTCGTCGGGTGAGGTGTTGCTCGGTGGCCAGTCGCTCGTCGCGCGCCCCGACCAGGCGCGGCCGCTCCTGGGCTACATGCCCGACCGCTACGGCACCTACGACGACATGACGGTGTTCGAGTTCCTCGACTTCTTCGCGCGCGCGTACCGCTTGAAGGGCGCCGAGCGGAAGCTGCGCGTCGACTCGGTGATGGACTTCACCGGCCTGATTCCGCTGAAGGACAAGCTCACCAGCGATTTGTCGAAGGGCATGAAGCAGCGCGTGGCGCTGGGCCGCACGCTGCTGCACGACCCGAAGCTGCTCATCCTCGACGAGCCCGCCGACGGTTTGGACCCGCGCGCCCGCATCGAATTGCGCGAGCTGCTCCGCGCGTTGGCCGCGCAGGGCAAGGCAGTGCTCATCTCGAGTCACATCCTCACGGAGCTGTCGGAGATCTGCGACACCTGCGCCATCATCGAGCAGGGCAAGCTGCTGGCGACCGGCACCGTGCAGGAGGTGTTGGCGCGCAGCACCAGCCAGTCTCCGTCGAGCGACGTGGAGCTGACGCTCTTCGTGCCGGAGGGCAGCGCGCTCGACGAGGTCGCGGCGAAGGCCGAGCGCCTGTTGTTGGAGCAGCCGCTGGTGACCTCGGTCAACGTGATGGCCAACGCGGTGCGCTTCCGCCTCGAGCTGGGCGCCGGTGAGACGCCGCGCGCGGGCTGGGTGGAGGAGGCGTCGGTGCGGGTGCTCAAGGCGCTGGTCGCGGCCGACGTGCCGGTGGCCAGCTTCCGCACGCGCGAGCACGACCTCGAAGACGCGTTCATGTCGGTGACGAAGGGAAAGGTGCAGTGAGCACCGCGACTCCCGACGCGTTCGACCGCTTCGGCGAGCGGCTGGCCGACACGGTGAACCCCATCGTGGTGAAGGAGGTGCGCCAGGGGCTGCGCACGCGCGTCTTCTGGCTCTTCTTCACGCTGATGCTGGTGGTGAACCTCTTCATCTCGCTGGTGTGCTTCGCGATGGCCGAAGACAACGCCAACGTCGGCAAGGGCGCGTTCATCGCCTTCTTCGTGGTGCTGAGCTTCGTGCAGTTCTTCATCATCCCCTACACGGCGTACCGCTCGATGGCGCGCGAGGCGGAGCAGGAGACGTGGGTGCTGCTGACGCTCACCGGCCTCGGGCCCCGGCGGATTCTCGGCGGCAAGGTCGGCTCGTCGGTGCTGCAGGGCGCGCTGTACGCGTCGGCGGCGGCGCCGTTCCTCCTCTTCTCGTACTTCCTCAACGGCATCGACCTGCCGACCATCATCGTCGCGGCGCTGGCGTCGGTGGCGTACCAGGTGTTCCTCGTCGCGGCGTCGGTGAGCACCGCGACCCTGGCGGAGAGCCGGCTGGTGCGCGGGTTGCTGCACTTCTTGTTGCTGGGCGCGCTGTTGCAGGGCCTCGGCATGGGCATCACCGGCGGCGTGCTGACCGGTGAGTTCGTGCAGAAGTTCTCCGGCGGCGACTGGCTGGTGCTGGCGATGCCGCTGTTCTTCTTCGTCACCACGGGCCTGTTGCTCTTCGAGGCGGCGGCGGCGCGGCTCTCGCTGCCCACGGAGGACTACGCGCGCGGCCCGCGGCTGATGTACCTCGTGCAGTTCATCGGCATCGCGGTGCTGGTGCTGCTGATGCGGCGGCCGGGTGACGGCGGCTGGGCGGCGGGCGGGTCGGTGGCGCTCAGCGTCTACGCGACGTTGGTGGGCCTCTTCCTCGTCAGTGACCGCGACGGCATGGCGCGCTCGCACTGGGCGGGTGGTGGCCGCTTTTCGTTGCTCAAGCCCGGCGCGTTTCGCGGGTTCTTGTTCGTCTTCGGGCTGCTGTTCCTCGGCTGTGTGTTCTTCCTCGGGGTCGACTTCGGCGCGCTCACGCAGAGCCAGTTGAACGTGGTGCTCGGCGCGCCGGGGTACGCGCTGTTCCTCCTCTCGGCGTCGACGCTCATCGCGCGGCGGCTCTCGGTGATGCCGCACCAGGTGCCGGCGGTGACGCGGGTGGTGTTCCTGGTGTTGGTGGTGGTCTTGACCGCGGTGCCGCCGCTGGTGGGAGAAATCGTCAGCGACGCCGACGACCTCTTCTTGAACGCGCTCAACCCCACCATCGGCCTCGTCAACCTCGAGAAGGAGGCGCACGACGGCGTGGTGATGCTGGCCTTCTTGTGGGCAGTGGCGGGGCTGTGCGGCGTGGGCGCGCTGGTCTCGCTGCGCACCCGCGACGTGGAGTGGAGCGCGTGAGCGACGTCATCGCCGAGCGCCTGGCGGACCTCTTCGGCCCGCTGGTGGTGAAGGAGGTGCGCCAGGGCCTGCGCGGCCGGGTGTTCGCCATCTTCTTCGGCGTGTTGTTGACGGCGTGCTTCTTCGTGGCGCTCTTCGCGTGGGGGCAGGCGTCGCCCACCGGCAGCGCGCGCTATGGCCGCGACACGCTGGCGCTGCTGCTCGGCGCGCAGGGCGTGGTGTGCTTCTTCATCATCCCCTTCACCGCGTTCCGCTCGATGGCGAAGGAGCTGGAGGACGAGACGTGGGTGCTGTTGACGCTCACCGGGTTGGGCAGCCGGCCCATCACGCGCGGCAAGTGGGTCAGCGCGATGTCACAGGCGGGCCTGTACGCGTCGGCGTGCGCGCCCTTCGTGCTCTTCAGCTACTTCCTCAACGGCGTCGACCTCCTGCAGTTGGTCGCCGCGCTGGTGTTGACCGCGGGCTGGTCGGCGCTGCTGAGCGCGGTGGCGGTGGCCATCGCCGCGCACGCGCACTCGCGGCTGGTGCGCACCATTGCGCTCTTCGTGGCGCTCGGGGTGCTGCTGGTCGGCACGGCAATGGGCGTCACGTTCTGCACCGCGCTCGCGCAGGAAGGGCAGCGCATGCTCTCTCGCGATGAGCCCCGCTACGCGATGGCCGGCCTCTTCGTCTTCAGCTGGGGGCTGACCTGGCTCGCGCTGGAGGTCGCGGGCGCCGGGCTCGCCGCGCCCTCGGAGCACGCTTCGAAGTGGCCGCGCCGCGCGCTGGTGGCGGTGACGCTCGGCGCGTTGGTGTTCGGTGGTGCGGTGTTCCTCTCTTCGGGGGGCAGCAGACAAGACGCGGCGGTCGGGCAGATTCTCACGTGCCTGTTCATCACCCTCGCCGGCGTCGGGGCGCTCGCCGAACGTGACGGCTACCCGCGGGAGCTGCGCGTGGTGCGCGGCCTGCGACCCGGCGCGCTGCGCGGCTTCTGGTTGATGCTCGGCCTCCTCGCTGCATCGACCGCGACGTGGCTGGCGCTGCTGCTGTCGG
>CAMLFP010000224.1 GCA_946479335.1 uncultured Archangium sp.
CTTGCTGCCCTCGGAAACGAAGGTGTCGGCGTTGCCCACGCCGGGCCCCACCAATGCCTGCGCGAAGGCCGTCGACGACAGCACGAGGACCAGGAGCTCAGAACGCATAGCCGACTCCGAAGTTGGTGAGGAACTGGCCCGACTTCAGGTTGGGGAAGCCGCCGTATTCCTTCCCCGCGTCGTCGACCGAGCGCCAGCTGAAGAGGCTCATCGAGTAGCCGACCTGCAGGTTCAAATAGAAGCCCATGTAGAGGAAGCACTTCACGTTCACTCGGGCAGACACGAGGCCGTCGGTGATCATGAAGCCGTCCTTGTACGGGTCGGCCGCGAGGTTCGACGGGTCGCGCCCGAGGATCCACCCGATGCGCGCCTCCAACCCGAGCTGGAACGCGAACTGGAACCGCGAGACCGCGAAGCGCACCTGCGGCTGGAGGAACTGGATGAGCCCCAGGTGCATCTGCACCTTGGAGATCGTCGACGACTTGCACACGCCGTTCTCGGTCTCGCAGCCGAGGCCCTTCTGGTGGCCGACGTTCATCTGCGCGTCGCCGAGGCCGGTCAGGTACGTGAAGCCGAAGATCGACACACCGAAGTTCTTGCCGAACATGCCGAACTCGAGCTGCGCGCCCGCCAGCTCCGGAGGCTTGCCGATGAAGGTGGTGGTGCGGTTCGGCGCGTTGGTGAAGCGGCGGCCGACGAGCACGTTGTCGGTGAGGTGGCCGTAGGAGAACGAGAGGTTCACGTACGCCTTCGAATGGTAGATGCGCTCCTGGTCGCTCATCTTCGCGAGGTCGGGCTCCGCCGACTTCACCTCGACCGGGGTGACGTTGCCCTTGTCATCACGGATCAGCACCGCCACCTTGTCGCCGTCTTTCGAGGTGACGATCTGCGGCTGCGCGGGCGCGATCGGCTCGAGGGCCTTGTCCATCATGAACTGCTGGTCGGCCTTCACGGTGATGGTCTGCTCGTAGGCCTTGTGCCCTTCCGCGACGAAGCGCACCGTGTGGTCGCCCGGCGCGATGCCGCGATCGACGCGGTCTTTGCCGACCGACGCGCCGTCGAGGAAGATCTCGGTGCCCGCGGGCGAGGCCGTCAACACGATGCGCGCCGCGACCTTCTCCAGCTGCTTCTCGAACGTCACCGACCCGCGGATCGGCACGGTCACGGTCTCTTCGAGCGGCTGGTGCATCTTCAGGTCGATGCGCACGGTGCGCTCGCCGGGCAGCACCTGGGTGGCCACCGGCGTCACGCCGACCTTCACGTCGTCGACGTACACCGAGGCGCCGGAGGGCGCGCTGTTCACCGTCAGCGTCGAGGTGACCGGCGAGACCTTGGCCAGCGCCCCGAGGAACGCCTTCTGCTCATTGGTGTTGGCCGACGACGCGGGGGTCGCCTTGCCGGTGTGCGGGTCGTAGGCGGTGACGGTGAACTTGTAGCCGGTGTCGTCTTGACCACCCTGCACCATCAGCACCTGGTCGAAGCCGAACGAGGCGACGAACGCGTCGACCGGGTCTCCGCACCGCGCGTCAGGCGAGAAGCACGGCACCTCGGCGATGACCTTGCCCTTCTGCGCCGCGGCAAACTCCCGCTTGCCGATGATGGCGTCCTTCCGCGCATCAGCGGGGAGCAAGGTGTCGAGCGACTTCTCGGTGCGCTCAATCAACGCCTCCTGCCCCGGGTACAGGGGGCGGAAGAGCCACAACGTCTTACCCGCGGCGTGGGCCGAGGCCGGCAGGCAGAGCGCGACCGTCACCAGCAACGCCCGGAAATACGAACCTGAGTGCATCATCGTTTACGGCCTCTCTACTCTGGTCGCCCTCGACGCAAAATAATCATCGAGATCTTCAAGGGTTGCCGGCCAGTCTTCCTTGAGGAGCCTCGACAGCGATCGATCGGCGAGCAGTCTGCCCCCGGTCTGGCAGCGCGCGCAGTAATTCGTCTCATTATCGGCGTGGACGATTCTTTGTACCTTCGCGCCGCACACCGGGCACGGCTGGCCGTACTTCCCGTGCACCGCCATCTCGGGGCGGAAGGCGGTCACCTTCTCGGGCCAGTCGGTGCCGGTCTCGTGCCGGAGCCGGTCGATCCACTCCTGCAGCACGGTGCGGGTGGCCTCGAAGAGCCGGGCGATCTCCTCGCCGGTCATCGTCTTCGTCTGCTTCACCGGCGAGAGCTTCGCGCGGTGGAGGATCTCGTCGGAGTACGCGTTGCCGATGCCCGAGAACAGCCGCGGGTCGGTCAGCGTGCGCTTGAGGGTGTGGTTCTCGAGGCGCACCCGTGCCGCGAACTCGTCGAGGTGCGCGGTGGCGATCTCCAGCCCGCCCCGGTTGAAGGCGGCGAGCGCGGCCTCCCCCTGCACCACGTGCAGCGACGCGCGCTTCTTCGTCGACACCTCCGTCAGGAGCAGCGTGCCGTTCGCGAAGTCGAACGCCGCCAGCCCCGCGCGCCCCGGCAACTTCGCGCCGGGCGGCTTCCACTGAAAGCGCCCGGCGATCATCAAATGGATGACGATGAACAGCGCGTTGTCGAACTCGAAGACCACGCGCTTGCCCACGCGGCGCGTGCCCTTGACGACGTGCCCGAAGGTG
This sequence comes from uncultured Archangium sp., assembly GCA_946479335.1. The sequence continues at coordinate 2,589 of CAMLFP010000224.1, forward strand.
CTGGCGAGCGGCGGCTCCACGCTGCGCACCAGGAAGGGGCTGCCCAGCCGCACGCGCTCCAGCTTCTGACCGACGACGCGGCTCTCCAGCGCAGAGCGGTACAGCTCCAGGTCGGGGATCTCAGGCATCTCCGACGCACTTTGTCATGCGCCTCAGCGGACCACGAGCACCGGGCACGGCGCGCTGCGCACCACCGACTCGGCGACGCTGCCCAACAGCGCGCGGCGCAGCCCATGGCGGCCGTGCGTGCCCACCACGATGAGCCCGGCCTTCTTCTCGGCGGCGAGCTTCACCACGAGATCGCGCGGGTCGCCGCACTCCACCGAGCCCTCGACGTCGGCCCACCGCGCGCGGTAGCGCTTCAGGTTGGCCGCCATCGCCTTCTCGGCGTCTTCTTCAATCTGGTTGATGACCTCGCCCGTGTAGAGCACCGCTTCGCTCGCCACCGGCACCGGCATCTGCCAGCTGTAGACGAGGTGCAGCCGCGCCTTGAACTGCTGGGCGAGCTCCAGCGCGTACTCGGTGGCCTTCTCGGCCTGTTCACTGAAGTCGGTGCCGACGACGATGGTGGTGGGGAGGCTCATGCCCGCCTCCACTTCACGCCCCGTGCCGCCGCCCTCCCCCTCGTGCCCGCCGGGCTCACCGCACGGTTTGCGCACCCTGAACCCGGGCGCGCAGGTTCTGCGCGTTCAGTTGGGCGCGGTTTCGGTGCGCGGCGACTCTTCGCCGTAGGCCTTGAGCCGGTACTGGATGGTGCGGACGCTGATGCCCAGCACCTCGGCCGCGCGGGAGGTCGAGCCGCCGACCATCTCCAGGGTCTTCAAGATGGCCTCGCGCTCGATGGCGGCCATGGTGGCGCCGGGCACGAGCCCGCCTCCGCTCTGTTCGGCGCGCGGGCCGCGCAGCGACGGCGGGAGGTCATCGGCGGTCAGCTCCGCGCCCTTGCAGAGCACCACCGCGCGCTCGACGGCGTTCTCCAGCTCGCGCACGTTGCCGGGCCAACTGTGGCTGAGCAGCGCGTTCATGGTGCCCGGCGCGAGCCCGTTGAGCTGCTTGCCGTAGGCCTTGCCGAACTTCTCGACGAAGTGGCTCACCAGCGCGGGGATATCGCCCTTGCGCGCGCGCAGCGGCGGCAGCGTCACCGCCACCACGTTGAGGCGGTAGTACAGGTCTTCGCGGAAGCGCCCGGCCTTCACCTCGGCGGCGAGATCGCGGTTGGTCGCGGCCACGAGGCGCACGTCGACCTTCAAGGTCTGGGTGCCGCCCACGCGCTCGAACTCGCGGGTCTGCAGCACGCGCAGCAGCTTGATCTGCAGCGACGGTGAGATCTCTCCCACCTCGTCGAGGAACAGCGTGCCGTTGTCGGCCAGCTCGAAGCGGCCCTCCTTGCGCCCCGCCGCGCCGGTGAAGGAGCCCTTCTCGTGGCCGAAGAGCTCGCTCTCCAGCAGCGACTCCGAGAGCGCCGCGCAGTTCACCTTGATGAAGGGCTTGTCGCGCCGCGGCGACTCCTCGTGGAGCGCCTGGGCGACGAGCTCCTTGCCGGTGCCCGACTCGCCGAGGATCAGCACGGTGGCCTTGGTGGGCGCGGCCTGCTTGATGATCTCGAAGACGCCCTGCAGCTCCGGCGCCTCGCCGATAATGGCGGGGAAGCGGAAGCGCTCGCGCACGCGCTGGCGCAGCGCGCTGGTCTCCTTCTGGAGGCGCCGCTTCTCCAGCGCCTTCTCCAGCACCACCAGCACGGCCTTCAAATCCAACGGCTTGAGGAGGTAGTTCTCTGCGCCCGCGCGCATCGCCTCAACCGCCTTCTCGATGGAGCCGAAGGCCGTCATCACCACGAACACCGCCTCGGAGCCGCTCTCCTTCGCCTTCTTGAGGAAGGAGAGCCCGTCGAGCTTCGGCATGCGCACATCGGTCAACACCACCGACGGCGCGAAGCTCGACAGCACCTCCAGCGCCTCTTCGCCATCGCCGGCCTCGGCGACCTCGAAGCCCTCCTCCGACAACAGCGTGGTGAGCGCCTCGCGCGCGTTCACTTCATCATCGACGACCAGAATCCGTTCCTTCGCCATGGCCGCAGGTTTAGCAAGTCACGTGCCGTCAGCGCGCCAACGGAAGCTGCACGATGAAGCGCGCGCCACCGCTGGGGGCGTCGCCGACCGACAGGCTGCCGCCGTGCTGCGTGACGATGGCGTGCACGATGGGGAGCCCCAGGCCGGTGCCCTTGGCCTTGGTGGTGAAGAACGGCTCGAAGATGCGATCGCGCAAATTCCGCGGCACCCCGGGGCCGGTGTCGTCGACGGTGAGCAGCGCCTCGTCGCTGGAGGTGGTGAGGCTGAGGGTCACCGCGCCGCCCGGCGACGACTGGAGCGCGTTGAGCGCCAGGTTCATCACCACCTGCCGCAAGCGCGCGTCGTCGCCGATGACGACGGCGCCCTCGCTGAGGTTCCGCACCAGCTTCGTCTTCGAGGCCTCGGCGTCTTTCTCGAGCAGCTCGGCGATGCTGGCGACGAGGGCGGGCAGAGCCACGCGCTCCGACTTGAGCTCGCGCGGCCGCGAGAACTGGAGGAAGTCTTCGAGCAGCGTGTCGAGCCGGCGGATCTCGTCGCGCACCAGCGCCAGCGGCTTGAAGAGCGAGGCGCGCAGCTCTTCGGGCTCGACCTTGTCGATGCGGCGCTCCAGCACCTGCAGCTGCAGGCCCGCGGCGTTCAACGGGTTGCGGATCTCGTGCGAGAGGCCCGCGGTCATGGTGCCGATGGCGGCCAGCTTCTCGGCGGTCTGCACGCGGCGCGCGAGCTCCCGCTTGTCGGCCTGCAGGCGCACCTGGCGGCTCGCCTGCTCCAGCGTCAACAACAAGGCGGGCGTGGCGCAGGGCTTCGAGAGGTAGGCGAAGGCGCCGGCGCGCACCGCGGAGGCCGCGGCCTCCACCGTCGAGTAGCCGGTGAGCATCACCACCGCGGCGTCGGCGTTGAGCTCCTTGAGCGCCGCGGCGAGGTCGGTGCCGACGCCGTCGGGCAGCTTCATGTCGATGAGCGCGATCTCGAAGCCCCGCGCCGCTTCGGCCCGCGCCGCCGCGCACGAGCTGAGGCCCACCGCCGAGTACCCGGCGTCCGCGAGGATCTCGAGCATGTTGTCGACGAAGCCGGGGTTGTCGTCGACCACCAGCACACGGAGCGCGCGGGTCATCGTGCGGCTCGTGACGGGAGGCGCTCCAGCTCCGCCAACAACTGGGAGATGGGCACCGGTTTCTGGAACACCGCGACCGGGCCCTCGCGGCGCGCCAGCTCGAGCTCTTCTTCGGAGGTGTACGCGCTGATGACGATCGCCGGCAGCGCGCAACCGAGGCGCCGCAGCTCGCGCAGCAACGCCGCGCCGCTCATGCCCGGCATGCGCATGTCGGTGATCAGCCCGTCGAAGCGCGTGGAGGTCGCCAGCGCCACCGCCGCCGACGCGTCGCTGCACACCACCACCTCGTCGCCGCAGTCCCGGAGGATCTCCGCGACGTTGTCCGCGAAGGCGCGGTTGTCGTCGACGAGGAGGAACCGGTGCATCACGCGCTCCCCGCGGGCAGCCGCACCACGAAGCGCGCACCGCCTTCGTTGCGGGGTTCGTAGCCGACGGAGCCGTGGTGCCGCTCGGCGATGCGCTTGACCAACGCGAGCCCGAGCCCCACCCCATTCTGCTTCGTCGTCACCAGCGGCTCGAACAGTCGCCGGAGGATCGCCGCGTCGACGCCAGGGCCGTTGTCTTCGACCATGACCGCCACCACACCACCTTCTTTCACGCCGCGCACGCGCACCTGCCCCCTTTCGCCGCACGCCTGCACCGCGTTCTGCACGAGGTTGAAGAAGAGCTGCCGGAGCTGCCCGCGATCTCCGGCGACCGGCGGCAGCGCCTCGAGGCCCTCGACCACGATGCGCACGCCCGTCGGGTCGCGCACATCGGCCAGCGCCACGCCGATGACCTCGTGGAGCTCGATGGGCTCGCGCGTCAGCGGCCGGTCGCGGATCATGTCGAGGAGATCGGTGACGATCTTGTTGGCGATGGCGACCTGCTCGCCGATGCGCGTGACGTGTTTCTCCGCGCGCTCGTCGCCCAGGGTGCGCCCCTTCAAGATGTGCACCGAGGTCTCGATGACGCCCAGCGGGTTGCGCAGCTCGTGGCTCATGGTGCCCACCAGTTGACCGAAGGTGGCGAGGCGTTCGCGGCGCGCCTGCTGGGCCTCGTAGTCTTCACGGTAGGTGTGCAGCATGATCGCCAGCTCGAGATCGAGCGCGCGGCCCAGCGCCAACCGCGTCGCGCTGCGCGTGGGGAGATCGGCGGCGTGCTCCTCGTCGATGACGTCGCCCAGCCGTTGGCGGAGCACGTTCATCGCCCCGAACATGTAGTGCTGCGGCAGCTCGATGCGCACGTGCACGCGGCCGATGCGGCAGCGGAGATCGAAGTAGGCCTCGTCCCACGGGCCGGAGAGCAGCTTGTCGAGCCACGCGCGCAGCGTCACCTTCAGGTGGCCGACCGACGACTCGCCGCCGATCAACGCCGCGCGCGCGCCCTCATGCTCGAGGATGCGCGCGTAGAACTGCTCGGTGATGGGCACGAAGAACGGCTTGGCCAGCGGGTGCAGCGCGCGCAGCGCGGCCTCATCGGCACTCGAGAAGCCCACGTACCGCTTCAGTTCCTCAAAGAGCGTCTCGGCCACGCCGCACTTCTTACCAAAAAGGTCGTCGCCAGCCGCCGCGCACCGTCTTCGGGGTCCGGAGCGAGGCACGCAAAACCTGCGCGTACGCCGCGCCTGTCGCAGAGCGCCGCCGTGGAACAGCGCTTGCTTCACCCGGCGGCATGACCACCCAAACCCGCAAGCAGCGTTCGCAGCAGCAGTTCAAGGAACTCGCCCAGGCGCTCAAGACCGCGCTGGAGGAGGCGCGCGTTCAGGCGCATCTCGGCACGATGAACTTCAAGGACGACGCGGCGCCGTACTTCAACGAGATCGCCGCGGCGACCCAGTCGGCCGGGCGCGACTTCCTCAAGCGCGCGAAGCAGCTCCAGGCCGAGCTCAAGAAGATCCACGCGGCGCACCGGAAGGCGTCATGACCCCCGCCGCCATCGCCAACTTCATGACCCCGGCGGTGCACACCATCGGGCATGACCGCACCGTCGACGAGGCGTACGAGCTGATGCGCAAGCACCGCATCCACCACCTCCCGGTGTTGGACGGCGGCAAGCTGGTGGGCCTCGTCTCGCACCGCGATCTCGCGCTCGTCGAGGGCCTCGATGATCTCGACACCAGCACCGTGCGGGTCGAGGAGGCGATGTCTGCCGACGTCTTCTCGGTGGCTGACGACGCGCCGGTGAGCGAGGTTGCGCACCGCATGGCGCACGAGCGCTTCGGCTCGGCCATCGTGCAGCGGGGCAAGGAGATCGTCGGCATCTTCACCACCACCGACGCGCTGCGCGCCCTCGACTTCCTGCTCTCGAGCCCTGGCGTGCTGCAGGCGTTGCCCGCGGCGATGCAGCCCGCGCCGTCGTCGCCGGTCAGCTGACGTCAGGGCTCGTTCGACCTCCACGAAGAGGCGTCGGCCGGGTGCTGCTCGTGGGGGGTGAGCAGCACCGCGACGTCTTCGTGGAGTTCGACGCGCAGCACCTGGAGCACCGGCGCCTGCAAGGTCTCCGCGAGCGCGCCGCACACCACCGCGACCTGTTCGCGCGCCAGCCCCGCGGCAAGCATCGGCGCGAGGCCTGTGCGGCCGGCGAAGGTCGCCCCTTCAATCCACCCCGCCAGCGTCGGAGGGAGTTCGCCGCTGAGCCACTGCACGGTCGACGGGCGCAGCTGCGTCGCGAGCGCCTTCATCGTGAGCTCCACCAGTCGCCCGCAGGCCGCCGGTTCCAGCCCGGTGCGCGCCGCGACGCGGCTCAAGAACGTGGTCGTGGAGATCAACACGGCGAACGCTCTCGCTGAAGCAAGAGCGGTGCCGCGCGGCCGCCCCTCGTCAGCGCCCGTTCGACGCGCAAAAGCGGCGTGCGCCACCGGAATCGCGCCGGAGCTGCGCGAGACCTGCGCGTCGGCCGGAGCACGCGCACGAAGGCAAGGCGCTTGCACCGAAGCGCGGCATGGACACTCCCGAACCGCAAGCGCTCGCCACCAAGCTGTTCGTACTCGTCGCCCTTGGCTGTCTGGGCTTCGTCGTCGCGTCGCTGATCGTGCTCGGCGTCTGAAAGGCACGGCCATGAACTTCATCCGCTCGTTTGAAGAGATCTCGAAGCGCGACGTGACGGTGGTCGGCGGCAAGGGCGCGAACCTCGGCGAGCTGACCCACGCGGGCTTCGCGGTGCCGCCGGGCTTCGTGATCACCGCGCCGGCGTTCCTCGACGCGATGGAGCACGCGGGCGTGCGCGAGGAACTGCTCAAGCGCTTCAAGGCCGTCACCGACGCAGACCTCGAGACCACCGCGCGCGCGCTGCAGGACTCCGTGCGCGGCGTCACCCTGCCC
>CAMLFP010000225.1 GCA_946479335.1 uncultured Archangium sp.
GCTCAAGCAGAATCGCGCGCTGCGTCACTGCGAGGAGACTTGCTTGCGGCGCGCGGGCTGCCAAAGAGCCGCGCCATATGAGCAGCCCCCTGGTCATCGATGGCAACACGCTGAAGCTCTCCGACATTCGCGACGTGGCCGCGCGCAACCGGCACGTCGAACTTTCACCGGTGGCGCGCGAGAAGGTCGCGAAGGCGCGCGCGCTGGTCGACAGCATCGCCGCCGGCAACGAGCCCGCGTACGGCATCAACACCGGCTTCGGCACGCTGGCCGAGGTGCGCATCGAGAAGAACGATCTGCGGCAGCTCCAGCGCAACCTGATCGTGAGCCACGCGGCCGGCGTGGGGAACCCGCTGTCGATCCCCGAGGCGCGCGCGCTGACGCTGCTGCGCTGCAACGTGCTGGCGAAGGGGCACTCCGGCGTGCGCGTGTCGACGTTGGAGCTGGGCCTGGAGATGCTCAACCGCGGCGTGACGCCCGTCGTGCCGGAGCGCGGCTCGGTGGGCGCCTCGGGCGATCTCGCGCCGCTCGCGCACCTCGCGCTGGTGTTCATCGGTGAAGGCGAAGCGTTCTTCGACGGCGTGCGCATGCCGGGCCGCGACGCGCTGCGGAAGGCGGGGCTGCAGCCGGTGGTGCTCGAGGCGAAGGAAGGCCTCACGCTGGTCAACGGCACGCAGGCGATGTGCGCGGTCGGCGTGCCCACGCTGCTCAACGCCGAAGAACTGGCCGACCTGTTCGACCTCGCCGGCGCCATCACCATCGAGGGCATGCTGGGCTCGCACCGGCCCTTCATCGAAGAGGTCTACGCGGTGCGCCCGCACCCCGGTCACGGGCTGGTCTCGCGGCACATGCGGCAGCTGCTGGAGGGCTCGCAGTTGGTGGTGAGCCACGCCGACTGCCACAAGGTGCAAGACCCGTATTCGATGCGCTGCATCCCCCAGGTGCACGGGACGGCGCGCGACGGGCTCAAGTTCGCGCGCGGCGTGCTCGAGATCGAAGTGAACGCGGGCACCGACAACCCGCTGGTGTTCGCCGATGAAGAGGAGCTCGTCTCCGCGGGCAACTTCCACGGGCAGCCGGTGAGCCTCGCGCTCGACGTGGTGGCGATGGCGCTGACGCAGCTCTCGTCGATCTCCGAGCGCCGCGTGGAGCAGATGGTGAACCCGTCGCTGTCCGGGCTCCCGCCGTTCCTCGCGCGGAACTCCGGCCTCAATTCGGGCTTCATGATCGCGCAGGTGACCGCCGCCGCGCTGGTCGCCGAGTCGCGCGTGCTATGTCACCCCGCGTCGGTGGACTCGATCCCCTCCTCCGCCGGGCGTGAAGATCATGTCTCGATGGGCATGACCGCGGCGCTCAAGGCGCGGCAGGTCGCGGAGCACGCGCGGCACGTGCTGGCGATCGAGCTGCTGGTCGCGGCGCAGGCGCTCGACTTCCGCGAGCCCGACAAGACCCGCCCCGGCAAAGGCGTCGCTGCGGCGCACGCGCTGATCCGCTCCCGCGTTCCGCACATGGACACCGACCGCGAGCTGCACCGCGACATCTCGGCGGTCGCGGCGCTCATCGACTCCGGCGAACTGCTCGACACCGTGCGCCGCGCGGTGGCGTGATGCAGCGCTCCGGAGTGGCTGGCCGCCTCTCGTTTCTCGACCGCTACCTCACGCTGTGGATCTTCGCGGCGATGGGCGTGGGCATCGCGCTGGGCTTCTTCGCGCCCGGCGTCACCACCGCGCTCAACAACATGAGTGTGGGCACGACCTCCATCCCCATCGCGGTGGGGCTGGTGCTGATGATGTACCCGCCGCTGGCGAAGGTGCGCTTCGAGGAGCTCGGCCGCGTCTTCCGCAACAAGCGCGTGCTGCTGCTCTCGCTGGTGCAGAACTGGGTCATCGGCCCGCTGCTGATGTTCGGGCTGGCCATCATCTTCCTGCGCGACAAGCCCGAGTACATGCTGGGGCTCATCCTCATCGGGCTCGCGCGCTGCATCGCGATGGTGATCGTGTGGAACGATCTCGCGGGCGGAGATCGCGAGTACTGCGCGGGGCTCGTCGCGTTCAACTCGATCTTCCAGGTGCTCTTCTTCCCGCTCTACGCGTGGTTTTTCGCGACGCTGTTGCCGGGCTGGCTGGGGCTCCAGAGCGCGGTGGTGAACATCAGCGTCGGCGACATCGCGCAGAGCGTCGCCATCTACCTGGGCATCCCCTTCGTGGCCGGGTTCCTCACGCGGCGGGTGCTGGTGAACCTCAAGGGCCGCGACTGGTACGAGGCGCACTTCGTGCCGCGCATCGGGCCGATCACGCTGGTGTTCCTGCTCTTCACCATCGTGGTGATGTTCTCTCTCAAGGGAGAGGCCATCGTGCAGCTCCCGCTCGACGTGCTGCGCATCGCGGCCCCGCTGTTGCTCTATTTCCTCATCATGTTCGCGGCGTCGTTCTTCATGAGCCGCAAGGTGGGCGCGAACTACCCGCAGTCGGCGACGCTCTCGTTCACCGCGGCGTCGAACAACTTCGAGCTCGCCATCGCGGTGGCCATCGCCAGCTTCGGCATTCACAGCGGCGCGGCGTTCGCGGCGGTCATCGGCCCGCTCGTCGAGGTGCCGGCGTTGATCGCGCTGGTCAACGTCGCGCTGTGGGCGCAGCGCCGCTTCTTCCCGGTGGCGGCGTAACGCCGGGCCTCTTGTTTCTCTGCGTCACTCGCGATCTTCGCTGCTGAAAATCGTCACTCTTGAGTCGCGACAACCCGAGGGAACTCTCCTCGCTGGCACTGGGAGCGCGTGTTACGAACGCGCCCCATGAGTGAGCAGCACGGCGAGTTTCCCCGGACGCTATCCACCGCAATCCCCGCAATCCCCAGCCCGGAAGTCAGCGCCGCCGGCGCGACCGAAGACGAAGCCCGCGAGCGCATCGCCGCGCTGGAGCGTGAAGCGAAGGCGCTGGGCCCCGACCCGTCGGCCGCCCTGCTCTTCCACGAGATCGGCCTGCTCTGGGAGTCGCCGCTCAAGCACCCGCGCAACGCCGCCGTCGCGTACCAGTCGGCCTTCAAGCTGGCGCCGCGCTTCCTCGCGAACATCCGCGCCGCGCGTCGCCTCTTCGCCGAGGTCGGCAACTGGCAGATGGTCGTCACCCTGCTCGACGCGGAGCTCTCCGCCACCGAAGCGAACCGCGGCCGCGCCGCGCTGTTGTTCGAGAAGGGGCAGATCCTCGAGCAGCGGCTCTCGCGCATCGACGAGGCGCACACCGCCATCGCACAGTGCCTCGAGCTCCAACCCGAAGACGTGACGCTGCTGGTGCAGCTCGAGCAGTTCTACGGCGAGAAGGGCAACTACGAGGCGCTGGTGCAGGTGTACCGGCAGCTCGCGGCGAACGTGCAAGACCCCGCGGCGCGCGCGGGCTACCTGACCTCCGCCGGGCTGTTGTTGGAAGACCGCCTGCGCAACGCGAAAGGCGCCGCCGAGCTGTTCCGTGAAGCGTTCGCGCTCGACCGCCGAGACCCGCAGCTGCTGGCGGCCATCAAGCGCGTCGCGCAGCGCGAAGAGACCGTCGACGAAGAGCTCGCGGCCCTCGCCGCCGAGGCCGAATTGCAGGGCCCCGCCGCCGCGCCGACCTTCCTGCAGATCAGCCGCACCTATGAGCGCCTCGGCCGCCCCGAAGACGCGCTCGCTGCGCTGCTCGCCGCGCGCCGCGTGAGCCCCGGTGATCCGCTGATCCTCTCCGAGCTGGCGCGCATCTACGAAGCGCACGGCCGCTTCGACGAGCTGGCCGACGTGCTGCTGGCGTGGGTGCAGGGCAACGTCGACGAGACCGAATACGTCGGCATCAACCTCCGCCTCGCTGCCATCTACGAGCAGCAGAAGCGCGACCTCGACGCCGTCGGCCGGTACCACGCCATTCTCGCGCGCGTGTCGGGCCACGCGGGTTCGCTCGCCAGCCTCGGCAAGCTGCACTACCGCGCGCAGAACTGGCAGGGCCTGCTCGACACCTACGAGGCCGAGGCGAACGCCGCCGAAGACGGCCGCCAGAAGGCCGCGCGTCTCTACAAGGCCGCGGAGACGCTCGAGGAGCGCCTCGATCGCGTCGACGAGGCCATCGCGCGCTACGCCGCGTGTCTGCAGCTCGCGCCGGGGTTCCTCCCCGCGCAGAAGGCGCTCACGCGGCTCTACGAGAAGCTGGGCCGCTGGCCGGAGCTGGTCGCGCTCTACGAGGCCGACCTGCTACAGACCAATGATCGCGAAGAGCAGATCTCCACGCTGAACAAGATCGCGACCATCTACGAAGATCGCATCAAGGACGTGCCCGGCGCGATCGATCGCCTCAAGCGCGTGCTGGAGCTCTCGCCCGATCACCTCCCCACGATGCGCGCGCTGGGGCGCCTCTACGAGAAGTCAGGCCGCTGGGCGGAGCTGCTGGAGCTCAACGAGCACGAGGCCCGCCTCGCCACCGACACCAAGCAGGTCATCTCGCTCGCGCACCGCAACGCGGAGCTGATCGAGGAGCAGCTGAAGGACCGGGCGGGCGCGATCCAGGCGTGGGAGCGCGTGCTACAGCTCTCGCCCGCGTACCTCCCGGCGCTGCGCGCGCTGGGGCGCCTCTACGGTCAAGACGGCCGCTGGGAGGCGCTGATCCGCATGTACCGGACGGAGGCGGAGATCGCGCCGTCGGTCGAGCAGGCCGCCGCGCTGGTGCAGAAGGTCGGCGAGCTCTTCGAACAACAGCTCAAGGACATCGACGAGGCGGTCAGCGCGTACCGCGAGGTGCTGACGCTCTCGCCCAACTACGTGCCGGCGCTGCGCGCGCTGGGCCGCATCTACCGTTCGCGCGGTGACTGGGAGTCGCTCATCGAGATCTTGCGCGCGGAGGCCGCCAACCGCACCGACCCCACCGAGCGCGCCAACGCCATCTTCCAGTCGGCCGCCATCTGGGAAGATCAGCTCGGCCGCCCCGACGCCGCCATCGACGCGTACCACGAGGTGCTGCGGCTCGCGCCCAACCACACCACCGCGCTCGCGCAGCTGGAGCGGATGCTCACCACCCGCGACGACGTGAAGGAGCTGATCGTGCTCCTCGATCGCCAGACGCAGGTCGGGCCGGAGGCCTCGCGCGTCGCCGCGTGGCTGAAGCTGGCGCGCCTCTACGTCGACCGCCTCAACGAACCCGCGCGCGGCGCGACCGCGTGTGAGAACGCGCTGCAGCTCGAGCCGAAGAACCTCGCCGCGCTGCGGTTGCTGGAGCGCATCCGCGCCAATGATCGCCCGCGCCGCGCGGAGATCCGCACCCGCATCGCGCACGCGGTCAGCGATCAGAAATTGTCGGCCGCCATCTCGCTCTCCAACACCGACAGCGCGGCGCCCAACGCGGAGATCGTGGAGCAGCTCAAGGCCTCGTACCTCGCCGACCCCACCGACGAGGCGCTGAGCCTGGTGCTCGAGAGCGCGCTGCGGAAGGCGGGTGACGCCGCCGGCCTGGTGGAGCTCTTCGAGCGGCGCCGCGCGTCCGTCACCGACGCCGCCGACCTGCAACAGCTGCTGCTGCGCATCGGCGATCTCCAGGAGACGCGCCTGGGCAACCCGCGCGCCGCGCTCGAGGCGTACGACCTCGCGCTGCAGTCGGCGCCGCACCTCTACCCCGCGCTGCAGGGCAAGCTGCGCGCGCACCAGAAGCTGAACGAGTGGACGCGCGCCCGCGAGACCGCCGCGCGCATCGCCGACAGCGTGAAGGACCCCGCCAGCGCCGTGGCCGCGCTGCTCGACGGCGCCCGCACCGCGCACCTGAAGGAAGGCAACCCCGACGCCGCCCGCGAGCTGTACCAGGCGGTGCTCAACCGCGAGCCGCTCAACCACGAGGCCAACGCCGCGCTCGAAGACATGCTGGCCAGCAAGGGCGGCGCCGAAGATCTCGCCACGCTCCACGAGAAGCGCGCCGACGCCAAGCACGCCCAGCTCGATCTCAGCAGCGCCGCGAAGGAGTACTTCGAGGCCGCGAAGCTGCGGCTGGGGCTCAACCAGCGCGATCGCGGCGGTGAGCTGGTCGACCGCACGTTGCTCGCGGTGCCCACGCACACCGAGGCGCTGGAGCTCAAGGCGCAGCTCGCGCTGGAGAGCCAGAACTACGCCGAGGCCGCGGCCGCCTTCGCGGTGCGCGTGCAACAGGGCGGCGACCCGAAGAGCCTGGCGCGCCTGCACCTGAAGCTGGGCGCGCTGTACCACGACCACTTGAGCGACATGAACCGCGCGGCCGCGCACCTGCAGGCGGCGCTGTCGGGCGAGCCCGGCTCCATCGAAGCGCTGGAGCGGCTCGCCAACATCCACGCGCACACCCGCAACTGGACCGGCGCGGCAGACTGCATCCGCCGGTTGCTGGAGCTCGACAACACCCGCGAGGAGCGCGCGCGGCACACGCTGCAGCTGGCGCGGATCTCCGACGAGGGCTTCGGCGACGTCGCGCAGGCCATCACCCACTACCGCAAGGCGCTGGAGCTGGTGCCCGGCGACGCGGCGACGCTCGATCGCCTCGCCACGCTGTACGAGCGCACCGGCGCCCTCCCCGAGCTGGCCTCGATGCTGGAACAACAGGCCCAGCAGGCGCCCGACGTGAAGCGCGCGGTGGCGCTCAAGCTGCGCATCGCGTCGCTCTACGGGCGCTCGCTCAACGACCCGCCCCGCGCGGTGGCGACGCTGCGCCAGGTGCTCGAGCTCGACCCCACCCAGCTGCAGGCGTGGCTCCAGCTCGCGGAGCTCTACGGCCGTGACACGTCGTCGAACGCGCTGGCCATCGACGCCCACCGGCACATCGTGCGGCTCGACCCCACGCGCGCCGACAGCCTCCACGCGCTCTTCCGGCTCTGGGAGTCGCTGCGGCAGACCGACAAGGCCTTCTGCGTCGCGGCGCTGCTGGTCTTCCTCCGCCAGGCCAACGAGACCGAGCAGACGTACTACCAGGAGGGCCGCAACCGCCTCTCGAACGAGGTGAAGGGCGCGCTCACCGGCGCGGACGTGGCGACGCTCCACCCCGCGGCCGCGCGCAACCCGATCACCGACGTGCTGCGCGCCGTGGGTGATCAGTTCGTGAAGCTGCAGCCGCCGCAGTTCGAGCTGCTGGGCATCGATCGCAAGGCCGACAAGCTCAAGAGCGACCACGCGGCGTACAAGGCGCTGCAGACCATCACCGGGCTCTTCGGCATCGAGGAGTTCGAGGTGTACCAGGCCAAGCGCGGGCTGGTGTTCATCGAGACCACCGAGCCGCTGAGCGTGTGCCTCGGCCCCGACGTGGTGCGGAAGTTCAACATCCGCGAGCAGCGCTTCCTCTATGGGCGCGCGGCGATGGGGCTGTTCGACAAGACGGCCATCGTGCGCCGCTTGTCGCCGGGCGAGCTGGCCGACGTGCTGGGCAACTCGGTGCGCATCCATTTCCCCACGTGGGAGGGGCTGGGCCGGAAGAGCGACGAGCAGTCGAAGCAGCTGCGCCGCGCGTACTCGCGCAAGGCGATCAAGACGCTGGAGGAGCCGGCGTCACAGGCCGCGCAGTTGCAGCGGGTGCAGGTGGAGCCGCTGGTGCAGGCGCTGATGTTCGCCGCCGATCGCGCGGGCCTCGTGGTGTGCGCCGACCCGCTGGCGGGCCTCAACCTCATGCTGCGCGAGGAGCTGCCGGCCACCGCGCCCAAGCCCGAGAGCACCGAGGCCATCGCCCACGCGGTGCAGGCGCGCGCCGACGTGAAGGAGCTGATGAGCTTCGCGATCACCGACGACTTCTTCCGCCTGCGGCAGCGGGTGGGCGTGTCGCTGGGCTGATCACTCCGCGGCGAGCGAGTCACTCAAGTCGAGCAGGAGGAACGACCTCCGCTCGATCGACGCGCGGCTGCGCTCGAGCAGCTTCACCAGGTCGGCCACGCCTACCGGCTCGTTGCCGTTGCCGTGGATCAGCACGATCGATCCGCGCCGCGCAGCCTCGCCCTTCGCCAACCACGCGTCGCTGCCCACCACCACCTGCCCCAGCGCCACCACGCGCTCCACCACCGAGCGATCAGACACCAACCCGGGGAAGCGGAAGTAGATCGACGGCGTGAGGCCCGCCTCGAGCATCACCACCTCGGCGTCGAGCACCTCCGCGCGCACGTCGGTGCCGGGCGTGAGCAGGAACGTGTCGGCGACCGGCACCCTCGGGTCGTAGCGGTGATGCATCGAGTGGTTGACCCAGGTGATGGAGAGATCCTTCCCATCCATCGCGGCGAGCTTCGCGAGATCGTCGGGGTGTTCCCGCAACCACACACCGCTCACCGAGAACGCGACGGGCACCGGGCGCTCCGCTGGCGCGACGTCGCGCAGCAGCGCGTCGATGATGTGGAAGTGGAAGTGCTTCCGTGACGGGCAGAGATCGACGGTGAGCACCACGCCCGAGGCGGAGGGCAGCAGGTGCGTGATGCCGGAGTCCTCCAGCGCGGTGTCGTGTTGCTCCGAGGCGAAGAGCGCGCGCCCGTACGGCGTGGCGCGCACCGCCGCCCAGTCGGTCGCAATCGCGCGGCCATCGTCGGCCACCACGCGCGTCTTCAACGTCGCGGGGTCGACCGCGAGGTGCCACGGCTGCCCGCCCTGCTCGAAGCGCCGCAGCCCCACCAGCGCGCCGACCTGCACCAGCTCGGTGTCGTAGTGCGTGATAGGCCCGGCGCGCGCGACCGGCGCCGGCGCGGGGCTCACCGGCAACGCGCGATCGCTGCACCGCGCACACGCCGTCAGCACCATCGCGCAGCACGCGAGCGCCCGGAGCATGGCGGTTTTCAGCGCTCCGACAACGCGGCGAGGCGGAACTGCGCGGCCTGGGCGATCGCCTCGTTGCTGCGCGGGAGATCGGGGAAGTGCCCGATCAGATCGTGGGTCGACTGCTTCCGCTGCGCCATCGCGTTGCGGTACGCGCGCATCGCGCCCTCGGGGTCGCTGCGCCGCTCGTTCACCTGGCCCAGCAGGTAATGTCCGACCGCCAGCGTCGGCTCGAGGAAGAGCGCGCGGGTGAGCTCCAGCTTCGCCTCGTCGAGCTCGCCGACCTGCATCGCCGCGAGCGCCAGGTAG
>CAMLFP010000226.1 GCA_946479335.1 uncultured Archangium sp.
GACGCGTCCGCGGTGGATGTCGACCGTGCGTTGCCACACGCGGAAACCCTCGTGCTGCACCCGCACCAGGTGGCGGCCTTCAGCGAGCGCGTACCGGCGCGAAGGTTCATCGACCACGTCGCCATCGATGATGACGCGCGGGCTCGTGAGCGGCAGCGCGTCGGGCGTGGTGATGGAGAGCACCAGCGCACCATCGCCTGCGGGAGCGAGGACCACCGGGGTGGGCCTCTCGGGGACGCGCAGCGACGCACGCAGGCCCAACCCCGCGCGCACGGTGACGCCGGAGTAGCGCGCGCCGCCGAACTCCATGAACGCCGCGGCGTCGGCGCCGAGCCACCAGCGCGTGATGCCCGCGTCGCCCAGCTTCACCGCCAGCCACAGCCGCGGCTCAAGCTGCGTCACCTTGAGCGCACCGGTGAAGGGCACGAGCACCGCGCCCGTCAGCGAGCCCTGAAAGCGCTGATGCTCGAGGCCCACCTCGAGCGCGCCCGTGAGCCCAGACACCTGCAGCGGCGTCGGCGTCAACGCGGCGTCAAGCGCTGGCGAGCTGCTCCCGCCGTAGCCGAGCGCGCCGCGAAACCAGAAGCCCGAGGGCGCGACGTAGCGCGCCGTCAGCGCCACGGAGCCACCAGCGAAGCGCAGCAGCGGGCTCTTCACGCCGTCACAACACGAGCCATCGAGCTCGCTGAGCAGCGAGACCTCCACGCCCAGAAACGGGAGGAACCAGCCCTGACCGCCGACCCGCAGCATCGGCGTGAGCGCGTTGTGCTGGGCGTGACCGTCGAGGTGCGCGTTGCGAACGTCGATGCCGCCCCCGACCTGGAAGTCGGCGCCGGGAGACTGGGCGCGCGCCGTCGTCGCGAACAGCGCGAAGGCGATCGGCGCCAGAAATTGCACTGTCGTTAAACGAGAGATCATCGGGGGGAGGCCTGTTCTTCGCGGCTCCCCCGGTGCCGTGTGTCAGGTCCCCTCTCTGCGAACCGGGTGCCATCGGCGCAAGCCCGCAAGCACTCGGATTCGCGCAACGCGCGCGGCGTCGCTGCGTAGTTGCCAACGCAGCAATGCAATGCGGTGGCGAATCACGACACACACCGCGCGGTCACGCCGAGGCTCAGACCGCGGGCGGCGGCGTCGCCTTGAACATCGGCCCCGAGGTGGGGAACACCGCGCGCCCCGCGGCCGGGTTCACCAGCAGCACGAACGCGATGTAGAGCGCGATGACCATCAGCGCGACGGTCGCGATGCCCACGCCGGTGCCCAGCAGCTTGTTCCCGTCGCTCCCCACGTCGGTGAAGTGCCGCGCGATGCGCAGCACGTAGAGCAGGTCGATGTCGACGAGGAAGAAGAAGAGCAGCTTGCTGAAGAAGCCGAACGCGTACGTCAGCACCAGGAAGATGACGATGAACGCGACGTCGACGGGGAAGACGACCGACGCGTCGGCCACGCCGCCGCGCGAGGCCTCGTCGAGCGCCCACCAGTTCATCACCCAGTTGAAGCTGAAGGTGGTGAGCAGCGTGCCGCCCAGGGTGTTCTTGTTCGCCAGCGACATGAGGCCGGCGATGAACTGACCGCCCGCGCCGAACAGCAGGCAGAACCACGCGGTGGTCTTGAAGAACATGGGGAACTTCGCCGGGTCGGCGGGCAGGTGCCCGAAGGCCAACGGCAGCAGCGCCGCGCAGCCGATGGCGAGCCCGAGGAGGCCCAGCGGCGTGGGGTCACCGAAGACAGGCGGCGGCGTGTTCGCAGATGCGGGAGCGCTCATGGTTCAGGTCCTCGAGGCCCACTCGATGAGAGCGGGGTACAGCGTGTGAGACGACTGGCTCCCAGCGACTGCGCTGACGTGTCCCCCGGGCACGGGGAGCAAGGTCTTGTGCGTTGCACCAACGGCGTCGTTGAGCGCGACCGACGCGCGCGGCGGGCAGATGGTGTCGTGCTCGGCGGTGACGGTGAGCACCGGGCAGGTGATGGCCTTCAAGTCGACGCGGCGGCCCAGCACCTGGTGGCGGCCGTGCACGAGGTTGTTCTGCTGGTACAGCTCCGAGATGTACGTGGCGTACGTCGCGCCGGGGAAGGGGATGTAGTCGGACGCCCAGGCAGAGATGGCGCGGTGGCTGCGCTGGTACGCGGCGTCCTGCGCGCGGTCCGCGGCGTTCACCTGCATCAGCAGCTCCTGCGTCGGGCGGAGCATGAAGAAGCCGGCCTGCATCTGGTGCTGGCTGACGTTGCCGGCCTCGGCGATGAGCTGCGCGTTGAACCAGCGCGCGTCGGTCATCCGCCCGGGGATGCCGGCGTCGGTGAAGTCGATGGGGCCCGCGACGTTGACGAAGCCCGCGTACAGCTCGGGGTGGAGCGCGGCGTGCACCGCCGCCAGCGTGGCGCCCATGCTGTAGCCCAGCACCGTCACCTTCTCGGCGCCGGTCTCGCGACGCACGCGGCGCACCATGCGATCGAGCCGCTTCAGCGCGTCGGCCCAGGTGAAGTAGCGGTCGTGTTCTTCGGGCACGCCCCAGTCGAGGAGCCACGTGTCGAAGCCGCCGTTGACGAAGGCCTCCGCGACCGACGCGCCCGGCGTGAGGTCGAGCACGTACCAGCGGTTGATCATCGACGGCACCAACAGCACCGGCGGCGCGTCGGCGCTCTGCACGGCGTCAGACGCCATGAAATGAAACAGCGACGCCGACCCGTCGGTCAGCACCGTGCTCTTCCGCGTGGGCATCAACTGGAGGTCTTCGGAGTGGAACATCGCGTCCTTGTGGTGACGTGAAAGCCCCCTCCGTGATCGGCGGAGGAGGCTTTGCGTTTGCTGCACCTGCGAACTTCAGGCCTTGAACGACTCAGCGGTCTTCTTCGCCGCTTCCGTCGACAGCTTGCGCCAGCCGGCCGCCAGCTCGTTGGCGTAGTTGAACTGGGTCTTGAAGAGCTCGTTGAGCTCGTCGAGCTGCGAGTTGCCGTACTCGATCCACTTGGTGTGGGCCTTGCCCATCTCTTCGAACATCTGCGTCATACGCGCCGACTGCTCGTCGAACAGCTTCTTCATCTGCTCCGCGCCGGGGATCTGGGTGGTCTCGGTCATGGTGTGGCTCTCTTTCGTGGGTGGTGGAGGGGTTGTCTGCAGCGCCCACAAAGTAGCCAGCTCACGCGAAGCGTCAAGACGAAAATTGTGCAGCGCACAAATTCAACGTCATTTCTTGCGCTTGCGCAGCATGCCCTTGAGCTCATCGAGCTCGCGGCGGAGGTCGTCGACGTTGTTCGACGGCGGCGGCATCTGCATCGGCGGAGGCGCCGAGGGCTGGCCCCACGAGAAGGGCGAGTTGTTGGCGGCGTACTGGGTGAGCGCCACCAGCGGGTTGAAGGGCATGAAGCTCTGGGTGGTCTTCTTCGCCGTCAGGTACAGCTCGAGCGCGGCCTGCACGTAGCGGCCGAAGAAGTCGGCGAGGGCGTCGTCTCCGAGGCGAATGAGCTGGTGGAGCAGGGGAGACGGCAGCAGGTTCTGCCCGCCGCGGCCCTCCATGATGATCTGCGTGAGCGTCACCTGGGTGAGGTCGGCGCCGGTCTTGGCGTCGATCACCCGGCACTCCGCCCCGTCGTGGATGGCCTTCGTCAGGTCCTCCAGCGTGATGTAGCGGCTCGACTCCGTGTCGTAGAGGCGACGGTTGCCGTATTTCTTGATGAGCATGCCGGCGGCCTATTCTCAGTTTGTGTGCAATGCAACAGGGGGAGGCTTGACAGGGGCCTCTTGTGTGCGCCAAGAGGCGCGACTGTTCGCATATGCACAATCGACACGCCATCGTTGCTCTCGCGTTGCTCGCCGGGTGTTCGGGCGCGCCTCCTGTTGATTGTCGCGTCGGCGCCGACTGCGCGAGCGGCGTGTGTCTGCGCGACGGCACGTGCATGCCCATGAGCGTCGATGGCGGCGGCACTGGTGTCACGGGTGGCGGCTCCGGCACTGACGACGGCGGCGTGACGGGCGGCGGCTCGGGTAACGACGACGGTGGCGCGGTGACCGGCGGAGGGACGACGACCGGCGGTGGCACCGGCGACGCAGGCGCGACGTGCCTGCCGAACCACGACGGCACCATCGAGCGCGGCGAGGTCTTCTTCCAGCCGGGCCTGCGCGCGACCTTCAAGATCAGCGGCGCGGCGACCTTCGACACGCGCGGCACCGACGGCGGCTATTGGGACTTCACGGGCGCGCTCACGGGTGACGCGTCGAAGCTCGTGGAGACCAAGGCGCTGACGGGCGAGTGGTACGAATCGGAGTTTCCCGACGCGGGCTACGTGACGGAGCTGGGCGGCGGCAGCGACCTGCTCGGCGTGTTCTCGGCGACCAGCGACGCGCTGTACTTGCAGGGCGTGGTCTCGCCGACCGACGGGTCTTCGTCGACGCGCATCCGCTACACGCCGTGGGTGAAGGTGATGGCCTTCCCGCTGACCGAGGGCGCGCAGTGGTCGACCGACAGCGATGTGAGCGGCCGGTACAACGGGCTCATCATCGGCTTCAACCTGCCGTACCAATCGGAGTCGTACACGATGCAGGTCGATCGCCGCGGGACCGCGAAGACCCCGTTCGCCGAGTTCGACGTGTTGCGAGTGCGAACGACGATGGTGCGCTCGTTCAACACCGTGCCGTCGGTCACCATCCGCAGCTTCAATTGGAACACCGAGTGTTTTGGCACCGTGGCGACGGTCTCCTCGACCGACAACGAGAGCAGCACCGAGTTCACCGACGCGTCTGAAGTGCGGAGGTTGTCGAACTGATGCGCGTGCTGTCCTTCATCGCGCTCGGCGCCGCCCTGTCTGGGTGTCTGCACTTCCACACCGGCGCCATGCCGGGTGAGCCGAAGACCGCCACCTTCGCGACGGTCGACGGCACGCGCGTGCGCTACGTCGATCAGGGCAGCGGGCCGGTGGTGGTGTTGCTCCACGGCTTCGCCTCCAGCATCGAGAACTGGGCGCTGGTGATGCCGGAGTTGGTGAAGGACTACCGCGTCATCGCGCTCGACCTCCGCGGCTTCGGGTGGACCGATCGGCCCGAGGGTGACTACTCGCCGGAGGCGCAGGCCAAGCTGGTGGCGGCGCTGCTCGAGGAGCGCGGCGTGACGGGCAAGGTGTCGATCGTCGCGCACTCTTGGGGCTCATCGGTGGCGATGGCCTTCGCACTTGCACAACCGGAGCGCGTGGAGCGCATCGCGCTGTACGACGCGTGGCTCTACGACAACCAGCTGCCGTCGATGTTCCACATGGCGCGCGCGCCGGGGCTCGGCGAGCTGCTCTTCGGGCTCTTCTACGACCAGCGCGCCGACGAGCGCATCACGCAGGCCTTCTACGACCCCGACTTCGTCACCGAAGCGCTCGTGGAAGACGTCGAGCGCGCATTCGAACGCCCGGGCACGCGCGCCGCGGCGTTGGCCACCGTGCGCGGCATGGACTTCACGCGCCAGGAGTCGAAGTACGCGCAGGTGAAGGTGCCGACGCTGTTGCTGTGGGGCCGGGAGGATCTCGTGACGCCGGTCTCCATCGGCGAGCGCCTCACGCGGTCGCTGCCGCAGTCGAAGCTGGTGGTGTACCCGCGCTGCGGCCACTTCCCGATGTTGGAAGCCGCCAGTGAGTCGACGCGGGAGCTCCGCGCGTTCCTCGGGGGGGCGAAATGAGCGCTCCCTCCCCTCACCGGAGCCTGCGGCTCCTGCCTCTCCCCAGGGGAGAGGCGTTTCTCGCGGTCATGCTCGTGAGCGTCAGCGCCTTCGCGTCGGGCCTCAGCGACCACGGCGAAGATCTCTTCCCCCGCGAGACGTTCGACTTCGCGCTCGACGGCTATTTCCGCACGCGCGGCGAGTGGCTCTACAATCTCGATCTCGATCGTGGCACCACGCCGTCGGGCAAGCCGCTCTACGCGGTTCCGCTGTCGGATCCGAAGGGCCAGTCGTTGATGGCGGCCGACATGCGCATGCGCACCGACCTCGCGCTCTACGCGCCGTTCGCGTCGGCCGCGGTGAAGCTGCGCATCGACCTCATCGACAACCTCACGCTCGGCTCCACGCCGGTGTTGTCGCCGGGCACGGGGAACGCGCCGACGCCCGCCACCACGCCGGGCCAACTGCCGAACACGCTCTTCCGCCTCAAGCGCGCGTACGGAGAGGTGCTCACGCCCGTCGGCTACTTCGCTGCGGGCCGCATGGGGAACATGTGGGGCCTCGGCATCATGGCCAACGGCGGCGACTGCCTCGACTGCAACCTCGGCGACGCCGCTGACCGCCTCGCCTTCGTCACCTCCGTCGCGAATCACCTGTGGGCGCTGGCGTACGACTTCAGCGCCGTCGGCCCGACGCAGTTGAAGAAGGACGGCTCGCGACAGCTGATTCTCGACCCGAGCACCAACGTGCACTCCGTGTCGTTCGCGTTCATGAACGTGAAGGACGACAACTCGCGCCGCCGCCGTCGGCTCGCCGACAAGTGGACCGTCGAGTACGGGCTCCTCGCGTCGTACCGCTGGCAAGACAACGACGTGCCCACCGACTACCTGCCGACGAGCGCGACCGCGCCACTGACGCCGACCTCGGTGATGCAGCGCGGGTACAAGGCGGGCGTCGGCGATGTGTGGCTGCGCGTGCAGGGCCCGATCTTCAAGGCGGAGCTGGAGTTCGCGCTGTTGGGCGCGGTCATCGATCAGCCCTCGCTGCTGCCCGGCGTGTTGCTGCGCGACAAGGCGACGTCGCTGCAGGCCGGCGGCGCGCTCGAGACGACCTTCGGCGCGCCGGAGTCGGTGATTCAGGGCGGCCTCAACTTCGGCTTCGCGAGCGGTGACCCGGCGCCCGGTTTCGGCGCGTACCCGCCGGCTGGGCAGACCTCGACGCAGCCCGGTGAACTCGATGGCCCGCAGGCGTCGCTGCCGACCGACACGCGCGTCGACAACTTCCGCTTCCATCCCGACTACCGGGTCGATCGCATCCTCTTCAATGAGATCGTCGGCACCGTCACCGACGCCTGGTACCTCCGCCCGTGGGGCCGCGCGCGGCTGCTGGAGTTCTCGAGCTACCAGTTGCTGCTCAACGCCGACGCGACGGTGAGCCGCGCGTTCTACGCCTCCAGCACGCCGGGCAACGACCCGATGCTGGGCCTCGAGTTCCACGGGAGCCTCACGTGGGCCGCGAAAGACGGCTTCGACGTGATGGCGGAGTACGCGGCGCTGATTCCGTTCGCTGGTTTCGACAACCCCGCGCAAGGGCTGAAGGCCCGCCCGGCGCAGATGGCGCGAGTTCGTCTCGCGTGGAGATTCTGAACATGCGACGAGCGCTCTTGTGCATCGCAACATTGTTGCTGGCGTGCGGGGACAACCGCACCATCGTGCCGAAGGAGGCGTATCAGGCGGGCTCCGTCGCGCCGCTCGCGTGCGTCCCCAACCTCGATGGGAAGATTGACGGCACCGAGCTGCAGGCCGCGCTCGACACGCCAGTGCACTACGTGGTGTCGCCCAACGGCGTCTCGCGCCCGGTGTCGCTGACCGGCGAAGTGAACGAGCAGGGCCAGCGCGAGTGGGACCTCGCCACCGACTACGCCGATGATCGCGTCGCGACGCTGCAAGCCTCGGCGCTGAGCGGCAAGTGGTTCGCCGCCAGCTTCCCCGATGGGCAGTTCGTTTCTCCGCTCGACCTCGGCGGCACCACGCTGGGCGTCTACCAGCACGACGGCGCGCACCTGCTGCTGCTCGGGTACGCGTCGAGCGAAGAGAACCCGTCGACCGGCCAGACGCGCGTCGTCTATTCGTCGCCCGTCGTCGTCTACAACTTTCCGCTCGAGGTGGGCGCGGAGTGGGTCAGCGTCGGCCAGGTCGTCAACGGCGTCATCCGCGGGTTGCCGTACGCGGGGCGCGACACGTACCAGTCGAAGGTCGAGGCGGCCGGCGTGCTGGATCTCCCCGATGTCTCGTTCACGCAGGCGCTGCGCGTGCGCACCACCACCACCATCGAGCCCGCGGTCGGCAACGTCATCGTGCGCCGCCAGTCGGGCTGGGTCTTCGAGTGCTTCGGCGAGGTCGCGCGCGCGACGGCGGCTGACGGCGAGACCAACGACGACTTCACCACCACCGCTGAGCTGCGTCGGCTCGGCCTCTGAAGAAGGAGCAGCACCATGTGGGAACAATGGAAGAAGGGCTTTGACACCTGGGAGCAGAAGACCGCGGAGTACTTCGAGACGATGCTCAAGTCGCCGACGGTGCTGCAGCCGATGGGCGCGATGTTGTCGGCGAGCATGAAGGCCAAGGCGGCGACCGAGAAGGCCGCGGCGGCGTGGTGGGGCGCGTGGGGCCTGCCGACCAAACGTGAGCAGGAGAAGTCGCTCCACACGCTGAACCAGATCAACAGCCGCCTCATCGATCTCGAAGAGAAGCTCGCGGAGCTGCAGTCGAAGAAGCCCTGAACTCGCGGTCCCTCACGAAAGACCTCCACCATGGACATCACGCCCTTCATCGACCTCAAGCCCGCGCCGCGCGCGATCTTCGACACGCTGCCGGAGCGCAAGACGCGCGCGCGCTTCATGCTGCCCACGCCCGACGGCGACTGGAGGTCGGTGACCTGGGGCGCGTACGCGAAGGGCATCCGCAACGCGGCGCTGTTCCTCGCGTCGTCGGGGCTGCAGTCAGGCGAGTGCGCGGCGGTGTTCGCGCCGAACTCGGTGGAGTGGATCTCCGCGGCGATGGCCATCCAGGCCGTCGGCGGCGTGATGGTGCCCGTGTACCCGGCCAACACCACGAGCCAGGCCGCGTACGTGGTGAAGCACAGCGACACCAAGGTGCTCTTCGTCGACACGCCGGCGCTGCTGCAGCGCGTGCTCGAGGCGTGGAGCGACTACGGGCACGTCACGCACATCGTCACCATCTCCACGTTGGACATCGGGCCCATCATCGAAGGCATGCGCAGCAAGGGGCTGCCGACGCCGCCCGTCGCGGAAGTTGAGCGCAAGCTCGTCTCGTGGGCGCGCGTGCAGGCGCTGGGCGCGGCGCGTGACG
>CAMLFP010000227.1 GCA_946479335.1 uncultured Archangium sp.
GCACCGGGGGCCAGGGGCCCGCTTCGGGGTTGGGGTCGCTGCGCACCCCCGCGTACGGCTGTGTGAGTTGAAACGCCCGCAGCGCGTTGAGGTCGGCCAGCGCCCACGTCTTCGGCGTGAAGGGCTCGCCGCCGCAGGTGCACACGGCCGGGCCGCACGCCGACGAATCGAGCCCGGTCTTCGCGTTGGGCGCGCCGAACAGCACCGTGCCTTCACAGGTCGGAAGCGTGGGCGTCGTCTTCGAACAGCTCAACAGCAACAGCAGCACGGCGGCGCGTCTCATGCGCATCTTCTACGGCACGATCCACGCGATGGAGAGCCGCAACAACTGCACGTCGGCGGGTTTCGGCACCGCGAGCACCTCGGTAAAGCGGTTGGGGTCGAGCTCCTGCGATTTCGCGAGCTGCTGTTCGAGCTGCGCGATGGCGATGCGGAGGTCTTCCACCTTGCTCTCGGCGGTGCCCTGGCGCGTGTTGCTGGCCATCGCCTTGCTGACGCCGCCGAAGCTGCGCGAGCGCCCGGTGAAGAGCCCGAGCACGCCGGTGCCGACGTTCATCCACTTCTCGGCCTTGCGCGCGCTGACCTCCTTCTCGGCCTGCGCGAGGTCGGCGCGCTTCTTCTCCAGCTCGCGCGCCAGCTTCTGGGTGTCCTTGTTCACGGTGAGCTTGGTGACGACGCGCGCGGAGAACTCCTCGAGCGTCTCCATCGGCGACGAGACCAGCTTCGTCTGCGGGTCTTGCCAGAGCTTCGTCTCCAGCTTCGCGGGGAGGCGCTCCTTCACCGTCTTCTGCAGCGCCGCGGCCTTCACCGACGACGCCCACGCGGGCAGGGCGCTCAGCGTCACTGCGTCGGGTTTGCTGGTTTGAAACGGCACGCCCTTCACCGAGAGCGGCTCGCCTTCGAGGGCCTCGGCGCCCGACAGCGCGCCGGTCAGCGGGAAGGCGATCTCGTGCATCGTCTCCTCCGACGCGAGGGTGCCCACGCGGTAGCGCACCCCGAACTTGAGCAGCAGGTACGGCAGCGCCACGCCGGTGTCGGTCTCGTAGAGCGGCCCCAGCTCCGGGTCGATGAACGGGCTGGGCGCACTCGTCGGCGCGGCGGCGACTTCAGCGACCGGGTTCTTCATCGGCGCGGTGACGCGCTTGAGTTCCTCGGCGCTGAACGGCCCGCGCAGCAGCGTCAGCGCGTCACGCGAGGCGAACACCGCGGGCGCCGGGCGATGAATGGAGTGCAGCAGGAACCTCCGCGGCTCGAGCTTCGAGATGAGCTCGTCCAGCTGCGACGACGTGACGCCGGTCGACGCGGCGGCCGACAGCAGCGCGTCGCGGATGCGCGCCTTGTCCTGCTCTGACTGCAGGCGGCCGATGAGCCACGTGCCGATGTTCGACAAGCCGCGGTAGTCGAGATCGATGGGGTTCTGCGTCGCCAGCACCACCGACAGCCCGAAGGCGCGCGCCTGCTTGAGCAACGAGAGCAGCGGCGGCTTGGTCGGCGGGTTCGCGGGCGCGGGAGGGAAGTAGCCGAAGATCTCGTCGATCAGCAGCACCGCGCGCACGCCGCTCGCGCCACCTTGTTTCCGCATCCAGCTCTGCGTGCGTTCCAGCAGCTGCGCAACGGCGAAGAGGCGCTCTTCATCGCTCAAGTGCGCCACGGAATAGATCGACAGCCGCGGCCGCCCATCGGGCGCTTTCAACAGCGCGCCGGGGTCGAGCGCTTCGCCCTGTCTCCATGCGGTGAACTTCGGAGACGCCAGCAGCGCGTTGAGGCGCACCATCAGCGCCTGCCGATCTTTCGCGGGGAAGAAGTCTTCGAGCGGCAGCGCGCCCACCGTCGCGAACGGCGGCGCCGCGACCTGCTTGAGCAGATCGACCAGCGTGGGCGTCTGCGCCTGCTGCCAGAAGTTCGTCAGGAGCTGCACCAGCAGCAGGTACTCGCGCGAGGCGAGCGGATCGGCGTCGATGCCCAGCAAGCCCAGCAACGCGCGCGCGAGCCCGTCAGCGCTCTCGGTGATCGTCTCTGCGTCGGCGGGCGGCGCGAGCGAGCCGAGGAGATCGATGGGCAACCCCAACGACGCACCCGGCGTGTACAGCCGCGGCTGGTAGCTCGCGTGAAACGCCGCGAACTGTTCGCGCGTCATGCCGAGCTTCTGCAGCGCGGCCTCCACGCGCGGGCCGCTGCCGGGCGCCCACGCGTCGACCTGTGGATCCGATGGATCGAACGAGAGCAGCAGCGTCGCGAGGTCGCCCTTGCTGTCGACCGCGATGAGCGGAATGCGTTCGCGCAACAGCTCCTCGACCAGCACCACGGCGAGCCCGGTCTTTCCCGAGCCGGTCATGCCGAGGATGAAGCCGTGGGTGGTCAGGGCCTTCGAGTCCAACGTCAACGGGGCGCCATCGAGCGCCGTGCCGAGAGTCAACATGGGCGCGCACCATAGACCCGGCGCCGCCGGCGTTGCCCGCGGTCGCGTTTTCCCTGCTTGGCGCGCGGGGGCGAGGCGGCGAGACTCCGCCGAACACCATCCCCTTCCTGGAGCCTCCATGTTGCGTCTCAAACACGTCGTCGCCTTCGCGGTCGCGGCCTTCACCGGCGCGCTGGTCGCGTGCAGCTCACCTTCGGAGAAATGCTCCACCGCGAATTGTGGCGGCTGCTGCGATGCGAAGGGCGTCTGTCAGCCCGGCGACACGGCGTTGGCGTGCGGCGCTTCCGGCAACACCTGCGATCCGTGCCGTTCGGGTGAAGTGTGTCTCGGCGCACAGTGCATTCTCAGCACGCAGTTCGGCGGCGGCGGCGGGACGGGTGGCGGCACCGCGGCGAGCGGCGGTGGCGCGGGCTCCACGGGTGGAGGCAGCGGCACGACGGGCGGCGGTACCGCGACGACCGGTGGCGGCACTGCCACGACGGGCGGTGGTACGGCGACCACGGGCGGCGGCACGGGCACCACGGGCGGCGGCACGGCGACGACGGGCGGCGGCACGGGCACCACCGGCGGCGGCAGCGCGATGCCGTTCGACGCGGGCTTGAGCGAGCAGGACGCGGGCGTGACGCTGTCTGACGGCGGCTACTTCTCGCCTCCGACGGTCTCCATCGTCTTCTCGCCCTCGTGCGGCACCATCACCCCCACCGCGGGCGACGAGGCGGGTGACTGGTACTACTCGGCGCTGTGCATCGATGACGCGATCTTCGACGCCATCACCAACAACTCCACGCTGCAGGCGAACTGCTCGCCGGTGGCCGTCACGCAGAAGCAGGGCGTCGCGGCGGGCAACGTCTCGTTGAGCGGCGGCGGGGTGTCGATCACCCAGAACCTCGTCGGCCGCGTCTACTTCCACCTCTCGGCCGGCGGGCTGTGCGCGTACTCCGCGGCGTGCAGCCAGGTGCCCAACTACTTCCCCAACTACGGCCTGGCGGGCCAGTGCGCGGTGGTGAGCGGCAAGTGCGAGTGCGACATCACGCGCAACCTCAACAACTCGGCGTCGGGCACGTACGAGTACGACGGCGGAGTGCTGACCAGCGGCAACGACACGTACCTCTCGACCATCGCCGAGCCCACGCTGAGCTACCGCGACGTCACCGACGGCGGCATCCCCGGCGTGTACGAGCTGACGCGGGTGGGTCAGTAAGATGTTGTCCGCAGCCTTCGTGGGGTTGGTGTTGGCGGCGGAGCCGTGTGAGGCACCTCGGGTGCATGACGTGGCTCCGCTGACCGCGGCCATCGCGCAAGACAAGGCGATGGCGCAGGGCTTCCTGCTCGCCGCGGGGGCGTGCGCGTCTCCCGGTGATGCGTGCACGAAGGCGCGGCTGGAATGTGCGGGGCAGCTCAACACCACGGCCCTCGCGCAGCAGAACTTCGACGAGGGCATCTGGCTGCGCGACATGCTGCTGCCGTACCTCGGCAGCTACTACCCGATGGGCCGCAGCTTCCCCGCGGCGCCGCTGGCGACCGACGGGAGCTGCAACGTCGACGTCTCCACGCTGAACTCCGCGGGCCAGCGCCGCGCATCGCAGGCCACGCGGCGTGACGGGTTGCTCTCGGAGTACAAGCTGTACCAGCAGTGGGCGCAGCAGCAGTGGCAGCAGTGCAAAGACAAGCTCACGGCGCTGGGCGCGAAAGACGTCGCCGCGCGGCAGGCCGCTGAGGCGCAGGCCGCGAACGCCGCCGCCATCGCTGCGGCCGCCGCGGTGAAGGCCGAGGAAGATCGCAAGGCCCGCCTCGCCGCGGAGAACGTGGCGAAGCAGCAGCAGCTCGACAAGGACGCCGCCCTCAAGCGTGAGCAGGAGGCCCGCGACGCCGCGCTGAGCGAGCAGAAGCGCCGCGAGCAGGTCGAGGCGCAGGCCGCCGAGGCCGAGCAGCGCCGCCAGCAGGAGCTCCGCGAGGCGCAGATGACCGCGCAGCAGAAGCAGGCGGAGGCCGAGGCGCGCCGTCAGCAGGAACTCCGCGAGCAGGAGGCGAAGCTGCAGCAGAACGCCCGCGAGGCGGCGTACGCCGAGCAGAAGCGCCGGGAGTCGGTGGAGGACCGTCGCATGAAGGAAGCGCGCGAGGCCGAGCGCGAGCGCCAGGAGCGCGAGTTCAAGGCCGCCGAAGAGGCCCGCATCGCGCAGGAGAAGCAGCGGAAGGAAGACCAGGCGCGCGCCGAGGCCGCCGAGGAGAAGCGCAAGAAGGAGGAAGCGGAGGCCGCCGCGCAGAAGAAGCGCGAAGAAGAAGAGGCCGCGCGCAAGGCGAAGGAGGAGGAGGAGAAGCGGCTGATCTCCGAGCGCGACAGCAACGTCGCCGCGCAGAAGGCCCAGAAGCAGAAGATCCTCAAAGACGCCGAAGATCAGCTCGCCGCCGCACGCGCCGCGGAGGTGCAGAAGAAGCAGGCGGCGGTCGACGCGGTGAAGTCGAGCCCGGCCATCGCCTCACAGCTGGTCGCGGAGGCCGCAGAGGCCGAGAAGGCCCGCGTCGCGGCAGAGAAGAACTACGACGACGCGAAGAAGCAGGCCGAGGAGATCGTCATCGACGTCTCGCATGAGCGCGGGGGCGGCAGCCTGTACGCCAACTTCGGCGCCAGCGGCCTCGACGGCGGCTTCGGGCTCGCGGGCTTGCTGGGCATGCACTTCGGCTTCTGGGGCACCGCGCCGATGAACGGCATGGCCTCGGGCTTCGAGCTGGGGCTGTGGGGGCGCTTCCTCGGGCAGCTGTCGCCGGCCAACGTGCACACCCACACCGCGGTCGATGCGCTGCTCACCGCGCGTTACTTCTTCGGGCACTTCGGCGTGGGCCTCGCGGCCGACCTGAAGGCGCCGGTCATCGCGCCCAACCCCGGCGTGCGCTTCGGCGCCGGTCTGTCGATGGCGGTGGCCTTCGTCGACAACCACGAGACGCGGGTGCTGCTGGCGCTCTCGTACACGCCGCTGTCGAACTACCTCTCGCAGAACTTCGGGTTGGAGTGGGCGCGGGTGCTGGCCGACTTCGAGGTTGGCTACAAGATCCTGAGCATCCACGCGCAGGCGCAGACCTTCCAGACGGGCGGCGTGCTGCATTGGCAGGTCGGCGGCTATCTCGGCATCCGCTACGGGTGGTAGGGCCCCCTCCGTGGCCACGAAGTTCGAGCATCCCTTCCTCCCCGTCACCCGCGCCGACCTCCAGTCGCGCGGGTGGGACCAGTGCGACATCGTCATCGTCTCCGGTGACGCGTACGTCGATCACCCCGCGTTCGGCCCGCCGCTGATCGCGCGCTTCCTCGAAGGGCGTGGCTTCAAGGTCGGCTTGTTGCCGCAGCCTGACTGGCACTCGGCCGAGCCGTTCCGTGAGCTGGGCAAGCCGCGCCTCTTCTTTGGCGTCGCCGCCGGCAACATGGACTCGATGCTGAACCGCCTCACGGCGCAGAAGAAGAACCGCAGTGAAGATCAGTATTCGCCGGGCGGGCGCACCGGCTGCCGGCCCGACCGCGCCTCGCTGGTCTACGCGCAGCGCTGCCGCGAGGCGTACCCCGACGTGCCCATCGTGCTGGGCGGCATCGAGGCGTCGCTCCGGCGCATCGCGCACTACGACTACTGGAGCGACAAGGTGCGCCGCTCGGTGTTGCTCGACGCGAAGGCCGACCTGCTGGTGTTCGGCATGGGCGAGCGCCCCATCTGGGAGATCGCCGACCGGCTCAACCGCGGCGAGGGCATCAAGCAGCTGCGGAACATCCGCGGCACGGCGTTTCTCATCAACAACGAGGAGACGAAGCAGCACGAGGCCGACCCCGCGGTGCGCGTGGCCGACCGCAAGACAGTGGTGCTGCCCAGCTACGAAGAGGTCTCCAGCAGCAAGGAGGCGTTCGCGAAGATGACGCGCGCCTTCCAGGCGGAGACCAACCCCGGCAACGCCCGCGCGCTGGTGCAGCGCCACGGAGATCGCGGCGTGTACTTCAACCCGCCGGCCTTCCCGCTGGGCGACGGAGAAGGTGACACCTCGCAGGGGCTCACCAACGTCGCGATGGACGAGCTCTACGACCTGCCGTTCAACCGCGCGCCGCACCCGATGTACGGGAGCGACGGCATCCCCGCGTTCGAGACGGTGAAGCACTCGGTGGTGCTGATGCGCGGCTGCTTCGGCGGCTGCACGTTCTGCTCCATCACGGAGCACGAGGGGCGCGTCATCCAGAACCGCTCCGCGGGCAGCGTGCTGCGCGAGATCCGCGCGCTGCGGCGCATGGGCAACTTCCGCGGCACGGTGACCGACCTCGGCGGCCCGACCGCCAACATGTACCAGCTCAAGTGCAAGTCACCGGAGATCGAGTCGAAGTGTCGCAAGCTCTCGTGCGTGCACCCGGGCGTCTGCGAGAACCTGAAGACCGACCACGGCCCGCTGATTCAGCTGATGAAGGACGTGCGCAAGGAAGAGGGCATCAAGCACGTCTTCATCGCGTCGGGCGTGCGCTACGACCTCGCCGAGCTCTCGCCGGAGTACGTGAAGGAGCTCGCCAGCTTCCACACCGGCGGGCAGCTCTCGGTGGCGCCGGAGCACGTCAGCCCGCGGGTGCTGGAGAAGATGAAGAAGCCCGGCATCGAGGCCTACGAGCGCTTCCAGGAGATGTTCGCCTGTGAGTCGAAGGCCGCGGGCAAGGAGCAATACGACATTCCGTATTTCATCTCCGGGCACCCGGGCTCGACGCTCGACGACATGATCGACCTCGCGCTGTGGCTCAAGGCGAGCGGGCGCCGGCCGCGCCAGGTGCAGGACTTCATCCCCACGCCGATGAGCGTCGCGGCGACCATGTATTACACGGGCATCGACCCGCTGAAGATGGAGCCGGTGTTCACCGCGAAGGGCCTCAAGGAGAAGCGGCTGCAGAAGGCGCTCATTCTCTATTGGAACCCGGAGCACTG
This sequence comes from uncultured Archangium sp., assembly GCA_946479335.1. Next base: position 7,354 of record CAMLFP010000227.1, read on the forward strand.
GGCCGACGCGCGTGAAGCGTTGATTGAAGCCGGGCGCGCGGAGCTCATCGGTCGCGGGCCCAACGCGCTGGTGCCGCCGGAGTCGCAGGCCGAACGCGCTCGCCGCCCGCGCGCGTAAATTTGAGACTTCATCGCGCGTGACGCGCGTGCGATGAGTTGACGCGCGATGTCCGACGCGAGCCCGTCAGAGACGTTCCTGTCACCGGGTGCAGAGCTGGCGCCCGGCACGCTGGTGCTCGACGGGCGCTTTCGCGTGGTGCGGCTCCTCGGCAGCGGCGGCATGGGCTTTGTGTACCTCGCGGAGCAGGTGTCGCTCGGTCGGCCGGTGGCGCTCAAGGTGCTGCGCAGCGATCTCGCGACGGCGAGTGACTTCACCGAGCGCTTTCGTCGCGAGGCGTTGTTGCTCAGCTCCGTCGAGCACCCCGCGGTGGTGCGCGTCATCGACTACGGCAAGCACGGGAACGCGCCGTGCCTGGTGATGGAGTACGTCGAGGGCGAGACGCTGGAGCAGGCGCTCACGCGTGAGGCGCCGCTGGCGGTGACGCGCGTGGAGCGGTTGATGGCGCAGCTCACGCAAGGCCTCGCCGCCATCCACGCGAAGGGCATCGTTCATCGTGACTTGAAGCCCGACAACGTGGTGCTGACGAAGACCGCTGACGGGCAGGAGCAGGCGCGGCTCCTCGACTTCGGCATCGCGCGGCTGATGGAGCCCGGCGAGGCGTCGGTCACGCAGTTGGGCATGGTGCTGGGCACGCCCGAGTACGTGTCGCCGGAGCAGGGGCTCGGGCAGCAGCTCGACGCGCGCAGCGATGTGTATTCGCTGGGCGTCATCCTCTACCGGGCGTTGACGGGGAAGCACCCGTTCGCCGGGCCGGGGCCGCGCGAGTACATCTCGCAGCACATCCACCAGCGCGCGCCGTCGGTGCTCGATGCCGCGCCGCACCTCGCGAACTTCCCCGGGTTGGTGGCGGCGGTCGATGCCGCGCTCCAGAAAGATCCTTCGGGGCGCCCGCAGTCGGCGACGGGGATGTTCTCGCTCTCGACGACGCAGGTGTTGCCGCTGAGCAAGCCGATGGCGGTGTCGGGCGGCAAGCGCGTCGGGCGGAAGCCGTTGCTCATCGCCGGTGGCATCGGGGCGCTGGTCATCACGGTGCTCGTGCTGCTGTGGCTCAACGAGCCCGCGCGCAAGTCACGCCGGCTCATCAGCAACGCGCGTGGCGCAGAGGCGCTGCAGGTGTTGGAGGAGCTGGGCCCGCAGGCGCAGACCTGGCCGCTCACGCAGCTCCGCGCCGCGGCCCTGCATCAGGTCGGGCGGCATGAAGACGAGTGGAAGGTGATGAGCGCGCCGGTGGAGAACGAACCGGTGGAGCCGCTCGCGCTCGAAGCGCTCGCCGATGACTACGGCCGCGCGGAGACGGCGCGGTTGCGCAAGCTGATGGCCGCGCTGCCGAAGGCGTCAGCGTTGCCGGAGCTGCAGCGGCTCGCGAAGCGCGGTGAGAGCTGGCACCAGTGGGGCGCGCTCCGCTTCGTCGACGCGGAGTACGCGGGGCAGGGCTTGCCGCTGGTCGAGCTGTACGAGGAAGCGCTCGAGCACAAAGACTGCGGCGTGCGGCGGATCGCGGCGAAGCGCCTGGTCG
>CAMLFP010000228.1 GCA_946479335.1 uncultured Archangium sp.
GCGGTAGAGGAGGGCTCCATGGCTCCTCCGTATGAGAGACACCTCTTTGTCTGCACCAACCGCCGCCCCGACACCGCGCCGCGAGGTTCCTGTGCCGCGAAGGGCGGCGAAGAGCTGCGCGCGGCCTTCAAGCGGGAGCTCGACGCGCAAGACGTGAAGGGCGTGCGCGCCAACGCCGCCGGCTGCCTCGACGCCTGCGAGCGCGGCTGCGCGGCCGTCGTCTACCCCGAGGGCGTCTGGTACGGCCCCATCACGCAAGCCGACGTGAAGGAGATCGTCAGCGAGCACCTGAAGCACGGCCGCGTCGTCGAGCGCCTGCGCATGAAGCTGCCGATCGAGAAGAACAAGTAGCCCGCCTGGCGCTTCAGCGAGGCATCGCGACGAAGGCCAGCCACAACGCGACGGCGCCGGTGATCGAGCCGAGCACGACGCCCAGGATCATGCGCAAGAGCCACTGCGCGCGGCCCGGAGAGGTGAGCCAGACGAAGTACGCGGTGAGTGCTCGAAACGTCCCCGAAAAGACGAGCAAGAGCCCGAAGAACGCCGGGAGAAAGAACACCTTCTCAAACGACAGGTAGCGCGTCCCGGGGGGCGTGGAGGCCGCCCACGCCTCCTGTTCGAGCGCGGAGAGCTTCCACGCGACGAGCAAGCCAGGCACCGCGAGCGCAAGACCGAGGAGCAACGACAGACCGAGCAGTCGTGGCGCATGTTCTCTCGGCACTTCCTCGTCGAAATCGAACGGCCTGAACACCAACCTGAGCACCGGGTTTCCCATGGTCGGCGACGCTATTCGGAACGACGTCGATGTGAGCGTGGGAGGCGGCATCGGTCGACTGACCGACGGTCATCGGGCCGACCTCCCGTTGCCCGATTTTCGAGTTCGCCGCGCGCGCGCACCATGCCGCGCATGAAAAGACTCCTCGTCGCCGTCGCGGCCGTCGTCAGTCTCTCCCTCTTCGGGCTCGTCACGCTGTTCGCCAACAACCTCAAGGCGCTCTTCGGCTGCAGCGCCGACGCGCTCGCCGGGTCGACCGCCGTGACCCTGCGTTCGCGGGCGTATGTGCCGTCGGGCGTCGACCCCGCGGTGCCCGCCCCGCACCGCACCGTGGACACGCGCGACGATCGCTTCAGCACCTTCGCCATCGACGTCGACACCGCCTCGTATTCGTACATGCGCGCGCAGGTGCGGTACGGCCGCCGCCCCGAGCCGAAGAGCATCCGCGTCGAAGAGTGGGTCAACGCCTTCGACTACCGGCTCCCGGAGCCGCAGGGCACGCCGTTCTCCGTGCAGGTCGACGGCGCGGTCTCCCCCTTCGACGAGACGAAGACCTTGCTGCGCGTGGCGCTCCAGGGCCGCCACGTCACCTCCGCGGCGCGCAAGCCGGCGCACCTCGTGTTCCTGGTCGACGTCAGCGGCTCGATGAGCGCGCCCGACAAGCTGCCGCTGGCGCAGCGGGCCCTGCGCTTCCTCGCCGCGCAGCTGCGCGACGACGACACGGTGGCGCTGGTGACGTACGCCCGCTCGACGCGCGTGGTGTTGCCGCCCACCAGCCCCGCGCACCTCGACGAGATCATCGCGGGCATCGACGCGCTGACGGCCGGCGGAGGCACCAACATGGGCTCCGGCATGGAGCTGGCGTACGGCCTCGCCTCGGAGTCGCTGCGGCCCGGCGACACCTCGCGCGTCATCGTGTTGACCGACGGCGACGCCAACATCGGCAACGTCTCACACCAGGCGATGCTCGACGCGGTGCGCGCGCACGTGAAGGCCGGCGTGCTGCTCACCACCGTCGGCTTCGGCATGGGCGACTACCGCGACTCGGCCCTCGAGCAGCTCGCCGACAAGGGCAACGGGCAGGCGCTGTACGTCGACTCCGAGGCCGCCATCGAGCGCGTCTTCGGCGAGCAGTTGACCTCGGTGCTGGAGCTCATCGCGAAGGACGCCAGGGTTCAGGTGGCCTTCGACCCGGAGGTCGTCTCGTCGTACCGCCTGCTGGGCTACGAGAACCGCGACCTCGCCGACGACGACTTCCGCAACGACGACGTCGACGCGGGCGAGCTGGGCGCGGGGCACCAGGTGACGGCGCTCTACGAGGTGACGCTCACCCACAAGAACGCGCCGCTGGGGAAGGTCTTCGTGCGCGGGCAGCTCCCCGGTTCGCGCGAGGTCTTCGAGACGAGCGCGGTGATGCACCGTGACGCCGTCTCGCGGGCGCTGCACGAGGCGCCGGCCGACTTCCGCTTCGCCACCGCCGTCGCGCTGGCCGCCGACGTGCTGCGCGGCAGCGAAGTGAAGGGCTGGTCGCTGCCGATCATCGCCGAGTTCGCCAGCGGCGCGACCGACGGCCTCGCCGCGCGTGAGGAGTTCGTGCAGCTGCTCCTCCGCGTGAGCGCCATGCCGTCTGCGCCGCACGCCTCGCTTCCGTGACCGCGCGCGCTCAGTTGCGGCGGTTGCCGAACAGCCGCAGCAGCGCGAGGAACAGGTTGATGAAGTCGAGGTACAGCGTCAGCGCGCCGGAGATGGGCAGCGTGGCCGACGACGAATACCCGCTCGCGGCGTGCAGCTGGCGCAGCTTCTGGGTGTCGTAGGCCGTCAACCCGCCGAACACGAGCACCGCCGCGCTCGAGATGACGAAGCTCATCATCCCCGAGTGGAGGAAGAGGTTCACGATGCTCGCGATGACGATGCCGAAGAGCCCGATGAAGAGGAACGAGGCCCAGCCCGAGAGGTCCTTCTTCGTCACGGTGGCGAAGACGCTCAAGGCGAGGAAGCTCCCGGCGGTGATGGCGAAGACGCCGGCGATCGACCCCAGGCTGAAGACGTAGAACAACACCGAGAAGGTGACGCCGGTGAGCGCCGCGTAGGTGAGGAACATCGCCGCCGCGACCGCCCCCGACACGCGCGTCTGGAGGAACACGAAGGCGAACACCACCGCCAGCTGCACCAGCATCAGCACGCGGAAGTACGGCGCGATGGCCGAGAAGAGCGCCTCATTCGACGCCACGCCCCAGGCGACGGCGCCGGTGAGCGCGAGGCCGCCCGCCATCCACGCGTAGACGCGGTTCATGAACGTGCGGGCCGAGTCTTGCCGCGCTGCGGAGGGCACCGCGCCGGTCAGCGAGTAGGAGTAGCCGTTGTCGGAGTTCATGCGCCTCACATAACGCACGAAACCGGCGGCGGTAGTCCCGAACGGCTACTGATAGATGGAGCAGCTGCCGTCGGTGCAGGGCTCTTTGCGGCCCATCAGCTTGAAGCGGTACTTCGACACCAACCGGTACACCGCGTCGGAGATCTGCAGCAGCCCGGGGAGCAGCAGCACCTTGAGCAGCGGGCCGTACCAGCGGCGCCGCAGCGTCTGCACCACCGCCGTCACCCCGCCGACCACGCGCCCGTCGTCCATCACCAGGTAGATGCGCTTCTCGCAGTCATCGATGGTGAGGCCCCAGGCGGTGACGTCGACGTCGCGGAACGAGGTGAGCGTCAGCGGCGCTCCGGTGCGCGTCTCCAGCGCGCGCGCGCTGGCGATGCAGAACCGGCAGTGCCCGTCGTAGAGGAGGATGTCCGCCGCCATGCGCTGCTCCTAACGGGCTTCAAGCCTCGAAGCCGTGGAAAGTCTGCACGGTGGTCTGACGCACTCCTCGCCGCGAAGTCAACGGCGTCTGCGGCGCGCGCGGTCAGTCGCAGAGGCCGGGCTGCTGCGGGGCCGGCTGCGTGCAGCGCGCCGTCAGGTGGGCGCACCGGGCAGACGTGTCGTTCGCGCAGCTCGCCGCGACGCTGGCGCAGAAGTCGGCCCAGCCATCGCTGAACACCGTGCACAGGCACGCGCGGTGCGCCGCCTCGCAATCGCTCGCGCCCGCGTCGACGACGGTGCCCGCGTCGTCGGCTTCAGCGCAGGTGGCGTACGTGGCGTTGCAGCCGTGGAGTTCGTCGAGCGCAGGCGAGCGCTGCCCGGCGAGCGGCGGCCGGAGCGCGAGGAGGCACGCCCGCATGTCCGAGCGGCAGGCGTGGTTGCGCGGCGCGAACGTGTCTGACTGCACGCAGTCGGCGTTCTGTTGGCCGCAGTTCGCTGCGTCGCGCGCCTCCGCGGTCAATGCATCGAACTGTTGTTGAGCGGTCGACAGCGATTGCTCGGTGCCACAGGCGCAGAGCGACGCGGTGATGACGATCGAGATGAGCTTCATGGGTGGCTCCTGTGAAATGAGGAGCGGGAGTGCCCCTCGTTCACGGCGTGCCGACCCGGCGGCGTCAGCAGGCGAGGTTCATCGCCCCCACGCGCGCTTGGCCAGCAGGAGCGATTTCGCCAAGTCGCTCGTAAGCAGCGGAATCACTCCGCCTCCGCCCACGATGTTCACGATGTGTGAAATCGACCCGCGGCACACGCCTCCCCATTTCGGTTGGGAGTCGAGCCCGACCGACGCGTACGCCGAGAAATCGACGAACAGCTGCGTCGGAATCTGCGCGGGCCCGGAGCACAGCACGTGCTCCTCGGGCGTGATGTTGACGATCTCCTGCACCACGAAGCCGCCGCCGGCCTCATCGGCGATGGCGCGCGCGCACAGCGCCTCCCAGCCGAGCGCTTCGCCGTACGCGGCCTTGGTGCGCTCCGCGAAGCCGGGCTCGCCGCGCGTCTTGCCCACGAAGACCGCGCGCCCGCCATAGTCCCAGCTGCGCTTGAGCACGTACTGGTCGGGGTTCTCCTGCGCCTTCTTGAGCAGCTCGTCACCGCGGAAGGGGCGCGTCCACGGCACGGCCTCCTGGATGGCCTCCAGCTCGGGCTCGGTGAGGCGCGCCTCGCGTTGCAGCCGCGAGTCTTGTAGCGCCTGCGAGAGCAGCGCGAAGACCGCCTTCACCTCCACCTGCGACGCGGGCGGGTTGAGCACCACCGCGCGCGTGCCGTTCGGTTCCGCCAGCAGCGTCTTCACGTAGTCGGCGCCCTTCATGTCGGGCTCCTCGAGGCGGCGCACGAAGAGGTGCCGGTACACGAGGTCGTACTTCTTGCCGTGGGCCTCGACGGCGTCGGTGCCGGAGAGCTCGTCGGGGTACACGATGTCGGCGTCGGCGCCCCACTCGCGGAAGCGCTCCAGCAGGTACTTCTGCTCGGTGAGCTGCGCGTCGTTGCGGCGCACCAGCATCGCGAGGCGCTCCGGCGACTTCCCCGGCCGCACCTTCGCGTAGCCCGACAACAGCGCGCGGTAGAGCGCCAGCGCGTTGCTGCCGTTGTTGCCCATCCACTTCGCGAGGAGGTGATCGGGCGCGCCGTAGTGGCGGCCCACGGTCTCGATGAAGGTGTTGGCCGCGATGTCGGAGTACCCCTGCATCGCGGGGATGGTGGCGTTCACCTCGAGGGCGTTCACCTTGTCGCCGACGAAGAAGTCGACGCGCGTGGTGACCAGCGTGGAGAGGCTCTCGAACGTGGCCTCGGCCAGCGAGCGCTCCAGCGGCGAGAGCCCGTGGATGACGAGCTCCTTCCGGCCTTCGGATGCCAGCACCGCGCGCGACATCTTGAGCGTCGCACTGGAGATGCGCTGCGCGAGCTGTTGCCGGCGCACGAGCTCCTCGGCGTCGATGATCACCGGCGTCGCCGTGATGGGGATGGGCTTCGTCGAGCCGTCGTCCTTGTTGGTGACGGCCAGGCCGCGCGCGTAGGCGGTGTCGGCGAGCGTCTGCCCGAAGTGCTTCGCGTCCCACGTGAGGGCGTTGAACAGCTCGTCGCGTTCTTTCGGCGTGAGGCTCATGGTGCGGGAGGTTCACCGCGAGCCGCCCGCCGCGCAACCGTTCTTCGCGCGCCGGCGCGGCGCCCACCGCGATTCTCCCGCGTGGATCGTGCCGGGCGCGGCGCCCACCGCGATTCTCGGGCGTGGATCGTGCCGGGCGCGGCGCCCATCGCGATCCTCGGGCGTGGAGCGTGCCCGGGCGCGGCGCCCACCGCGATTCTCGGCGCGTGGATCGCGCCGGGCGGCGCGACGGACCGGGCTCCTCTGGTTGATGTTCAACCAATTCAGCCCGTCGCGCGGGTCGGGGTAGGGTCCGCGGGTCGTTCCACCAACCACGGAGGCAGGCATGGCGTCGTATGTCGGAAAGAGCGGGAGCCCGAAGTCAGTTGTGGAAGCCATCGCGCGCGTGCGGGAGGGCTTCGTGCCCGCGCGGCACGCGGAGTTCGCGAGTGAAGCGAGGGCGTTTCTCGCCGCCGGCGCGGGCTACGAGAAGCTGTCGAAGGCCGTCGATGGCCCCGCCGAGAAGGAGGAGGCCGCGGCCCGGGCGCTCGCCGACGCCGACGCCGCGCGGGACCTCGCCGTGGTCGCGCTCGACCGCACGCTCATCGGGCAGGGCGAGCGCAAGCAGAACTCCTTCAAGCGATTCGGCCTGCCGTCGGTCTCGCAGGTGATCGGCGCCGCGTACGCCAGCGAGATGCGCCTCGTCGAGAAGCTGGCGAAGGCCACCGCGAAGGCGGCGCCGAAGGAGAGCGCGGAGCTGGTGAAGCGCAACGCCGAGGTGAAGGCCGCGGAGGCGAAGCTCGACGTGGCGCGGGCGGCGGCTTCTACGGCGCGGCTCAAGCGCGACACCGAGGAGCGCCGAGTGCGCGCGGCGCTGGCGATCCTCAAGTTGCGGGTGAAGCTCGCGGAGAAGCTCGGCGCGCCCGGCGTCTACGCGGAGCTGTTCGCGGTGGACGCGGCTCCGGTGAAGAAGCGGCCGGCGGTCGCGCCCGCGGCGTAGGAGGGCCCGTGTTCGTCCCCTTGCTCGAATCCTCCGCGCTCGTCGAAGGCCAGCCGCAGGTGGTGCAGGTCGAAGGCCGCTGCGTGGCGGTGGTGCGCGTGCAGGGCGTCGCGTACGCCATCGACAACACCTGCCCGCACCGCAACGGCGAGCTGGGGCGCGGCGATCTGCAGGGGCATCACCTGTACTGCCCGCTCCACGCGTGGAGCTTCGACGTGCGCGACGGCCGCGCGTTCTTCCCGCAGGGCGCGCGGGTGGAGACGTTCGAGGTGAAGGAAGAAGACGGCCGCGTCTGGGCGCGCAGCCGGGGAGGCGGGCGATGACGCCCATCGACGTGTACCTGAGCGCCATCGAGCACCCGATCGCGCGCGCGAACCTGACCAGGCTGCGCGGCCAGCTGCGCCGGCTGCTCCCCAAGGCGGAGGAGACCCTCAGCTACCAGATGCCGGCCTTCCGGCTGCCGACAGGAGAGGTGGTCGCCGGCTTCGCCTTCTTCGGGAAGCACTGCGGCTACTACCCGCACAGCGGGCGCGTGGTGGCGACGCTGGGCGCGCTGACGGAGGGCTTCAAGACCACCAAGGGCGGGCTGACCTTCGCACCGGAGAAGCAGTTGCCGCTCAAGCTGGTGCAGGCGCTGGTGAAGGCTCGGCTGGCGGAATTGCGCGCTACGGTGCCGCCCCGTGGCCCGCTTCGCCGCCGCGCTCGCTGAGAACCCCGCGCCCTCGCGCCTGGGTGACGTGTCGCTGCGCTACGAGCCATCGATGTTGATCGGCGAGACCGCGAAGCCGAAGCGCACCTGGGGCCCGACGTTCGCGTGGCTGGGAGGCATCTCGGCGCTGCTCTTCGCGCTGGCGGCGATCTTCCTGAGCGACTCCGGCGCGCTGTCGGCGCTGCTGTTGGCGGCCGGTGCGCTGTCATTGCTGGGCGCGGTGCGGCTGGAGCGCCACGAGAAGCGCCAACGCCGCTTCATCGCCAACTTCGGCACCTACAGTCTGCGGCTCGACTTCACCTCGCCCATCGCCGGGCAGCCGCGCACGGTGGTGGTGCCCTTCGAGGCGGTGAAGGCGGTGGCGCTGCTCGACGCGGGCATCCTCACGGTCGACGTCGAACATCGCGGCAAGCTGCTGCGCGAGGCGCTGGTGGCCTTCATCAGCGAAGAGGAGCTCGACGACGCGCGCCGGCTGGAGCGCGTGCTGCGCGGCGCGTTCGGGCTCGGAGAGATCCCCGCGGACAGCCCGTTCTACGAATCGAGCTTCGAGCCGGTGACGAAGGCCCACGCCGACGCGCGATCTTGAAACAGCATGGCGAGGTCGGCGACGCCGGCGGCGCGGAGCATGCGGGTGGCCTGCAGGCGGCCCAGCTCCGAGGCCGACACCACCCGGCCGACGCGGTCCATCCCATGGTCGTGTGACCAGGCGACGAGCTCGGCGATGCGCGGCGGGAGATCGGGCGGCATGGTGGTGACCACGCGCGATTGATCGACGAGGCAGTGCCACGGGCCGCCGCGCTCCAGCTTCTCGATGAGCGCGCGCGTCTCGACCTCGTACTTCTCGAACGCGCTCAGCGAGACCCGCGCCGGGTACTGCACCTCGAGCACCCGCTCGCGCTCGTGCAGCGTGATCACAAAGCCGTCATCAGTCACTCGAGTCACCCCGGTTTCGCTGCGTAGATCTCGCCCCCCGCGTCCCGGAACTCCTTCGACTTCTCGTTCATACCATCTGCGATGGCGCGCACGTCGCCCGTGATCTTCATCGAGCAGAAGTGGGGACCGCACATCGAACAGAAGTGTGCCGTCTTGGCGCCGTCAGCAGGCAGCGTCTCGTCGTGGAACTCCTTCGCCTTCTCGGGGTCGAGGCCGAGGGCGAACTGATCCATCCACCGGAACTCGAAGCGCGCCTTCGAGAGCGCGTTGTCGCGCTGCTGGGCGCCGGGGTGGCCCTTGGCGAGGTCGGCGGCGTGCGCGGCGATCTTGTAGGTCACCACGCCCACCCGCACGTCGTTGCGGTCGGGGAGCCCGAGGTGCTCCTTGGGCGTCACGTAGCAGAGCATCGCGGTGCCGAACCACCCGATGAGCGCCGCGCCGATGCCCGAGGTGATGTGATCGTACCCGGGCGCGATGTCGGTGGTGAGCGGCCCCAGGGTGTAGAACGGCGCCTCGTGGCAGAGCTTGAGCTGCTCCGTCATGTTCTCGCGGATGCGCTGCATCGGCACGTGCCCGGGGCCCTCGAT
>CAMLFP010000229.1 GCA_946479335.1 uncultured Archangium sp.
GCATCAACGCCAACGCGCGCAACGGCGGCGCGGGCAGCGGCGTCTCGTACGTCGTCTTCCCCGGCAGCAAGCAGAGCTGGCCGATGACCAACGACGAGATTCAGGCGGCCGGCGCGCGGGCGTACGCGGCGTACGGCGGCGACGCGCAGCTCGCGGCAGCGGTGCGCTGAGACGGCCATCTCGCGGTGTGACCTGCGGGTGACGCGCTCGTCGCGTGCCCCGCGCGTGGGGCGCGATTTGGCAGAGTTCGCGGCCATGACCGAGCTCGCCTCTCCTCTCCCGGTGGCGTCGTCTGACCCGGTGCAGCGCGCGCGCGCCTTGCGCCCGCTCATCGAAGCGGCTCGTGACGAGCTTGAGCACCAGCGCGCGTTGCCCGCGAGCCTCGTCGACGCGTTGGTCGCGGCGGACCTCTTCCGCTTGTGGGTGCCGCGTGAAGTCGGCGGGGCCGAGGCGCCGCTCGAAGTGTTGCTCCGCGCGGTGGAGGAGGTCTCGCAGGTCGACGCCGCCGTCGGCTGGAACCTCGCCATCGGCGGCAGCGGCGCGTTGGTGTCGGGCTCACTCGGTGCCGAGGCGCTGCGCGAGATCTTCGGCACGCCGCGCTCCGTGGTCGCCGGCTCGTTCAACGCGCGCGGCACCGTCGCGGGCGCGCAGGTCGAGGGCGGTTACCTGCTCAATGGCCAGTGGGGCTTCGGCAGCGGCTGCACGCAGGCGACGTACTTCGGCGGCGTCGGCGGCGTGGTGGTCGACGGCACGCTGCGCACGCTGCCCAACGGCGTGCCCGAGCCGTTCATGTTCCTCTTCCCGCGCAGCGCGGTGCAGCTCATCGACACGTGGAAGGTGCTGGGCCTGCGCGGCACCGGGAGCCACGACTACAAGGTCGAGGGCCTCATGGTGCCCGCGACGCACGCCTTCTCGCTCCTCTCGCCGCCGCGCCAGACGGGCCCGCTGTACCGCTTCCCGCTCACCACGCTGCTGGGGCTCGCGTTGGCGCCCGTCGCGGTGGGCCTCGGGCGCGCCGCCATCACCGCGCTGGTGGAGCTCGCGGGCGCGAAGCGGCCCTCAGGCCAGCCGAACCTCGTGCGCGAGCGCGGCCTCGTGCAGTCGCAGGTCGCGCGCGCGGAAGGCCTGGTGCGCTCGGCGCGGGCGCTGCTCTACGACTCGGTGGGCGAGGTGTGGCGCGCGGTCGCCGAACGCGGCGAGCCGGTGTCGCTGGAGCACCGCGCGCTGCTGCGGCTCTCGGCCACGCACTGCACGCACGCCGCCGCGCAGGCCGTCGACCTCATGTACGACGCCGGCGGCGCGAGCTCCGTGCACGACACCAGCCCGCTGCAGCGCCTGTTCCGCGACGCGCACGTGGCCACGCAGCACGCGATGGTGGCGACGCAGAGCTACGAGACCATCGGCCGCGTCTTCCTCGGCATGGACCCCGGCACGCCGCGCTTCTGACGCGTCACTCGCGGCGGCGCATCAGCCCTTCTTGCGCGGTGGAGGCCACGAGCCGCCCATCGCGCGTGTACACCCGGCCCAGCGTCAGCCCGCGCGCGTTGCCGGCCCACGGGCTGGTGATGGTGTGCAACAGCCACTCATCGGCGCGGAACGGCGCGTGGAACCAGATGGTGTGGTCGACGCTGGCGATCTGCAGCTTGCCTGAGAGCCACGACTCGCCGTGCGGCTTGAGCGCCGTGGTGAGGAACGCGTAGTCGCTCGCGTAGGCCAGCATCGCCTGATGCAGCACCGGCGTGTCGGGCAGCTTCGCGGGCGTGCGCAGCCACACGTGGCGCTCGGCGGGCTCCTTCGTGCGGTTGAAGACGTCGGGCTCGTTCACCACGCGCATCTCGATGGGGCGCTCGGCCAGCACGCGCTCGCGGAGGAACTCGGGGAACTTGTGCGCCTGCTTCGTGTAGCGCTCCTGCTCGGTGGGCGTGTCTTCGGGCGCGGGCACCTTCGGCATCTCGACCTGGTGTTCGAAGCCCGGCGTCGCCTTCTGGAAGCTGGCCGACATGTCGAAGATGGGGTGGCCGGCTTGAATCGCCGTCACGTGCCGCGAGGTGAAGCTGCCGCCGTCGCGGCTGCGCTGCACCTGGTAGACGATGGGGCGCGACACGTCGCCGGGCCGCAGGAAGTACGCGTGCAGCGAGTGCACCGGGCGCTCCTCGGGCACGGTGTTGAGCGCCGCGTACAGCGCCTGGCCGATGACCTGCCCGCCGTAGACCGTGCCCCAGCCGGGGTCCTGGCTCTGGCCGCGATAGAGGTCTTCTTCAATCTTCTCCAGCGAGAGGAGCGCGATGAGCTCCGAGAGCACTTTCGACATGCGCGTCACGTAACGCGCCGCGCGCGCCGCGTCACTCCAAGGCGACGGAGCGCCCGTCACGGTAGCGTCGAGGCATGCAGCCGCTCCGCTACGCCATCAACCTCACGCTCGACGGCCGCGCCGGTCACGAATCGGGTGCGCCGCCTGACGCGTTCACGCATCGCCACGCGGCCGAGTCGCTCGCGCAGAACGACTCGATGCTGCTGGGCCGCACCACCTACGAGCTGATGGAGTTCTGGCGCGACCCGCCCGCCGGCCTCCCGGAGTGGACGCGCCCGTTCGCGAACGTCATCGGGCCGATGAAGAAGTACGTGGTGTCGAGCACGCTGAGCAACGTCGACTGGCGCGGCGCGGAGTTGGTGCGCGGCGAGCTCGGCGCGTTCGTGCGCGCGTTGAAGCAGCAGCCGGGCCGGGGCATCGCGACTGGCGGCCTGCGACTCCCGCTCGCGCTCGCGGAGCTGGGGCTCATCGACGAATACGAATTCACGGTGCACCCGCGCATCTCGGGGAGCGGGCCGACGTTGTTCTCGGGGCTCTCGAAGTTCGTCGACTTGAAGCTCGTGAAGCACCTCGCGCTCCCGTCGGGCTTCGTGGTGCTCACCTACGTGCCGCGCGAGACGAGCGCGGCAGACGCGTCATCGGCGCATTAAGACGCCTGTATGGACGCTTCGTTCCTCACCGGGTTGCAGCGGGAGTTGACGCAGGCGCAGGCCGACTTCACGCGGCGCTTCCCCGGTGACTCCGGCGCGCGGCAGCCGGTGTCGGTGCTGTACGGCGGCGCGCACCTCTTCAAGTCAGACACGCCGCAGAAGCTGGGCGCGTTGGCGCTCAAGGCGCTGCACGACTTCGCGCCCGTGCCGCAGGCGTTCCACGAAGCGTTCGGGTTCTCTGCGCCGCTCGCGGAGCGTGTGCATGCGCGCGTGGTGGCGAAGCTGTCGACCGAGCCGCTCGAAGACCTCCGCGTCGACTTCGAAGACGGCTACGGCCACCGCAGCGACGACGAAGAAGACGCGCACGCGCGCGCGGCGGGGGAGGCCTTCGCGAAGGCGCAGCTGCCGCCGTTCTCCGGCGTCCGCGTCAAGCCGATGTCGGCGGAGCTGGGGGTTCGCGCGGTGCGCACGCTGGAGCTGTTCCTCGCGCCGCTCTCGCAGGTGCCCGCGGGCTTCGTGGTGACGTTGCCCAAGGTGGTCTCCGTCGCGCAGGTGAAGCTGTTCATCACCGCGCTCGAAGCGCTGGAGCGCGCGAAGCAGTGGGCGCCCGGGAGCTTGCGCTTCGAGGTGATGGTGGAGGCCGCGCAGGGGCTCGTCGGTGAAGACGGCCGCGCGATGCTCCCGCAGGTGCTGGCGGTGGCCGGAGCGCGGCTGCGCGGCGCGCACTTCGGCGCGTACGACTTCACGGCGTCGCTCGACATCCCCGCGTCCGAGCAGCGGCTGCATCACCCGGCGTGTGACGCCGCCCGCGCGCAGATGCAGCTCGCGTTCGCGGGCACCGGCGTGTGGCTGTCAGATGGCGCGACGACGCAGCTGCCGGTACCGACGCACCGCGGAGCCACGCTCACCGACGCGCAAGAAGAGGAGAACCGCGCGGGCGTGTACGCGGCGTGGCGGCTCGCGGCCGAGGACACCCGGCGCTCGATGGCCAACGGCTTCTTCCAGGGGTGGGACCTGCACCCCGCGCAGCTCGTCTCGCGCTACGCGGCGATCTCCGGCTTCTACGCGCAGAACCTGGGCGAGGCGTCGCGGCGCCTGAAGCACTTCGTCGCGAAGCTCGGCCAGGCCTCGCTGGTCGGCACCACCTTCGACGACGCCGCGACGGGGCAGGGGTTGCTCAACTTCTTCCTCCGGGGCTTGAGCTGCGGCGCGCTCGCCGAAGACGAGCTGCTGGCGACGGGCCTCACGCGTGACGAGCTCGCGTCGCGCTCCTTCGCGGTCATCGCGCGCAACCGCCGCGGCTGACGCTCACTCGCGGCGGTCGGAGTAGTGGATGACGCGGACGCCGAAGAACTCGCGCAGCTCCTTGGTCGCGTAGACGCGCTCCAGCTCCTGCGGGATGAGGTGGTTCGGGTCGGTGAAGAACTCGTGCGAGTAGACGAGCCACACGCCCGGCTTGCCGGCGATGGCCGCGGTGATGACCGGGAGGTCCCGCGGCTCGAACTCCGGCTCCAGAACGTGGCGGTCGAAGAGGTCCACCGGCAACCCGTGGAGCTCCAGCTTCGGCCCGCCGCGCGCGTAGTACTCGAAGGGGATCTGCGCCCACGTGGCGTTGAAGAGCACCGGCTCGCCGGGCGCGACGTGCCGGGTGACGTACGCGGCGGCGAGGTCCCACTCCTCTTTCTTCGCGTAGACGAGGTAGTTGCGCAGCGCGAGCACGTTGAAGAACGTGACCAGCGTCACCAGCGCGATGGCGGGCCGCCGCGTGAGGCGTGAGAGCGCCGCGTCGAGGCCGGCGGCGAGCACCAGGTAATAGGTGAGCGACGCGAAGATGAGCGTGCGGTCGTAGAAGATGGGCCGCCGCAGGCTGACCACCAGCTCCCCGACGATGGGCGCGAAGTAGAAGACCAGCAGCAGCCACCCGCGCGTGCCCGTCAACGCGCGCACGCCCAGCACGAAGAGCACGAGGTAGACGACGTCGGCCGCGTGACTGAAGGGGAACCAGTCGGCCAGCCACGCGAAGTTGAAGGTGTGGAAGAGGTCGAGCACCGCGCGCGGGCCCGGCGGGCTCAACCAGAAGCGGCTGTCGAGGCGCGCCGCCTGCACGAGGAACGACGGGAGCCACGGCAACCACAGCACGCCCACCGCGACCTGACTCGCGACCCAGCGGCGCACGAAGCGCGGGTGCTGCACGCCCTCCCACGCCGGCTCCGCGCTGCGCTTGAGCCACACGCCGATGACCGCGAGGTTCAACGCGAAGGTGAAGAACACCGTCGCCGCGTTGTGTGACAGCGAGACGCACAGCTGCGCGATGACCAGCCCGGCCCAGTCGCTCGCGCGGCGCCGCGTCAGCACGCCTGAGAAGAAGTACAGCGCCGCGGCCGCGCCCAGGTCGACGAGCGCGTACATGCGCGTCTCCTGCGCGTACTGCACGTGGAACGGGGAGAGCGCCAACGCGAAGAGCGCGATGAGCGCCGCGCGTGGAGTGAGCAGCCGCCGCGCCGTCGCCCAGTAGAAGGGGAGCGCCAGCGAGCTGACCACCGCCGACAGCGCGCGCACCGCGAAGGCGCCGTCGCCGAAGACGCGCTGCCAGACGAAGAGCAGCCAGTAATAGAGCGGCGGGTGCTGGTCGATGCCCACCAGCCACGTGTGGAGCTCCGCGAACGGGTGCTCCACCAGCCACACGCAGAAGGCCTCGTCGATCCACAGCGGCTTGCTCCCCAACAACAGGAAGCGCACCAGCACGCCGAGGCCCAGCGCCACCCACGCCGCGCGCTGCTTCATGAGCCGCGGTAGGTCGAGTATCCGAACGGGTTGAGCAGCAAGGGCACGTGGTAGTGCGCCGCGCCGTCCTGCACGTCGAAGACGATCTCCACGTACGGGTAGAAGCCGCGCGTGCCGAGGGCCGTGAAGTACGCCTCGGTCTCGAAGCGCAGCTTGTACGTGCCGGGCTCCACCGGCCCCGGCGGCGTCAGCGTCTTCAAGCGCCCGTCGTCATCGGTCGCGCCCTGGCCGACGGGCTTCCAGTCGACGCCGTTGAACTTCTTGAGCGAGATGGCGACGCCGCGCGCGGGCTTGCCCAGCGTGGTGTCGAGGATGTGCGTCGTAATCATGCGCGCTCCTCCAGCCACTTGTTCAGACGGAGGCGGGTGATTTTCGCCTGCTCCTCGGCCGCGGTGCGCAGCTCGGTCGCCTTGTCGTTGGGCATGCGCGCCTCGAGCAGCGCCAGCATCTCGGCGGCCGACTTGCCGGTCGCGCACACGATGAAGATGAAGCCGTGCTTCTCGAAGTACGCGTCGTTCTGCGCCTTCAACTTCTCCAGCGTCTGGCTCTCCGCGCTCGCGGCGCCGGCCTGCTCCTGGGCGCTCCACTTGCCGCCGCTCTTGTCGCCGATGCGCGGGTGCGCGCCGAACGCCTCGAGGAAGTCGGAGTCATTCGACTTCCACCACTCGCGCTCCGCGATGCGCATCAACGCTGCGACGTTCTCGAACGGGCGCGCCCACGCCATCGCGGTCGCCCACTTCTTGCTGCCGCACACCTTCAAGAACTCCACCGCGGCCGCGTCGGTCGAGAGCGCGTTCAACTTCGCCAGCGCGGTGTTCGGCTCTTCGTGCAGCTCGCCCCACGCGCGGAAGCGCGCCACGCCGCCGTCGGGGAACACCGAGAGCCGCACGTGCGTGACGGGCCCGATTCGGCGGAGCGCGTCGTCGAAGAAGTGCCGCGTGTGCGGTTGCAACGGGCTCTCCACCACCGTGCGCCAGCCGGTCAGCGCGTCGGGCTTCGCGTCGCGCGCGCCGATGCACGCCTCGATGACGCAGCGGCCGGGCGCGTTGCCCTTGAAATGCGTCGTGTCGACTTCAAGTCGTTGCAGCGTGCCCTTCGCGGCGAGGCGCCCCAGGCTCCAGTCGTTGCCCACGCCGCGGCGTCGCTTGGTCTCCCAGCCGTCGCCCATGTTGATGGCGCGGTCGGGCTTGATGAGGTTGTGACGGCTGCCGAAGAACATGTCGGAGCACGCCAGCACGTACGCGCCATTCTCCAGCGCCGCGAGGTCCACCAGCCCGCCGTACGCGCCCAGCTTCTTCCAGTCGGGCACCACCTCGCCGTGCACGCGCAGGCGCGCCACGCCGCCGTCGGGGAAGATGTTCAAGCGCACGTGCGTGAAGCGCCGTGCGTCGTTCACCGCGAAGTAGTTCTTTGAGTCGCCCTGCAGCTTCGCCTTGGGGACGATCTCCACCCACTCGGCGGTCTGCGCTTCTCTGATGTCGAGCGGGTCCTCGAGCGACGCCGCTTCGATGCTGCACGACTCGGGGAAGTTGCCGCGGAACCACTTCGTATCGACGACGAAGCCCTTGATGACGCCGGGCATGCCCAGGCGCACCACGCACCAGTCGTAGCCGGGCTCGCGGCGGCGGCGCGACTCCCAGCCGTCCATCCACTTCCCCTTGTGCGTGTACTCGTGCTCCTTCCACTCGGCCTCGTGGCCTTTGAGGAGGTTCTCCTTCTCGGCGAAGAAGTCGTCGTTGGTGGCGATGGCGGCGCCGCCGACACGTTCAGCGGCGAGGTCCGGGTAGTCGACGAAATCAGGAGTGCTCACAGGAACTGTCCTTTCAAGTCAGAGGCGTGTTCGCCTTCGTGGAAAACGCGCGAGCCGCGCACATACGTAGACAACACAACGCCGCGCAACGTCGCGCCCGCGTAGGGCGTCAGCTTGTTCTTGTGTTGGATTTTCTGAACGTCGACCACGAACTCCGCCTCGGGGTCGAACACGGTCAAGTCGGCGTCGAAGCCGGCCGCGAGCGTGCCCTTGCGGTTTGACAGCCCCGCCAAGCGCGCCGGGGCCTCGCACATCCACTTCACGAGCTGGTGGATGGAGTAGCCGCGCGCCGACGCGCCGGTCCACGTGACGGGCAGGCCCAACTGCAACCCGGAGATGCCGCCCCACGCGGCCATGAAGTCACCGGCCTCCTGTTTCTTGAGCGCGGGCGTGCAGGGCGAGTGGTCGGAGGCGACGAGCTCCAGCAGCCCTTCGCCGAGCGCCTTCCACAACTGCTCGCGGTTCGCTTCTTCACGCACCGGCGGCGCGCACTTGAACGCGGTCGCGCCGTCGGGAACTTTCTCAGCGGTGAAGTGCAGGTAGTGCGGGCACGTCTCGGCGGTGAAGGGCAGGCCCTCGGCGCGCACCGAGCGAATCAACGGCAGCACATCGGCCGCGGAGTGGTGCACCACGTGCGTGCGCGCGCGCGTCTCGCGGCACAGCGTGGAGATGAGCTGCACCGCCTGGCCTTCAGCGGCCTGCGGGCGCGACGCGAGGTACGTCGAGTACGCGCGCGGGTTGAGCTTTGAAATCTGCTCCGCGACGGCGTCGATGGGGCCTTCGACTTCCGCGTGGACGAGCAGCGGAATGCCGAGGCGCTTGAGCTCCAGCATCGCGGGCCGGAGGTCGGCTTCGGTGCACCCGGGGAACTCGTCGACACCCGAGAAGCACATGAACGCCTTGCAGCCGCGCGCGCCTTCGCGGGCGAGGCCTTCGAGGTCCTTCACGTTGCCGGGCACCACGCCGCCCCAGAAGCCGACGTCGATGAGGCACTGGCCGAGCGCTTCGTTCTTCTTGGTGCGCAGCGCCTCCGCGGAGGTCGTCGGCGGAATGGAGTTGAGCGGCATGTCGACCAGCGAGGCGACTCCGCCGGAGGCCGCGGCGCGCGTGGCGGTGCGGAAGCCTTCCCAGTCGGTGCGGCCGGGCTCGTTGACGTGCACGTGCGTGTCGACGACCGCGGGCATCAGCACTTTCTCGCCGACATCGACGCGCTCGGCGGAGGCAGGCCACGCGTCGTAGTCAGCGACGGCTTCAATCTTCTCTCCGCGCACGTGCACGGTGGCCGGGCGAACGCCCTCGGGCGTCACGACGCGGCGGCTGCG
>CAMLFP010000230.1 GCA_946479335.1 uncultured Archangium sp.
GAAACGTATTCCCTTCGACGGCGAGCACCCAGCCATCGCCCTCGAGCTGCTCGGGCTTCGGCTTCTCTTGAGGACACGCAAGCATCACGACCAACGACGCAACGAACAAAACGCGCGGCATGTGGGCACCCTACACGTGCGCGCGAAACCCTGAAGCACCGCGCCGCCTGCGCCCACCGCGCGCACACGCGGCCTGCCGTCGCGGGGGCCCAGCTGACGCGCCAACTGGTCGGACCAGCCATTGCTATTCGACCTCCGCCAAGTCTATTAACTGGTCGGACCAGTGATGCCTACCCGTGCCGCCCGCCCCCGCCGCAACCTCGCCGAGCGCATCGCCCGGACGCTCCGCGCGTCGATCGTGAAGGGCCGGCTGCGCGCCGGAGAGGCGCTGCCTTCGGAGCGGGCGCTGGCCGAGAAGTACGACGTGAACCGCTCGAGCGTCCGCGAGGCGATGAAGCGGCTGGAGGCCTGGGGCCTGGTGACCATCCGCCATGGGGGCGC
The DNA here is from genome assembly GCA_946479335.1 of uncultured Archangium sp. The sequence continues at coordinate 502 of CAMLFP010000230.1, forward strand.
GACGCGCGTGGCCGACGTGGTGCTCGACGCGGGGCTGGCGCTGGTGCCCGAGCTGCTCGAGGCCGGGGGTGAGCTGGGGCTGGGCGTGCTCCGCGATCTCCATGAGCTGCGTGGCCTGCTGCTGGGGTGGTCGGCGGAGCGCGCCGCGATCAAGGCCGACGCCGCCTCCATCGCCCGCCTCGAGCAGCTCGCGCGATCGCTCGCTGAGCCGCGCCGCACGCCCGCCGCGCTCCAGGCGCTCGACTACGACTTCTTCGAGCAGCTCGTGCAGATCACCGGCAACCAGCTGCTGGCGCTCTTCGCGAAGGTGGTGCGCGACATCTACTTCCGCGCGCCCGAGCGCTTCTTGCCGATGTACCGGGGCGGCGCGTTCGACGCGGGGCACCACCGCCGCGCGGTCGCCGCCATCAAGGCGCGAGACCCACGCGCCGCCGGAGACGCCCTGCGCGCCCACGCGGCCTCCGCCCTGACGCACCTCGAGAAAGGCCTGACATGATCTCCCTGCTGCGAACGCCCGAGCCGAGCGACAACGCGCTGCGCTTTCACGGTCAGCGCGGGCACGTCGAGAGCTACTTCCTGCGCGCCAACCACCCCACCCGGCCGCTCGCGGTGTGGTTGAAGGCCACCATCCTCGCGCCGCTCGAGGGGCCCGCGATCGCCGAGAGCTGGTTCATCTTCTTCGACGGCGAGCAGCGCACCACCTTCGCGAACAAGCAGACCGTGCCGTTGAGCGCGGCCTCGTTCTCCGGTGACGGCGCGCGCGTCGAGGTCGGTGACGCCCGGTTCACGCTGTCGCCGGCCGGCGCGGCGCGGGGCTCGATCTCCGGCCGCGAGGGCACCGCGCGCTTCGACCTCACCTGGACGCGCGACGAGTCGCCCATCGGCGAGCCGCTCTCGCTGCTGCCGCTGCGCTTCTTTCGCACCGGGCCCTTCCCCCGGTCGAAGCTGAACACCCCGTTCCCCTCGCTGCGCTTCTCGGGGACCCTCGCGCTGCCCTCGGGCCCGCAGGTCGTCGACGGCTGGCCCGGCATGCAGGGGCACAACTGGGGCCGGGAGCACACCTTCGAGTACGCGTGGGGCCAGTGCCTCTTCCCCGCTGACGACGTGATGGTGGAGGGCTTCTCGGCGCGCGTGAAGCTGGCGGGCCGGGTGCTCCCGCGGCTCTCGGGCCTGGTGGTGCGCAGGGGCGCGCGCAGCTACCGCTTCGACACGCTGCTCGACGGCTGGCGGCAGCGCGCGGAGGTCTCCCCGGAGCGCTGGCAGGTGGCGCTGCGCAGCACCGACGGCGAGGCGACCCTCGAGCTCGACGCCGCGGGGCGCCCGATGGCGTGCCTCGGCTACGACAACCCCGATGGCGCGCGCTCGTACTGCTTCAACAGCAAGCTGGCGAAGGCGACGCTCACCGTGCGCCCGGCCGACGGCGCGTCCTTCACCTGCCACAGCGAACACGGCGCGGCGCTCGAGCTCCTGCGCCGCGAGGCCGACCCACGCTTCCCCCACGTCGTCTGAGAGGTGCACCCATGAAGATCGCCTTCGTCGAGACCATGCGCGGAGTCGTCACCTCGAGGTCGGGCGCTGAAGTGCCCATCGACTTCAACGTGCGCGCGTCGCGCGACGCCCGCGGGCACTTCACGCTCCAGGGCGTGGTGCACGCGGGCCCCTGGGTCGAGGAGACGACCTGCGAGGGCACGCTCGCGCTCTCAGTCCTCCCGGCGCGCATCAGCTACGACGTGTCTTTCACGGCGACCGACGGGCGCCGCCTGCGCCTCCACGGCGCCAAGCGGCCCAGCGTGTTCTCGCCCGTCACCTCGATGACGGTGTTGCCGATCGCCTTGTCTGACGAGCTCGGGGAGCTGCTGGCCGAGGGCACGCTGACGTTCGCGCTCGACGAGCTCCCGGGCTTCCTGGCGTCGTGGCTGCCGACGCCGTCGCGCGCCCACCGCCAGCTCGAGGCGCGGCGCATCGCCGTCGCCCGCCTCCCACTTCGCGCCCGGGGCTGACCAGATGCTCACCGCCGCAGAGCGCGCGCAGCTCGAGCTGCTCGCCACCACCGCCCTCCCCGCGGGCCGCGTCCTCCCGGGCGCGGGCGCCGCCACCATCGCCCGCCTCGAGGGCTTCCTCGGGGGGCTGCCGCCGGGCGTCGTCGCGGGCTACCGCGCGCTGCTCCGGAGCCTCGACCTCGAAGCGCTGCTCCGCACCCGCAGGCGCTTCTCGAAGCTGCCCTTCGGGCGGCGCGTCGAGGTGCTGCACGCGATGGAGAACGGAGAGGCCACCCGGCTGCTGCTCCGGGGCCTGCTCGCGCCGCTGAAGCTGGTTCACTTCGACGACCCGGCCCTCTTCGCCGCGCTCGGCTGCCGCTACGGCGTCGATCAGCCCGCCGCCCGGGAGCGCCCGCGCTGGCAGGAGCAGGTGATCGACGCCTCGACGCTCGCCGAGGACGAGCACCTCGAGTGCGACGTGGTGGTGGTCGGCACCGGGGCGGGCGGCGCCCCGATGGCCAGGGCCCTCGCCGAGCGCGGCCACGCGGTGCTGCTGCTCGAGGAAGGCCCGCTCTTCACGCGCCACGACTTCACCGGCCGCGCCACGCCGATGATGAAGCAGATGTACCGCCAGGGTGGCGCGACCATCGCGGTGGGGAACACCGCCATCCCCGTGCCGCTCGGCGTCGGGGTGGGGGGCACCACGCTCATCAACTCCGGCACGTGCTTCCGCCTGCCGCCCGAGGTGCTCGCCGCGTGGCGCGGCGCCGGCCTCCAGAGCTTCACCGACGACGCGCTCGCGCCGTATTACGCGGAGGTCGAGGAGGTGCTCGGCGTCAGGCCCTCTCCCGCCGCGGCCCTCGGCGCGCCCGCGAAGCTGATCGCCCGCGGCTGCGACGCGCTCGGCTACTCGCATCACCCGCTGCTGCGCAACGCGCCGGGCTGCGACGGCCAGGGGCTGTGCTGCTTCGGCTGCCCGACCGACGCCAAGCGCAGCACCAACGTCAGCTACGTGCCCCTCGCGCTCACGCACGGCGCCCAGCTGATCACCGGCCTGCGCGTGGAGCAGGTGCTCACCGAGCGCGACGCCGCGGTGGGCGTGCGCGGCGTGAGCACCGTCGACGGGAAGCGGCGGTCGGTGCGCGCGAAGGTGGTGGTGCTGGCCTGCGGCGCGCTGCACACGCCGGCGTTGCTCTCGCGCAGCGGGCTGTGCGGCACCTCCGGGCAGCTGGGCAAGAACCTCTCGCTCCACCCGGCGTCGGCCGCGCTCGGGGTGTTCGACGAGGAGGTGCACGCGGCGCGCACGGTCCCGCAGGGCTACGCGATCGACGAGTTCAAGCGGGAGGGGCTGTACTTCGAGGGCGCGCAGGTGCCGCTCGAGCTGACCGCCGCGTCGCTCAGCGGCGCCGGGCCCGGGTTCGTGGCGCTGATGGAGCGCTTCAACCACAGCTTCATGTTCGGCTTCATGGTGAAGGACTCGTCGCGCGGCCACCTCGTCGCCCGGCGCGAGGGCGAGCCGCTGATGCGCTACAGCGTCAACCAGCGAGACCGCGCGCTGCTCCAGCGGGGCTTCGGCATCCTCGCGCGGGTGTACTTCGCGGCCGGCGCGCGGGAGGTGCGGCTGCCGGTGCTGGGCCACGCGCGGCTCCGCGGTCTCGACGACGTGCTGCGGTTCGAGCGCGCGAAGGTGCCCGCGCGGCACATGGACCTCACCGCCTACCACCCGCTGGGCACCGCGCGCATGGGCGCCGCGCCGCTCGACTCGGTGGTCGACGAGACCCACGAGGCGCACGACGTGCACAACCTGTTCATCAGCGACGGCTCCGCGGTGCCCAGCTCGCTGGGGGTGAACCCACAGCTCACGTTGATGGCGATGTCACTGCGCGCCGCCCGCTTCGTGCACCAGCGCCTCGAGCGCCTGCAGCGCCACTGACGCGCCGATCGCCGGAGGCGGAACCACGATGAGCCCGGCGGCGTCGAACGCGTGATGCTGATCGCCCTGCTCTTGAGCGCCGCGCCGATTCAACTGCAGGCGTCGGTCGACGGCGCGAAGCCGAAGCCGGGCTGGGTCTACGCGCGCGTCGGCCAGCGCGTGGAGCTGCTCGCCGTCGCGAAGGACGCGCACGACTTCCACTGGTACCGCGTGGAGCCCACGACACCGTCGGTCGACAACACGCAGCCGTCATTTCACTTCGCGAACATCGACTTCGAGGAGACCGAGCTCGAGGCCTGCCGCGGGAAATCGACCTGCCCCGCCGAGGTCACGCCGACGAAGTTCGCGCCGGTGCCGCAGCTCGCCGGGGCGGGCACCATGGCGTTCAAGGTCACGGCGATCGCGAAAGACGGCGCGACGCTCTCCACACCCGGTCGTGAGTCGATGAAATGGGGCGGGCTCACGACCGAGGTGTTCCGCGTCACCTTCCGCCGCGACGACACGCTCATCGGCTACGCCAGCGAGCTGCTCAACACGCCGTACATCTTCGGGAGCGCGGGCCCCGACGGGCGCAACCAGACCGATCTGCTCATCGGCTCCGACTGCGCCGACCTCGCGGTGTACGCGCGCCGGCGCGCCGGGTTCAAAGCCGAGTACACGTCGTCGTACGGCATCGATCAGCAGGCGCGCGAGGTGAAGGGCCCGGCACGCGAAGGCGACGTGCTGCACTTCCCCTCGATGCGGCATGTGGCGATCCTCTTCGAAGACCGCGCACCGAAGGGCGTGGTGACCGAAGACGATCTGATCCTCCACACCTGCTGGGCGCCGCCCACCGTGCAGCGCATCGGCGACACCACCTGCGTCGCGCCGCCGTACCGGGTGCTGCGCTTCCCTTCAGCGCGCTGAGTACCAGGCGGTCAACGCCCAACGTTCCGCGTGTGCGGGCAGCACCTCGTGCTCGATGAGCTCGCTGCGGAAGACGACCAGCCGATCCAACCGCGGCTCGAGATCGACCACCGGCTCCACGAAGAGGCGCAGCTTGCCGCCGTCGCCCTCAGCCCACGTGGGGTTCAGGTAGACGATGGCGGTGACGCGCCGGTTGTCGTCGCCGGGGAAGGCGTCGCGGTGCCGCACGTACTTCGCGCCCGGCTGGTACCGCGCGAGCTGGAGGTCGAAGCGCCGCAACCCGAGCCACGCGCGCTCATTCAACTGCGTCATCAGCGCGTCGAACGCGGCGACGGCTTCCGGGAAGAGCTCCGGCGTCACCCAGGCGAGTTCATCGGAGCGGATCGCGTCATCGAGCTCGCCCGCCCGGCGCACGCCCGCGCGACGCAACGGCACCGCGGCCGCCTGCGCGCGCACCCGCATCGCGAGCTCCGCGCCGAGGAAGGTCTCGCGCGAGAACCAGCCGGCGCCGCCCAGCGCGGCGACCTCTGCGTCAGTGAGCGCGTCCACGGACCAGATCGATCGTCGAGACGATGTTGAGCGGCACCAACAGCGCCAGCGGCGCCGCGGCCCACAGGTTCTGCGTCTTCCACACCACGACGAGCTCGATCACCAACAGCACCAGCAGCGAGAGCCGATGCCACCAGCGCCAGCCGCCACCGAGCTGCTGCAGCTCCGCCGCGCGCGCCGCGTCGACCTTCTTCACCGCCGCGATGAACACCGCACGTTCACGAGCGCTGGCTGCGAGCCACGCCCAGAAGTTCCGCAGCAGCACCAGGAGGTACACGCCGAGCGCCGTCGCGAGCAACGCGCGCACGGTGGCGCTCCAGTCGAACACGGGGAAGACCAGCGCGAGGAAATACAGCGTGCACTCCGAGAGCAACATCGCGTGCTCGGCGGTGCTGGTCGGCACGCGCATGCCCTCGCGCGGCCGGAGCGACGGCTTCCAGCTCACTTCGCCTTGTCGAGCTTCGGGTACATCGGGTTGAGCGCCGGGTGCGGCACGCGGTCGGCGTAGCACTCCTCACCGAGGTCGAAGATGCAGCCGTCGAGCTCCTCTTCGACGCCCTTGAGCTCCTCCTCCTTGACGCCGATGGCCTCGTCGAGCTCCTTCATCTTCAGCTTGTGATCGTGCTCGCGCTCTTCGAACTCGTCCTCCATCTCGAGGATGCGCTTGTGCGCGAGGATGCCCTGCGCGCCCTGCTGCCCCGGCCGCGGCGTGAGCACCTGGTTCAGGTCCCACTCCAGCTCCTCGAGGCTGCGCGCGTCGCGCATGATGTGGAGCCGCTGCTTCTTCAGGTTCTCGCGCGTGAGGTTCAACTTCTTCACGTCGTGGCCCTCGCGGAGCTCCATCTCCTTGTAGCTGGCCTCCGCGCGCTTGAGCGAGTCCTTCATGTAGCGGTGCGCGGCCTTCAGCGAGGAGAGCTTCTTCTTCATGTCGCGCGAGCGGCCCTCGACGCCGATCACCGCGCTCTTCCACCGCGTGACGATGGCCTTCTGCTTCTCCTTCTCTTCGTCTTGCGCGGCGAGGAAGTCATTCCACGAGGCGTCTTCGTCGTTCAGCTCGCCCTCGAGGCCTTCGATTTCCTGACGAACGGCGAGCACCGCGTCTTCGGCGTCGAACACCGCCGCCATCGTGCGCGGAGGGTTCTTCGTGTCAGCCAGGTGCTCTCGCGCGAGGTCACCGAGCTGGAAGATGAGATCGTTGTACGACTCCTTGGCCATGGCGCGGGGAATCTAGCCAAAGGCCGCCCGCGCCCAAGTGCCAAAGCGTGGGGTTTGCTAAGCCGCGTGCCCATGACCCGAATCGTGTCGGCGGTGGTCGTGGCGTGGTGCGGAGTCGCGTTGGCGCAAACCACCGCTGAGAAATCGGCGAAGGCGAACGCCGAGTATGACGCCGGCGAGTTCGAGGCCTGCCTGCGGTCGTTCGAGGCGCTGGGCTCCGGCCCGGAATGGACGAACCCCGCGGGAGCGCTCTACAGCGCCGCGTGCTGCGCGGCCCGCGCCGGAAAAACCGACGACGCGTTCCGGCTGCTCACGCGCATGATGAAGAACTCCAGCGTCAAGACCGCGAACGACACGCTGGCCGATGAAGATCTCGTCACGCTGCACGCCGATGCGCGGTGGAAGAAGCACGCAGCGGCGGTGGCCTCGCTCAACGCGAAGAACCCCGCCGACCCGGAGCTGCTCGCCCTGCTCGACGCAGATCAGGCCGATCGACAGGGCGCGTTCTCGCCGGAGATCGTGACGCGTGACGCCGCGCGACGCGCGCGCTTCGACCAGCTCCTCAAGCAGGGGAAGGTGAAGACCGCGCGCGACTACTGGATGGCTGCGCTGCTCTTCCAACACGGCGCGACCGTCGACGACATCGACCGCGCCCGCACCTACGCGAAGAAGGCCAACGCACTGCAGTCCACCTGCAGCACACGGCACATGATGGCGCTGACTGAAGATCGCTGGCTCATGTACCAACACAAGCCGCAGAAATACGGCACCCAGTTCCGCGGCGAGCCGGTCGACGGCGGCACTCCGAAGTGGGTGCTCTACGAGGTCGACCCGACGGTGACCGATGCGCAACGCGCGCAGCTGTGCGTCGGCCCGCTCTCTGAAGCGGTGATGCCATGAGCAAGCCGGCGGAGACCGACGTGGTCACATTTCACGCGAGCCGACGCCAGGCGATGCTCATGACGGCGCTCTCCGCGGGCTTCGTCGTCGGTTGTTATTTCATGCGCGTCGATCACCCGTTCATCGCCTGGGTCGGCATTCTGTTCTTCGGGCTCGGAATGCTTGCGGGCTTCCGGACGATGCTCTCGCCGAAGGCGACCTTCCTGCGGCTCGACAGAGAGGGCTTTGAGATGAGCGGCATCGGACACACCAGCCGCACCAGGTGGACCGACGTCGAGCGCTTCGAGCTGGGCACCTTCAACCACGTGAAGATGATCGCCGTCGTGTTTGCACCGCACTACCGCGCACAGACGTTGGTGCGCTCCGTCGGCAGACAGCTCGCCGGCATGGAGGGCGCCATCGCGAACATCTATACGGTGCCGCTCGAAGCGCTCGTGGTGACGCTCAACGAATGGCGCGCGCGGTATGGCACTCGTGACGCCCTCGCGCTCGAGCGTCTGGCGCCGCGGTGAGCGCTACAACCGGCTGAACACGAGCAGCGCGGCGCCGAACAACGCCGCCAGCGCTCGAGTGGCCACGCGCCACTTCGCGCGACGCCCCAGCACGACGCCGATCGCCAACAAACCCGGCCCAGCGAGGGCCGTGACGAGGAGCGCCCCCGCCACGAGCCCGAGCGACGACGCGAGAGAAGCCCCGGAGCGGCCGACCGCCGCGCCGAGCGCGAGGGCGATCGCGAAGTGCGGATTCGCGAGCGCGGCGAAGGCCACCAACGCCGCGAGCCCGACCGCGACCTGCGCCCAGGGCGGCACCGGCACGAAGCTCGCGACGAGCTCCCCGACCAGAAACAT
>CAMLFP010000231.1 GCA_946479335.1 uncultured Archangium sp.
CCACGGGTGGCGGCACCGCGACCACCGGCGGCGGCACCGCGACGACGGGCGGCGGCACCGCGACCACCGGCGGCGGCACGGCGACGACCGGCGGCGGCACCGCGACGACCGGCGGCGGCACCGCGACGACGGGCGGCGGCACTGCGACCACCGGCGGCGGCTCCGGCACCACGGGCGGCGGCACTGCGACGACCGGCGGCGGCACTGCGACGACCGGCGGCGGCACGGCGACGACGGGTGGCGGCTCCGGCACCACGGGCGGTGGCACCGCGACGACCGGCGGCGGCTCCGGCACCACGGGCGGCGGGACGGGCACCACGGGCGGTGGCTCGGGCAACAACACGATCGCGGCGGCGAAGCAGGTCGCGACCTGCAGCACGCCGGTGCAGGTCGACAACGCCATCATCATCGCCGTCGAGACCAGCTCCACGGGCACGTCGGGCGACATCCGCTCCACGTTCTGGGTCGTCGACCAGGCGGCGCCGGCCAACGGCATCTTCGTCGACAAGTACTACACCGACACGCCCACCACCTTCGTGCCGACGGTCGGCCAGCTGGTGAGCATCTCGGGCGCGTACACGCGCAATGAGCCCGCGTACATCAACCGCACCGCGTACCGCCTGTACCTGACCAACGCCACGGCGTGCGGCGTCGGCTCCACGCCGATGAACATCACGCTGCAGGGCACGGTGACGGTGCCCGCGCCGCAGACGCTGGCGCTCACCGGGGCCAACGCGCAGGGAGGCTCCGCGAAGCCCAGCCCGTCATACGGCTCGACGCTGGTCACCATCCCCGGGCCGCTGACGCTGACGCCCGCGACCTCGACGCCCGAAGCGATGCACCGCGTGAGCGCCTACGGCGCCGCCGACAGCCTCTATTACGGCTTCGAGACCTCCGGCGGCGTGCTGGTGCACAACGGCAGCACGTACGCGAACTGCGATTGGCGCGGCTCGGCGTACTACGACGGCGGCACCATCACCTTCCCCAACGGCATCACCGGCGTCTGGGACACGTACAGCCACGCGCCCTGCAATGACGGCGGCACGTCGACCAACTGCCTGCACGTGAACGGCTACGTGCCGGGCACCGCGAACGACTACACGTACACCGTGTACCCGCGCGACTGCGCCGACTTCAACGGCGCGTACCAGCAGTAGGTCGGCGGTCGAGGAGCGGCAGCTCCTTGCGCGCCCACGCCAACGACTCTTCGAAGTTGAACCACGCGCCACCGCCCCACTCGAGGGCGATGGCGCGTGCTTCTTCTGCGCTCACGTCGGCCGCGTAGTCCGCCCGCGCGTCGTCCCAGCGGATGCCGAAGAGGTAGTCGTACTGCTGGTTGACGAAGTGGAGCTCATGCCGGCCGGTCGTCGGGTTCAGCGGCGTGTCTCGGATGAAGGCCATGCGCGCGCAGCCTACGCCGCACGCAATCCGCGAAGCTCCCGGTCGCCCCGGCGCACCGTCTGGAGGCACCCGCGCTTCGCCCGCAGGCACCCGCGCACCGTCCGGAGCCACCCGCGCACCATCCGCACGCACCCGCGCACCGTCCGCAGGCACCCGCGCACCGCCCGCAGGCACCCGCACACCGCCCGCAGGCACCCGCACACTGCCCGCAGGCACCCGCGCACCGCCCGCAGGCACCCGCGCACCGTCCGGAGCCACCCGTGCACCGTCCGGATGAAGGGGCTATTCCCACCTGCGAGCCAATAACCGACTGATTTTGCGCTTCATTTCTCACATCGCGAACAGCTCATTGCATTCATGCGCATGAATGCACTATTCCTCGCGCCGTGCAGGTCGCGACCCCTTCCCTCCCGCGCGTCGAGCTGTTCCGGCTGCTGGCTGAACCCAGCCGGCTGCAGCTGCTCGCGCTGTGCGCGGGTGAAGCGCTGAGCGTCTCGGAGCTGGCGACGCTGCTCAACGACTCGCAGCCGCAGGTGAGCCGCAAGGTGGCGCCGCTGCGTGACGCGGGGCTGGTCGAGGCGCGCAAAGACGGCACGCGCGTCTTCGTGAGCACCGCGGTCGACGCGATGTCGGCCGACCCGGTGTTGTCGGAGGCGCTGGCCGAAGGTCGCCGTTTGAGTCTCGCCGACGGCAGCCTCGCGCGCGTGCCGCAGGTGGTAGCCGCGCGTGAAGATCAGGGTCGCAGCCACTTCGACGCGGTGGCGGCGGCGCGCGAGTCGGTGCCCGCGTCTCCGGAGCACCTCGCGCACCTCGCGGCGCTCTCGCTCCTGCTGCCCTCGCGCGCGCTGGCCGTCGACGCCGGCACGGGTGATGGCCTCTCGCTCGACCTGCTGGCCCCGCTCTTCTCGCGCGTCATCGCGGTGGAGCGCTCGCAAGCGCAACTGGCCCGCGTGGCCGAGCGCGTCGCGCAGCGCGGCTTCCACACGGTCTCGCTCTTCCCCGGGAGCTACGACGACGCGGCGCTCGTGCAGCGCGTCGACGCTGCGGGCGGAGCGGATCTGGTGTTCGCCGGCCGCATGCTCCACCACACCTCGCGACCCGCGCAGGCGGTGGCCTCGTTCGCGCGGCTGCTCAAGAAGGGCGGGCACCTCGTGGTGCTCGACTACCTCCCGCACGACACCGACGCGCTGCGCGTGGCCGAAGGCGACGTGTGGTCGGGCTTCCCGGTCGACGACGTGAAGGGCTTCATGTCGCAGGCCGGCCTCACCTTCCGCGGGGAGCTGCCCATCCCCTCCGTCTTTCACCCCGCCGGCCCAGATGCCGCAGTCCCCTGGCACGCCTGGGCCGCGCAGAAACCCACGTAGTTCAACTCAACGAAGGAGCAGTCATGGAACACAAGACGTCATTCCCCGCGTACAAGATCGCCAACCCCGAGCTCGCCGCCTGGGGCCGCAAAGAAATCTCCATCGCCGAGAAGGAAATGCCCGGCCTGATGGCGCTCCGCGAGGAGTGGAAGGGCAAGTTCCCCCTGAAGGGCGCGCGCGTCGCGGGCTGCCTGCACATGACCACGCAGACCGCGGTGCTCATCGAGACGCTGGTCTCGCTCGGCGCCGAGGTGACGTGGACCTCGTGCAACATCTTCTCGACGCAGGACCAGGCCGCGGCGGCCATCGCGAAGGCCGGCGTGCCGGTGTTCGCGTGGAAGGGCCAGACGCTGGAGGAGGCCGACTGGTGCCTCGAGGCGCAGCTCTTCGCGTTCAAGGACGGCAAGGCGCCGAACATGATCCTCGATGACGGCGGCGACCTGACGATGTGGGTGCACAACAAGCACCCCGAGCTCTTCTCGGGTCCGGATCCGATCCGCGGGCTCTCGGAAGAGACCACCACGGGCGTGCACCGCCTGTACGAGATGATGAAGGCCGGCACGCTCAAGGTGCCCGCCATCAACGTGAACGACTCCGTCACCAAGTCGAAGTTCGACAACCTCTACGGCTGCCGTGAGTCGTTCCTCGATGGCATCAAGCGCGCCACCGACGTGATGGTCGCGGGCAAGACGGTGGTCGTCGCCGGCTACGGCGATGTCGGCAAGGGCTGCGCGGTCGCCGCCAAGGGCATGGGCGCGCGCGTGTTCGTCACCGAGATCGACCCCATCAACGCGCTCCAGGCCGCGATGGAGGGCTTCACCGTGACGACGATGGAAGACATCGCGCCGCACGCCGACATCTTCTGCACCGCGACCGGCTGCGTCGACGTCATCACCGGCGAGCACATGAAGGCGATGAAGGACGGCGCCATTCTCGCGAACATCGGCCACTTCGACTCCGAGATTCAGGTCAGCTGGCTCGAGAAGAACCCGGAGATCCGCGAGGAGAACGTCAAGCCGCAGGTCGACCAGTTCATCTTCCCCAACGGCAAGCGCCTCACCCTGCTGGCGCGCGGCCGCCTCGTGAACCTGGGCTGCGCCTCGGGCCACCCGTCGTTCGTGATGTCGAACTCCTTCACCAACCAGACGCTGGCGCAGCTCGCGCTGTGGGGCGCCATCGACACGGGCCACAAGTTCGAGAAGGGCAAGGTCTACGTGCTGCCCAAGAAGCTCGACGAGAAGGTCGCGCAGCTGCACCTCGCGAAGGTCGGCGCGAAGCTGACGAAGCTGAACGAGACGCAGGCGAAGTACCTCGGCGTCACCGTCGAGGGCCCGTTCAAGCCCGAGCACTACCGCTACTGAGTCGCAGCGGTCGGTGACTCACGACGCCCGGGGGCCTCACGGCTTCCGGGCGTTGTCGTTATGGAGGACAATCGATGCCAGCAACGCCGCTGACACAAGGCGGGAGTTCCGTCGCCAGACAACACCGCTCCGGTGGTGGGGACGGGTTCGCGAGCATTACCGGACCTGCCGGCAACACGGTCAGCACCATTGGAGTACTCCACGCACGCTTCCGCGGAACTTCCTCTCGGTTCATTCGCGTACCGGAGGCGGCGGCGGTCGGTTGGCGAACGGGTCAACCCCCGACGGAATCACCACGCCCAGGTCCGCGTCGGCCGGCCAGAGGTTCACCGGCTCCGCGACTTCCGGGCCAGGCTCCGGGAGCTCATCGGGCAGCGGCGCGCCACACGAGAGCGACGCAGCGACAGCGAACGCCAGCAGACAACAGAGCTTCTTCATCACCGGGCTCCCGTGCGGGCGGGGCTCCCGCCGAAGGTGTTCCACTCGGTGGCGGTCTTCGCGCTGTCAGGCAGCGTGAGCCGGTACACCGTGCCGTTGCGCCACCCCGTCACCCACAACTCATGCACGCCGGTGGAGGTCGCGCTGCTGCTGTCGGAGTCGACCACCACTCCGCTGGGGCTGAAGGTCGCCGTGCTGTCATCGAAGTACGCAAGCGGCGTGCGGTTGCGCACGTCGAGCACCACCACGCGCGTCTGGGACGCCGCGATGACGTCGAGCGTGCCGTCGCCGTTGACGTCGTACAGCAGCGGCGAGAACGAGGAGCCCTCGCCCGCCTTGATGGTGTACTGCCAGACGATGGTGCCGCCCGCGGTGCAGCCGGTCGTGGTCGGCGCCTTCATCACCGACACCACGCTGTCGGAAGACGAGATGACCACCACCGAGTTGCGACCGCTCCCATCGACGTCGCCGATGGCGGGCGAGGTGTACGTGAAGCGCCCGCCGGGGTTGAAGCGGTACTTGCACGTCGACCCGCTCGGCTGATTCTTCGGGTCGAAGGCGTAGACGTCGGCGGTGGAGCCGTAGCTGGCCACCACGACCTCCGGGTTGCCATCGCCGTCGATGTCACCGACCGCCGGACCGCTGCCGTACGCGTAGTCGCCGTACAGTGACTTGAGCGACGCGCTCTGCCACGCCTTGGCGAGGGTACTCCCGGTGAATGCCGTCACCGTGCCCTTCGCGTAGCCCCAGGCGACCGCCTCGAGCGCCGACGAGCCGATGACGTTGACGAGCGCGACGTGCCCGAACGGGTGTTCGGCATCAGACGCCCAGAAGTCGGTCTGCGCCGCGATGGCGGTGCTGGCGTTGCCCACGACGGCGAGGTGACCGTCCCAATCCGCGAAGACCGTGTTGACGCCCGTCCCGACGCCGACGGCCGCGCCGGAGGGCCCCATGTTCCAGTACCCGGGGTAGCCCCACGGCATCGAAGACCAGTACGCACTGGAGTCACCCGCGCGGGCGAGGACCGCGCCCTGGTTCGCAGCGCTCAAGCCTTCGCCGACCACGTACTCGCTCAACGCGGGGCTGCCGTTGAGGTCTTGCACCAGCGGAAAGCCCAGCTGTTGACGGCCCGAAGGTGACGAGTAGCGGGCCAACTCCTGGCACGAGTTGGAAATCACCGCGACCGCGCCAGAGTCGGCCCGGCCCCTGGGCAGCACGACCGCGAGCTCACGCGCGGAGTTCGTGGCGCCGGACAGCTGCCCGACCGCGAGCCCGTCGGTGTAGCGCCCACCCGGGTCGGTGAAGCTGCAGCTCACCGTGAGCGGCACGGTGTACGCGGTGGTGACGACGTTCGAGAGCTCGGTGCGCGCGACGCCCGAGAGCGTGTACGCGAGCGAAGCCACGTGCTGCGTGGTGCCCGGAGGCAGCTGCACCACCACCGACACCGAGCCCGAGGCGCCCGCGTTGAGGCGGCCGAGGTTCCAGGTCAGCGTCGAGCCCGACGTCGACGCGGTCGGGGTGGCCGAGACCAGCGTCGCGCCCGCGGGCAGCGTGTACTTCAGCGTGGTGCTGTTCCCGGTGCGCGTGCCGGTCGGGTTCGCGTACGAGAACGTGTACGTCTGCTGCGCGCTGGTGACCGTCGCCGGGCCCGCCGCGGTGAGCGAGAGGCGCGACCCCGCCGTCGGCTGCGGAGGGTAGGTGCCCGCCGACGCGTTGTTCCACGTGACGTAGCAGCCCGAGGTCTGCGCCGGGCACTCCTGCGAGCAGGTGGCGCCGCTGCCGTCGGTGGCGCTGGTGGAGTTGGTGTCGTAGCCGTCGATGCCGAAGACCACGTTGCTCAGCGGAGCGCCCTGCGCGTCGAACAGCGGCACCGCGAGGTCGAGCTTGTCGCCCAGCACGTGCATCGCGACGAAGTCGTCGAAGACGCTGGTGTTGTTGATCCACGCGATGAACGACAGCTTGCTGCCCGGGGGCACGTCGATGTGCACCGTGGCGGTGGTGTTGTTGCCGTTGAGCGGCGGCACCAGCCACGCGTTGACGCCCAGCGTGAGGCCGAGCCGCTGCGCGAGCACCACCGCGTTGCCGTTGTCGTTGCAGGTGCCCGAGCAGAACGCGTCGGCGTAGTCGCAGTTCGAGTTCGCGTACGCGTACGCCGCGTAGGCCGAGGTGCCCGGCTGCGGGCTGGGGCCCAACGGTAACACCGGCGCCAACGTCAACAGGCCGGTCGACCACGGGTAGCTCGTCTGCGGCAGCGTGTTGGTGAGCGAGATGTCAAAAGGGACCGTCTGCGCGTTCGCCGGTAACGAAGCGACCACCGGTAACGAAGCAACCAGCAGCACCACCGTTGAAAGCAGACTCTTTTGCGTGCGCATCGAAACCTCGTTACCGAATTGCCGCGATCTACCGGCACCGAGGTTCATCAGCAATTGAGGGAAAGATGCGCGGTGGGCCGCACAACCACCACACCGACCCACGCCACAAGACAGTGGCGCAGAGCCTTCAGCGACGGTCGCGCAGACGGTGGATGAGCCACCGGGTCCCTGGGACCCCACGCAGCCCGCGCGCCAGCCCCGGCCACCACCGCAACACCTTCGACGCGCCGCGAGGCCACGGCACGGTCAGCCCCGCGCGCCGAAACGCGATGACGCGCCCGAGCAGCTCGTCGGCCGGAGGGTCGACGCGCCCGTTCGTCGCCGCCGTGCGCAGCGGGGCGACCGAGACCACGACGTGCGCCACCAGCACGCCGCCGAGGACGACGACCGCGACGTCACCGGGCGCGACGGTGCGGCAGCGCTCGACCCGCAACGAGTCACCGTCGAGGAGGAGCGGCCACAGGCTCTTCCCCGCGGCGGGCATCCACAAGGCGCCACCGGGCGGCAGCGCCCGGAGCAACGCCTCGTGGGAGAGGTCACTCAGAGCGCGGCTTCCACGTACTTGACGCCGGCGGGCGTGATGCGCGGCCCACGCGACGTGCGCTTCACGTTGCCCGGGTGCGTGCGAAACGCCTTCGCGACGTTCGGCGCCGCGTACTTCACGCCGTGCTTCGCCCAGAACTTCGACGTGGTGCCGCTCGAGACGTCGATGCCGTCACCCGCGACGTACAGGGGGATGAGCGAGCGCAGCAGCTGATCTTTCTTCTTGCCGGCCTTGATCAACGCCGCCTTCTTCGGGTGCGCGTTGAACAGCTCGTTGAGCGCCGCGAGCGGGTCCGCAGACGGCTTCTTCGCCGGCTTCGCGGCCTTCTTCGGAGCGACGGCGGCCACGGGCGCCGCGACCTTCGGCGCCACCTTGACCTCCGGCTTCTTGCCGATGCCGAGCGCGTTCTTCAGCTCAGCGACTTTCTTCTCGATGAAGGCCTCGATGCCGTGAATCTCGAAGAGGCCCGACTTTGCCCGCGTTGCCTTGAATGCCATGGAGCCCTCCTTATACGCGGGGCGCGGCGCCGCTGAGGCCGAAAAATCGGCCCGGGCGCGATATGAGCCCCGCATGGTGTCGACGGTGATGCTGTTGGCAGTGCTCTGTGCGCCGCGCGCGCCCGCCGATGCCGCCGTGGTCTCATGGGTGCCCCGCGTCGACGGCGTCGCGCCGCTGGTGCCCTTCTTCCGCGCCGCGGGCACGCGCTCCAACGTGCTGCGGCCCGACGCGTGGGCGGCCGACGTGCACGCGCTCATCGGCTTGAACCTCCTCGACGCCGACGCGCTGGAGCGCTCGGGCATCGACGGGAGCCAGGGCCTCACCCGCTCGCAGCTCGGCGACGCGGTGATCAGCTGCGTCACCGTGAAGGACCTCAAGCGCTACCGCGCCGCGTGCGACGAGAAGCTCGTGCGCCAGGGCGAGCTCATCGACCGCAAGGAAGCCGGCCTCGTCTTCCACACCTCGCAGGACCCGCTGGGCCGCGTGCTGGGCGCGTACGTGGTGTCGGGCAAGGAGTCGTGCGCCATCAACGGCCACGGGCACAGCATCGACAAACAACTCGCGCCGCTCGCGAAGCTGCTCAGCGCGCCCGCGACCGGCCCCGGGTTCTCGCTCGCCGCGAAGCTCCCCGCGCCGCTGCAGCTGGTGGCCCCGGGCGGCCGCACCCCCGGCGTCCTCGCGCTGAACGCGAACGGGCTCTCGCTCCAGGCAGACCTGCGCGTGAAGAACGCAGCGCTCGCCAGGTTGGCGGGCGCCGGAGAGTCACCGCTCGGGCGGTTCACGGCGAACGGGCTGGGCGTCATCCGCGCGCGGGTCGCGCCCTCGGAGGTCC
>CAMLFP010000232.1 GCA_946479335.1 uncultured Archangium sp.
CGCGATTCGCCCGGTGGAGCTCCGCAAGGTGTACCTCGAGTACAAGTGGAGCACTGGCGTGCTGCGCGTCGGTCAACAGACCTCGCAGTGGGGCCTCGGGTTGCTGGCGAACGACGGCGGCAAGGACCCCGAGGCCGGCGACTTCGGTCAGCGCAACTTCGGCAACCTGACGTACCGCGCGTTGCTCGCGGCGCGGCCGTTCTTCGGGCTGGGCGGCGCGTGGCGCGCGGTCGAGACGATCGTCGCCGGCGATCTCATCGTGCGCGACAACCTCGCGGAGTTCAGCAAGGGCGACCGCGCGTTCCAGGCCGTCGTCGCCGCGCGCTTCGTGAAGGACGAAGACAACAACATCGGCTTCTACGGCGTGTACCGCAACCAGCGGAACATCAACGTCACCGACGGCGGCAAGGCGACCGACGCGTTCATCCTCGACTTCGCCGGCAAGTGGCAGCTCTACAAAGACACCGAGAACGATCGCGAGTTCAAGGCGGGCTTCGAGCTGGTGGGCATCACCGGCACCACCACGCAGGCGCGCAACGAGAACGCGGCGCTGCTGAAGGTGAGCCAGCTCGGCTTCGCGATGAAGGCGAAGTACCGCATGAGCTGGTTCTCGGTGCTCTTCGACGGCGGCTATGCGTCGGGCGATCAGAACCCGTCAGACGATCACATCGACAACCTGCGCTTCGATCGCGACTTCAAGGTGGGGCTGATCCTCTTCGACCAGGTGATGGCGTACCAATCGGGGCGCAGCTCGGTGCGGGCGAGCGACCCGAGCCTCACCGGCAAGCCGCCGGAGGGCGTCGATCTCCTCGGCACGGGCGGGTCGATCACCGGTGCGTGGTACGTCTTCCCGCGCATCAAGCTGGCGCTCGCCGATTGGATGGACGTCTACGGCGGGCCGCTCTTCGCGTTCTCCACGGCGCGGCTCACCGACCCGTACAACTCGCGCATCGGTGGCGGCACCTCGCTCAACCCGCTGGGCGGGCACTCGGGGCTGTTCCTCGGCACCGAGGTCGACCTCGGCATGCAGATCCGCTTCAAGCCCATCGAGCAGTTGATGTTCTCGTTGACGGGCGAGGGCGGCATCTTCGCCCCGGGCAACGCCTACAAGTACGCCGATGGTGGCTACATGCTGCCGGTGGCCTTCGGCAGAATCCGTCTCACTGTCGCGTTCAATTGAAAGGGACTCCCATGAACCGCTTGCTGACTCTCGCGATCGTGGTGGCTGGCGCTGGTTGTCTTCAGCCGGAGGCCACCGGCCTCGCGCGCACCGAGGGCTCGGGCGCGAAGGTGACGTTCGACGTCTACGCCAAGCCGTTGCCGGAGATCCCGCTCCCCAACGACTTCGCCACGCGCTTCGACGCGACGACGGTGACGAAGCGGCGCATCAACGCGTCGACGGAGGCGACCACCAACTGGGAGCGCGAGACGCGCGCCGAGCTCGATCGCTTGGACGGTTGGGGCACCTACCAGACGATCGCCGTGAGCTTTCAGGCGCCGCTCGACGTGCAGAACATCATCGATCGCCACCAGGGCGATGATTACGACCCGGCGAACGACGCGGTGTTCCTGATCGACGTGACGCCCGACTCCCCGGAGTTCTGCTCGCGCACGCCGCTCGACATGGGCGAGGGCAACTTCCCCGTGGTGCTCGAGTCGCCGAAGTACTTCGACAACGATCGCGAGGGCGACAACCTGATGTTCGAAGACCGCGAGGAGGATCTCAACGGCAACGGCCAGCTCGACCCCGGTGAAGACCTCGACATGGACGGCGTGCTCGATCACCCGAACGTGCTGCACCCCGGTGACTCCAGCTTCAACGTGCTGAGCTTCTACGAGCGCGAGACGAACACGCTGCTGATGAAGCCGGTGATGCCGCTGCGCGAGAAGACGACGTACGCGGTGGTGCTGACCAAGCGGCTCGTCGACGCCGACGGCAAGCCGGTGACCTCGCCGTTCCCGTTCGTGAACCACGCGTCGCAGACGCCGGCGCTCAAGCCGCTCGAGCAGTGCCTGCCGAACTTCGGCCTGGGGCTCGACGACATCGCGTTCACCTGGAGCTACACCACGCAGAACGTCAGCGCTGACTACGTCGCGATTCGTGACGGCATGTACGGCCTCGGGCCCATGCAGCGGCTGGCCACCGAGTACCCGGCGGTCATCAAGAAGATCCTCCCCCTGAAGGACGACGACAAGGGCGGCACGGTCAACGTGCGCATCGTCAAGACGCAGGAGTTCTTCGACGTGGCGATGCAGTTGCTGCAGAAACTCGAGGGCGACGGCGCGACGCTGACGCCGTCGTACCAGGCGATCGCCGACAGCCATCAGTACGTCGACTTCCACGCGGTCTTCCAGTTCGACTCGCCGCAGTTCTTCCCGCGCAAAGATTCGGAGGGGAACCTGCTGCCGCTCTACAAGCAGTTGATTCAGGTCGACCCGGTGACCGGCGCGGCGTTCACGCGGCCGGAGACCATCACGGTGTGGGTCGTCATCCCCAAGATCCGCCCGGCTGACGGCAGCCCGCCGCCCGCGGTGATCCTCGGGCACGGCTACGGCTCCAACAAGATGGAGGCGCTGTTCTACGCCGGCTTCCTCGCG
The DNA here is from genome assembly GCA_946479335.1 of uncultured Archangium sp. Next base: position 2,599 of record CAMLFP010000232.1, read on the forward strand.
CGCTTCGGCATCGCCACCATCGCGCTGGAGAACGTGAGCCACGGCATCGACTTCGACCCGGTGACGATGGATCTCGCCGAGGGCCTCTTCGCTGAGAAGAAGCTGGGCAACATGTTCAACTCGGTCGCGCGCAACGGCCGCGCGTTCGATCAGAACAACGACGGCGTCGACGACTCCGGCGCCGACTTCTGGACGGCGTACATCATCCACACGCGCGAGGTCGTGAAGCAGTCGGCGCTCGACTACATGCAACTGGTCAAGCTGCTGCGTGGCTTCGATGGCAAGCAGCGCACCAACTACGACTCGAACCACGACGGTGAGAAGGACCTCGCCGGTGACTTCGACGGCGACGGGAAGATCGACCTCGGTGGCCCCAACGGGAAGCTCAGCATGATGGGCGGCTCGCTCGGCGGCATCATGAGCGGGATGATGTCGGGCCTCGAGCCGGCGCTGCAGCAGGCGGTGCCGATCTCCGGTGGCGCGGGGCTGCCTGACATCGGCATCCGCTCCATTCAGGGCGGCGTGCGCGAAGCGGTGAACCTGCGCATGCTCGGGCCGCTGTTCGTCACCATCCCCAACAACGGGGTGCTGGAGGCGTGGCAGGAGCTGCCGGACCTCGCGGGCCTCGGCAAGGTGAAGCTGGGCACCATCGACGTCGCGCCGCAGGAGGGCGATACCGCGGTGCTCTCGAACCTCACGAGCGGTGAGCGGCGCTGCGCGCGCGTGGGTGCCGAAGGGCGCATCCGCGTGGCGGTCAGCTCAGACCAGGAAGATCAGTGGCGGCTCGCGCTGTACACCGGCGCGCTGCCTCCGAAGCCGCGCGATGGCTGCGACGTGCCCGAGGGCACCACGCCGTACTTCACGTTCGACAAGTTCGCATACGACGTCACCTTCCAGGGGAAGGCCGCGCAAGACGGCACGAAGGCGGTGACACACACCGCCGGCAGCCCGCTGGTCGCGCTGGGTGATGGCTTCGGCTTGCGCCGTCAGTCGCCGGAGCTGCGCCGCTTCATGGGCCTCGCGCAGCTGGCGATCGAGCGCGGCGACCCGGTGAACTTCGTGCCGAACGCCTCGGGCCGGCGCGAGCTGGTGTACGGCACGGGCGAGAAGGTCGACACCCACTTCCTCGTGGTGAACACCATCGGCGACATGAACGTGCCGGTCGCCACCGGAATCTCGCTGGCGCGCGCCGCGGGCATCATCGACCTCGAGAAGAAAGATGAGCGCTACGGCAAGACGCCGAACCGCGTGCTGATCGACACGGGCACCATCGAGGCGGTGGAGCGCGTGGGCCGCAACCCGAACTCGGTCGGCGCGCCGGTGTTGATGGACATGGACCGCTTGAGCCTCTTCACCGGCTCCACGGTCGACAAGGACGGCTTCGACGTGCCGCGGTTGAGCCCGCCGCTGCGCCTTCGCGGGCCGGCGAGGAACGGTGGCGTCACCGGCATGATGTTGCCGATGGTGGTGCCCACCGGCCGCCATGGCTTCGACACGCCTGACCCGTCGCTGCCGTCGAATCTCGGTGCGGTGATGCTCAACTCGCTCGGCCGCTTCATGACGACCGAGGGCGGCGAGCTGCCCGACGTCGACCCGTGCCTCGAAGACTCCACCTGCGGGTGGATCGTCCAGTCGCCTCCGTGATCAGGCCTCGGAGTTGCGCAGCGTGCGCCACTCCGCGACCGCGGTACCGATGATCAGCGCGCACAGCATCCACGCCACCGCGTAGCCTTCGGTGAGGCCGCGGTTGAGGTGCTGGTACAGGTAGAACACCATGAAGATCACGTGCAGGCCGAGGAGCATGGCCAGCGCGGGCTTCTGTTTGTCGGCGCGCATCGCCAGCCCCATCGCCAGCAGGCCGAGCATGTTCCAGTAGTACATGTTCACCGTCAGCCAGACGAAGACCAGCAACGGGCCCATCACGAAGGCCTCGGTGTCATCGGCGCGCCGCAGCAGCACCACGATGAGCGCGGTGAAGAACAGCTGCGCGACGAAGAGGCCGAAGCGGTAATCGGCGGCGTTCACGTCGTCGCGGCGCTGCGCGAGATCGGAAGGGAAGATGGTGTGCGACCAGCTCGTGCCCGGCGCCGCGTGCTGCAGGTAGACGGTCTTGAGCGAGTACTGGATTGAATAGAACTTCTCGGTCTGCGCGGTCTGGATGCGCTCGGCGTATTCCTTCCACGCGCCGGGGCCGAACATCACGCTGGAGATGATCACGCTGGCCGCGCCGACGATGAGCGTGCCTTTCAAGAACTGCACGTACTCCGGCTTGAACTGCTTCGTCTCGCGCCAGACCAGCAGCGCGCGCAGGCCCAGGGCCACGCCGAAGAAGAGGGGAAACAGCTTGGTGGCGACCGCGAACCCGAAGAAGCCGCCCGCGAGCGCGTAGCGTTTCTGCTTCACCATGCACGCGGCGAGGCCGATGGCGAACAGCCAGTCCCACCGCAGGAAACTCCCGGCGAGGTAGTCGAAGACGATGGGCGGCACCGCCCACATGAAGAGGCCGATGCTGGCGATGCGGTGCCCGAAGGTCTGCCAGACCACGAGCCACAGCCCCAACATCAGCAACATGTCGAGCCACCCGATGAGCGCCTGACCTTCACGCGTGATGGGGATGAGCTTCGTGATCGGCACCGCGAACATCGCCCACGCCGGCGAGTTCGAGTTGCCGTGATCCAACATCGCGCGGCTCCAATCGATGGGCGAGATGCGGGTCATCGCCACCCAGTCGCGTTTGAACTCCTCCCAGCGCTCGTCGGAGAAGCGGCCGCGCACCTCGGCCGCGTTGGCGAGCGCCTGGCTCACGGGGATCTCGTCGAAGTTGGTGAGGTCGCGCGTGCGCTCCACGCGATCGAGCACGTGCGCGGATTCACGGTCGGCGAGGATCGCGGCCTTGTAGAGGTTCAGCGAGCCGATCTCCTTCTGGTACTTCGAGCCCAGATAGAAGTGGAACTGCTCCCAGTGATGCACCAGCGGCAATTCGTTGCGCGAGGTGCCGGTGTAGACCCAGCCCAGCGAGATCAGCGCCGTCAACACCACCGCGGCGCGCTTTGATCGCGCGAACTCCGGCACGTGGAAGCGCTCGGCGAGGGTCTTGCCTTCAGCGCCGAAGGCCGAGCCGATGAGCACGCCGCACACCAGGATCACCACGATGCACGAGGCCACCCAGCCGGGCGAGATGTTGCCGCGCGGCGAGCCCCAGTTCGCCCAGCCGAACACCATCAACCCGGCGAGGATCGCGTGCGCGCGCGCCCGTTCTTTCTGGAACTTCTCCGGCACCAGCACATCGATGAGGAGCACCGCGGCCGAGGCCTCCAACAGCACGATCTTCAAGATGCCGGAGATGAAGTGATTCATGTATGGGTCGCGGCACTTAACAGGAAGAGAGACTCATGAGCGTTCAAGAGCGAGATGTCCTGGCGGCGATGTCGACGGTGATGGACCCGGATCTGAATCAGGACATCGTGAAGGCCGGCATGGTGAAGGACCTGCGCATCGAAGGCGGCAAGGTCTCGCTGAAGATCGAGCTGACGACGCCCGCGTGCCCGATGAAGGAGAAGATCAAGGGCGACGCCGAGGCCGCGCTCAAGAAGCTCGGCGTGGAGTTCAACATCACCATGAGCGCGCAGGTGCGCCGGCAGCCGTCGGGTGCTTCGAAAGACGCGCTGCTCCCGGGCGTGAAGAACGTGGTGCTGGTCGGCGCCGGCAAGGGCGGCGTCGGCAAGTCGACGGTGGCGCTCAACCTCGCGTGCGCGCTCGCGCGTCACGGCGCGGCGGTCGGTCTGCTCGACGCTGACTTCTACGGGCCGTCGGTGCCGGTGATGACGGGCATCAAGCGCCAGCCGGTGTCGCGCGACGGCAAGATCCTCGAGCCGCTCGAAGCGCACGGCATCAAGGTGATGTCGATCGGCTTCCTCATCGAGACCGATCAGGCGCTCATCTGGCGTGGGCCGATGCTGCAGGGCGCGCTGATGCAGTTGGTGCGTGACGTGAACTGGGGCGAGCTCGACTACCTGGTGGTCGATCTCCCGCCGGGCACCGGCGACATCCCGCTCACCGTCGCGCAGCAGCTCAAGAGCGCGGGCGCGGTGCTGGTGACGACGCCGCAAGACGTGGCGCTGGCCGACGTCATCCGCGCGAAGCAGATGTTCGACAAGCTGCACGTGCCCGTGCTGGGCATCGTGGAGAACATGTCGCAGTTCATCTGCCCGCACTGCGGCAAGGGCACGCACATCTTCGATCACGGCGGCGGGCACAAAGCCGCGGAGATGATGCAGATGCCGTTCCTCGGTGAGGTGCCGCTCGAACTCTCGATCCGCCAGGGTGGCGATCGCGGGTTGCCCGTGGTGGTGGCGAACCCCGAGGGCGCCGAAGGGCAGGCCTTCATGGAGCTGAGCCGCAAGGTGGCCCAGCGCGTGTCGGTCGAAAACGCCTCGCGCGCCGCGCCGCCGGTGACGATGCAGTCGGCCTGAGTCACAATCGGGCCATGAGCAGCGAGAACCAGCCTCCGGAAGACCCGTTCGACGACGCCGGTGAACCCGGCTCCGAGAGCGCGACGCGTGGTTTCGTGCCCGAGTTCGTGCGCCGCATGGCGTGGGCGGGCCTCGGCGCGGTGTTCATGTCTGAAGAGGGCATCCGCCGGTTCGCCAGCCAGGTGAAGCTGCCGAAAGAGGCGCTCACCTTCCTGATGTCGCAGGCGGAGAAGACCAAGGACGAGGTCGGCCGCGTGCTCTCGGAGGAGGTGCGCAAGCTGCTCCAGTCTGATCGCCTGCAAGACGAGCTGGTGCGCGCCATCGCCAGCACCACCATCGAGATCAAGGCCTCGGTGCGCCTGGTGCCTGACAGCGCGCGCGAAGGCCCGCGCATCAAGGTGGCCGAGGTGAAGACCACCAAGCGCAAGAAGGATGACGACGGCGAGTGAAGAAGCGGCTCCCGCTGTTGGTGATGGGCGCGCTCGGCGTGCTGCTGTGGAAGACCGCGTTCTTCGGCCTCGCGGCGGAGGAGCGGCTGCTCGTCTTCCGGCTCCCGGTGCCGTACGGCGAGGTGCGCGCGGCGGATCTCCAGGTGTGGGACGGCGAAGAGCTCGTGCAGCGGCGTGAGCTCGAGGCGCCGTCAGGCCTGATGGCGAACCCGGAGTTCAAGGTGATGGTGAAGCACGCGACCTACCGCGCGATCGCCACCGTCTCGTTGGCGGGGCAGGAAAAACCGCGCGTGTTCCAGCGCGAATTCGAAGCGAATGGAGACGTGGTGACGCTCGACTTCAAGTAAAGCGCCGCCCATGTCCATCAATCACATTCTCGTCGTTGGCGCCGGGCAGATGGGAGCGGGCATCGCTCAGGTTTCGCTCCAGGCCGGCTTTCAGGTGACCCTCGTCGACACCTTCGAGGCGTCGCTCGCGAAGGGGAAAGCGAGCATCGAGAAGGGCCTCGCGAAGCTGGTCGAGAAGGGCAAGCTCGACGCCGCCGCGAAGGACGCCGCGCTCAAGAACCTCTCGACGGCCAGCGCCATTCTCGACGTGAAGAACGTCGACGCGGCCATCGAGGCGGTCACCGAGAACGAGGAACTCAAGAAGAAGATCTTCAAGGACCTCGACGCCGTGGTGCGCCCCGGTGGCCTGCTCGCGTCGAACACCTCGTCGATCCCCATCACGCGCATCGGCGCGGCGACCAAGCGGCCGGAGTCGGTCATCGGCATGCACTTCATGAACCCGGTGCCGCTGATGGCGCTGGTGGAGATCATCCGCGGGGCGGCGACCAGCGACGAGACCTACGCGGCGACGCGCGCGATGGCCGAGAAGATGGGCAAGACCACGGTGGTCTCGAAGGACTTCCCCGGCTTCATCGTCAACCGCATCCTCATCCCCATGCTGAACGAGGCGTGCTTCGCGCTCACCGAGGGCATCGCCACGGTGGAAGACATCGACACCGCGATGAAGCTGGGCACCAACGTGCCGATGGGCCCGCTGACGCTGGCCGACTTCATCGGGCTCGACACGGTGCTGTACATCGCCGAGGTGCTGCACAAGGGCCTGGGTGACCCGAAGTACCGCCCGTCGCCGCTGCTGCGGCAGTACGTCGAGGCCGGCTGGCTGGGCAAGAAGTCGGGCCGCGGCTTCTACAAGTACTGAGCTGGGAGCAACTCCCTCTCCCCTGGAG
>CAMLFP010000233.1 GCA_946479335.1 uncultured Archangium sp.
CAGGCCGAGCTCCTCTCGCTGCGTGCGCAGGCGGTGCCGTCGGAGGCGGGGGCGTTGCTCAAGCAGCGCGCCCAGCTCCTCGCGAAGGGTGAGCCGCTCATCGCCGCCGAAGCGTGGGACGCGTACCTCGCGCAGGCGCCGGAAGACCTCGACGCGCTCGAAGCCCGCGCCACCCTGGCCTTCGACGGCGGCGGCGCGCGCGCCTCGCAACCCTTCGACCGCAAGCTGGTGCAGCTCGCTGACGCGCAGCTCCCCACCGCCACCCGCCTCACGGTGTGGACGCGCCTCGGCCGCGCCGCGGTGGAGTCGCGCGCGTGGCGTGACGCCGTCGACGCGTTCGAGACCGCGTACGCCATCTCTGCTTCACCCGAGGCGCTCTCCGCGCTGAACGACGCGTACGGCCACCTCGACGACGCGCAGGGCCAGTACCGCACCACCATGCGGCTCGCCGCGGCCAACCCCGCCGAGGCGGAGGCGCTGCACCGCCGCGCGCTGTCGTTGGTGAAGGAGCCGCAGCAGGCGCTCGAGGCGCTGGAGTCGCTGCTGGCCCGGCACCCCGGCGACGAGGCGCTCTACGCGAAGGGCCTCGTGGCGTACGCCGCGCTGGGGCGGGTGGGCGAACTCATCTCGCTGCACGAGAAGTACGCGAAGGCGACGGGTGGCAGCGCGGCGGCGAAGGCCTTGCTGTCGGCCGCGCACCTCGCGGAGCGCGAACTCCACGAAGGCCAGCGCGCGTACCAGCTCAAGCAGGCCGCGCACGAAGCCGACCCCGATGACCTCGCCGCCGCGGAGGCGCTGCTGGCCGAGGCCCGCGCGCGCGGTGACCGGGAGCGCGTGGAGGGTGTGCTGGTGAAGCTGGTGGCGTTGACCTCCGACGAGGGCCGCGCCGCGGAGCTGAAGCTGGAGCTGGCCGCGCTCTACGAAGACGCGCAGCAGTACGACGCCGCCCGCGCACCGCTGGAGTCGCTGCGTCGCGCCGGGGCCTCTGCGCCGGGCTACGCGCAGGCGCTCGCCGCGCTGGAGCGCATCGCGACCGCCACCGGCGACAAGGCGGAGCTGGCGTCGGTGCAGCATGACTCCGCGGCGTTGCTCGGCGCGGGTGAGCGCGCGAAGCGGTTGCTGGAGGCGGCGCGCTCCTTCCGCGAGGCGGGGCAGCTCGATCAGGCGCTGGCGTTGACGCGCGAGTCGTTGGCGGCGCGCTCGTCACGCGACGGCTTCTCGCTGCTGGTGGAGCTGGCGCGTGAAAGCGGCCGTCACGACGACCTCGCGCGCGCGCTCACGCAGCTGGCGGAGCAGAACGAAGGCGCGGGTCGCGCCGCCATCTTGCTGCAGGCGCTGGAGGCCTGGCGCGAGGCCGGTGACGTCGCGTCGGCGCGCGAGGTGCTGGAGCGCGTGCTGCGTGAGGCGCCGGGCGTGCTTGCGCCGGCCGACGCGGGCCGTCGCTTCGTGCAGCTCGACGCCCCGAAGCGCGCGCTGGAGATCGCGTTCGCGCCGGCGCTGCGTGAGGGGCGCTTCGACGAGGCGGTGATGTTCGCCGAGGCCGCGTCGGACGCCGCGAAGGTGCGCGAGGCGCTGCGGGCGCACGCCGAGAGCGACCCCGGCGCGCCGCCGGCCGACCGCTACCTCGAGCTGCTGCGCGCCGAAGGTGACGTGGCGGCGCTGCGTGACTTCGCGGGCAAGGCGCCGTCGCGCGCCACCGCGCTGCGCATCGAGCTCGCCGTCGACTTCGACCAGCTCGATGAGGTGGAGCGCGTGGCCGACGCCGGCGCCGCGCTGCCGCTGCTGGAGCGCGCGCTGGAGGCGAACGCGGCCGGTGTCCTCGAGGCGCTGCTGGCCTGGGCGCCCGGGTTCCCCATCGCGCAGCGTGAAGCGCTCTTCCGCGCGGTCGCCCAGCAGGTCTCGTCGCGCAAGGCGCCGATGCTGCGCGCGCTGGCCTCGCTGTACCGCGACGAGCGCCGCTTCCAGGAGGCGCACGACGCGCTCCTCGCGCTCTGCCAGCTCGAAGAAGACCCGCGGGCCCGCGCCGCGCTGCACGTCGAGCGCGGCGAGCTGTTGCTGCGTCACCTGGAGCAGCCGCGCCTCGCGCAGGCGGCCTTCGAGCGCGCGCTGGTCGACGACTCCACGCAGCTGGCCGCGGTGAAGGAGCTGGTCGCGCTGTACGAGGGCGGCGACGCCGAGCGCTTCGCGGGGATGGTGGAGCGCCTGGTCGACCTCGCCGGTGACGAGGCCGCGCGCCGCTACGACGCGCCGCTCGCCGATGCGTACGAGACGCTGGGCCGCACGAGAGACGCGTACCTGTTGCTCGGCCGCCTCCCGGAGACGCCGGAGCTCATCGCCCGCCGCGTGAAGCTGGCCCGCGCGCTGGAGCTGCACGGCGAGGCCTTCGCGCTCTCGGAGAAGATCGCCAGCACGCGCGAAGAGTTCGAAGCGGTGCTCGAGGGCTACCTCACCAGCGAGCTGGTGCCCTTCGCGGTGCGCCTCGGCGCGCGCCTGATGGAGGAGGCGCCGCTCCCGGGCGCGCTGACGCGGTTGCTGGCCGAGCGCCTGGCGCCGACGCAGCAGGGCGCTGCGCTGGCCGCGCGCGCGTGGCCCGGGCTGCTGCGCGCCAACGTCATCGACACCGACGGGTGGACGCTCTTCGCCGAGGCGCTGCGCAAGCTGGGCCGCGACGCCGACGCGGTGCTCGCCGACGGCTTCGGCGCGGCCCTCTCGGCCAGCACGGGCACGGCGCCCACCGCGACGCCGCGCGCGCTGCGGTTCACCTTCGGCGCCTCGGCGGTGCCTCCGTCGGCCGTCGCCATCACCGAGGAGACCATGCCGCGCCTCGCGACGGTGCTGGCGGACGTGCTGCCGCGCTTCGGCGCAGACGACCTCCAGGTCGCGCTCGACGTGCAGGGCGGCGTCGAGGCGTGGCTGGCCGACAACCGGCTGGTGCTGGGCGCCGGCGCGCTGACCGTCTTCGGTCAAGCGGAGCTCCCCGCGCTGCTGGCCTTCGCGCTGGCCCTCGGGCCCGCGGGCGCGAAGCTGCGTGACGCCGGGCCGGTGCCGGGCTTCGTGGCCGCCGCGGTGAACGCCTTCGCCGCGTACCCCGCGTCGCTCGCGCTGTGCCGCGTGGTGGCGCTGCTCGACGACGACGCGCGCGGCACCGACCCCTCGCAGGTCGACGTGGCGAGCGTGCTGCGCGCCAGCGAAGCCTTCAGCGCCATCGCGCACGCGGCGCTCGAGTCACTGTCATGAAGCGCGCGTGGCCGTTGCTGCTGACGGTGATGGCCTGCGAGAGCACGACCTTGCCCGGCGAATCGATGGGCTCGTGGAGCTTCCAGGTCACCCCCGTCGAGTACGCCTGCGGCCTCTCCGACGTGACCGACGCCGGCTTCGGCTTCAACGCGTCGCTCTCGCACGACCGCGCCAGCACGCAGGCGTGGATGCTGGTGGGCGGCTACGTGCGCGACGCGGGCTTCGACGGGCAGTACTTCGACACCACGCAAGACGCCGCGCGCATCTTCACGCAGTGCTCGGTGTGCACCACGCGCATGGTGGAGACGATGCGCTTCGCGGTGTTGAGCCAGTCTCAGTGGTCGGCGTTGGGCAGCTGCGTGTACGACGGCGGCATTCCGCTGCCTGACGACGCCGGCATCCGCGCGCCGGGGCCCACCGGGCAGGGCTACGACGCGCAGCACCTCTGCGGAGAGATGACGGAGCGGGTGGTGTCTGAAGGGCTGGCCGACGGCGGCGCCTGCCCCGCCGAGTGCGATGGCTGCTTCGTGCGCTACCAGTTGCAGGGCACGCGCGGCTGACGCAAAGGCGTCTGTCATGAAGAAGAAAGCAGTGGTGTTGCTGTCAGGCGGCCTCGACTCGGCGACGTGTCTGGGCTTCGCGCGGCGCGACGGCTTCGAGCCGGTGTGCCTGTCCATCAACTACGGGCAGCGCCACGTCATCGAGCTCGAGCGCGCGAAGCAGGTGGCGAAGGTGAACGGCGTCACCGACCACCGCGTCGTCACGATGGACTTGCGCGCCATCGGCGGCTCCGCGTTGACGGCCGACGTCGAGGTGCCCAAGCACGATGACGTCTCGCAGCTGGGCGGCGGCATCCCCGTCACCTACGTGCCCGCGCGCAACACGGTCTTCCTCGGGCTGGCGCTGGGCCTCGCGGAGACGGTGGGCGCCACCGACCTCTACATCGGCGTCAACGCGGTCGATTACTCCGGCTACCCCGACTGCCGGCCGGAGTTCATCCGCGCGTTCGAGCAGCTGGCGGGCCTCGCCACGCGCGCGGGAGTGGAGGGCGCGCGCTTCACCGTGCACGCGCCGCTGTCGGGCCTCACCAAGGCGGAGATCATCAAGGCGGGCATCGCCGCGGGCGTCGACTATTCGCTGACGCACAGCTGCTACGACCCGTCGCCCGAAGGGCTGGCGTGTGGCCACTGCGACTCGTGCCTGCTGCGCAAGAAGGGCTTCGACGAGGCCGGCGTGCCCGACCCCACGCGCTACGTCTGACTCACATCAACGGCAGCACGACCCGCGCCGCGTTGGCGATGACCTCGGCGCCTTTCTCCATCGTCACGCCGCGCGCGTTGAGGAACACCGTCACGTAGATGGGCTCGCCCTCGGGGCGGCGCAGCACCGCGACGTCATTCACCGCGCCGTTGCCGCTGGTGCCCGTCTTGTCGCCGGCGCTCCAGTCCTTCGGCACCGCCGCGCGGATGCGCTCGAGCCCGGTGGTCGCCGCGTTCATCCACGTGAAGAGCTGCGTCTGCGAGGCCGCGTTGAGGAGCGGCTGGGTGAAGGCCGCGCGCAGCAGCCGGGTCATCGCCGCGGGCGTGGTGGTGTCGCGCGGGTCGCCGGGTTGGTTGGTGTTGAGCTGTGGCTCCATGCGGTCGAAGCGCGTGGTGGTGTCGCCGAGCTTCTTCACGAACGCGGTGAGCCCTTCGAGGCCGCCGACCATCGGCGTCAACAGGTTCGCCGCGGTGTTGTCGCTGGTGGTGACGGTCGCCTCACAGAGCTGCGCCACCGTCAGGCCGTCGTCGAGGTGCGTCTCGGTGACCGGTGAGTACGCGCTCAGGTCGGCCTTGGTGAACGTCACGCGCCGCTCGAGCTTGAGCTGCCCGCGCTGACTCGCCTCCAGCACCGCCGCCGCCAGCACCCACTTGAACGACGAGCAATACGCGAAGCGCGTCGTCGCGCGGTACGAGAACAGCCGGGAGCCGCTCTGCGCGAAGACCCCGAGTTGGCCGTGCACCGATTTCTCGAGCGCCTCCAGCGCATGCTGTGGCTCCCCGGCGACGCCACGTGTGGCCACAGCCGCGCTCGCGAGGACGAATTGCCGACGATTGATGAACATCACCGCGCCCTCTGCACGTCGTGCGCCGATTTCACTTCTTCGGCTGGTTCTGCTGCGCGCGCTTCTTGCGAACCTCGGCAGTGTCGTCAGGGCCCGGGTCGGTGCGTTTCCATTCGTCTTCGGCCTTGCCGCACATGCCGAGGCCGCCGCAGGTGAGGCCCTTGCAGCACGGGCCCGGCGTGCACGACATGCCCGCGGTCGCGCAGACGCGGCGAGGGCGTCGCGCCAGCGCCGGAGTGCTCAACAGCAGGAGTGCCACCAACGCGAACCGCATGTCGCGAGTGTACGGAGATTTTCGCGGCGTCGCGCGAGGTCAGGGGACGACGGCGATCTTCCCCCGCACCACACCGCCCGCGAGGTCGTTCATCGCTTGCGGCACCTCCGCCAGCGTCACCACCCGTTCGACGACGGGCTTCACGGTGCCCGCAGCGAGGAAGCCGTTCAGGCGCTCCAGGTCGACGTGCGATTCGTTGGCCATCAACGTGATGAAGCGCTGGCGAGAGAACGCACCGCGCACCATCGCGCCGAGCTGCCGCGTCATGCCGCCGGTGAGTGAGTCGCCGCCTTCGCCGCCGACGAACACGAGGCGCCCGGTCGGCGTCAGCACGCGGCGCAGTTTCGCGACGGGCGTGCGCCCGCCGATGTCGAGGATGACGTCGAACGTCTCGCCGTGCGTGGTGACGTCGTCCGTGGCGTAGTCGATGAGCCGCGACGCGCCGAGGGAACGCACGAGCGGCTGTTTCGCGGCGCTGCAGACCGCGGTGACCTGCGCGCCCAGCGCGTGGGCGAGCTGCACCGCGAACGTACCGACGCCGCCCGAGGCGCCGATGACGAGCACCCGCTCGCCCGCGCGCAGCGCCGCGCGCTCGACGGCATTGAGCGCCGTGAGCCCGCTGATGCCGCTCACCGCCGCGGCTTCGAAGCTCAACGCCGCAGGCTTCTTCACGAGCTTGTCGGCCCGGGCGCGCGCGAACTCCGCGAACGTGCCCTCGCCGATGCCGAACACCTCGTCGCCGACGCGCAGGCGGCTGACGTCGTCGCCCACGGCCGTCACCACGCCCGAGACCTCGCGCCCCGCGACCGGGTTCTTCGGGGCGGAGAACCCGAACACCAGGCGCATCAGGTACGGCTTGCCGGTCGTCAGGTGCCAGGCCGCGCGATCGAGCCCTGCCGCCTTCACGCGCAGCACGACCTCGCCTTTGCCCGGGGTGGGGGCAGCGCACTCACCGACGCTCAACACCTCGGGCGGGCCGTACCGGCGTTGCACCAGCGCGCGCATCGGTGCGTGCTGGAGAGCGGAGGTCGTCTGGGGTGTGGCGAGCGTTGCGGTCATCGGAGGTTTCCTTTTTGACTTACGGTGTAAGGTTGATGGTGCTGATTAACCGTACGGTGTAAGGCTGTCAACGCGATGACCCGCACGAAGCGAAAACCCCGGCCGCCGGTGTCGCGCGAGCTGGCGCTGACGAAGGCGATGGAGCTGGCGGACACGGAGGGCCTCGACGCGCTCTCGATGCGACGCCTGGCGCAGGCGCTCGGCGTGGAGGCGATGTCGCTGTACCACCACGTCCGGAACAAGGACGAGATCCTCGATGGGATGGTCGACCTCGTCTTCAAGGAGATCGAGCTCCCGCGCGAAGACGAAGAGTGGCGCGAGAGCGTTCGGCGCCGGTGTCACTCCGCGCGCGAGGTGCTGAAGCGGCACCGCTGGGCGCTGGGCGTCATGGAGTCGCGGCAGGCGCCGGGCCTCCACAACCTCACGCACCACGACGCGATGCTCGCGTGCTTCATGCGCGCGGGCTTCTCGCTGCCGATGACGGGCCACGCGTACGCGGTCATCGACGCGTTCCTGTACGGCTTCGTGCACAGCGAGCTGCAGCTCCCCTTCGAGAACGGGCCGGAGGCGCAGGCCGTGGCGAAGGGCATCTTCGATGCGATGCCCGCGGGCCAGTTCGACGCGCTGAAGCACTTCACGCAGCAGCACGTGCTGAAGCCTGGCTACGACTACGCCGACGAGTTCGAGTTCGGGCTGGAGCTGCTCCTCGAGTCGTTCGAGCGGCTGCGCAGCCGGAAAGGGCGGTCGTAGGCGCGCGGAGAATTTCTGCGCGCGGCGCGACGTGAGACGCTGCACCCGTGCTGACCGCGTTGCTCACCTGGAGTCTCTTCGCCGCGCCCGAGCCGCTGGTGGAGGTGCGCACCGTCATCCCCGACGTGGTGGTCGACCTGCGCTACGCGACCGACGACAACTTCATGAAGAAAACGGTGTACCCGCCGACCGCGAAGTGCCTGTTGCTGGAGCGCAGCGCGAAGCAGCTGAAAGTGGCTGCCGACGTGCTGCGCGAGAAGGGCTACCGCCTGCGGCTCTACGACTGCTACCGGCCGCACCACGTGCAGTTCGAGCTGTGGAAGGTGATGCCGGTGCCCGGCTACGTCGCGGAGCCGAAGAAGGGCAGCAACCACAACCGCGGCGGCGCCGTCGACCTCGGGCTGGTGACGCTCGACGGGAAAGACGTCGAGTTCCCCTCCGGGTACGACAACTTCACGAAGGCCGCGCACCACTCGTTCACCGGCGGCACGAAGGAGGCGCGCGCGCACCGCGACCTGCTGCGCGCGACGATGGAGGCCGCGGGCTTCAAGAAGAACGGCATGGAGTGGTGGCACTACGACCTGCCCGACGCGTTCAAGTACCCGCTGCGCGACGACCCGTTTTGAAAAATCCCTCTCCCGTGGGGAGAGGGTCCGCGGAGCGGGGGTGAGGGGCGCCTACTTCTTCAGCGCGCGCTCGATTGCGCTGCTCACCGCCGCGACGTCGTTGCGCGTGACCGCGCCCATGTGGCCCACGCGGAAGTACTTCGTCTTCAACTCCGGGTGCAGGCCGCCGGCGACGGTGATGCCCTGTTCTCCGATGGCCTTCACCAGCGAGGCGTCGACGCCCTGCGGGTAATACAGCGCCGACAAGGTGTGCGCGGCGAGCGCCTCGGTCTTCGGCACCATCGCCAGCCCGAGCCGCTGCCACGTCGCGCGCAGCTCCTTCGCCAACGTCACGTGCCGCGCCACGCGCGCGGGCATCGTCTCCGCGACGAGCTGCTGGAGGCTGACGTCGAGCGCGGTGATGAGGTTGACGGCCGGCGTCGCGTAGTACGCGGGCTTCTCCGCCTCGTACGCCTGGTGGATGGGCAGCCACTCCGTGAAGTCGAGGTACATCGACGCGACCGGCTTGGTGCGCGCCTTCCACGCGTCCATCGCCTTCGGGCTCGCCAGCAACACCGCCAACCCGGGAGGACACCCGAGCGCCTTCTGCGACGCGGTGAACGCCACGTCGACGCCCCACGCGTCCATCTGGAGGTCCTCACCACCGACGCTGCACACGCCGTCGGCCACCACCAGCACGCCGTGCTTCTTCGCGGCTTC
>CAMLFP010000234.1 GCA_946479335.1 uncultured Archangium sp.
TCGAGGTCACGCTGCGCCCGGCGACGGGAGACGACGTGCTGTCGACCGCGACGCTCGTCGCCGACGGAGGCAGCACCTACGCCGTCGTCGTCTACCAGGCGAAGTCGGTGCCCGACGACGTGCGCTTCGACGTGCAGGCGTGGGTCTCCAACGACGGGTGCGCCGCGCCGCACTGGGGCAACGGCAGCGTCAGCGTCCCGGCCCACTTCCGCCCGGGCGTGACGTCGGTGGAGGCGCGGCTCGACGCGCTCCCCGACAGCGACGGCGACCTCACCGTCGATGAAGTCGACTGCGCCCCCGACGCCGGCTGGCGCGGGCAGAGCATCGCCGAGCACTGCAACACCCGGCTCGACTACGACTGCGACGGCTTCGTGGCGTGCAACGACGCCGACTGTGGCGCCCAGCCATGCATCTCGTCCCTCGCGCTCCTCGACGGCGGCGTCATCACCGCCGGAGCGTGCGTCTCGCAGACCGTGGCGCTCTTCAACGCCGGCGAGCCCATCACCCCCGCCGCGCCGGTCAGCGTCGCCTTCAGCGCGAGCAACCCCAGCGACACCTCCTTCTTTGACGCGCCCGGGTGCGGCGCGGCGGCCAGCTCCGTCAACGTCACGGGCACCAGCGCGGCGTTCTCGTTCAAGGCGCGCCGCGCGGGCGCGGTCACCCTCAACGCCAGCGCCAACAACTGGGGCGGCGCCGCGGCGGAGTACACCGTCGTCGCGGGGCCTCCCTTCGCGGTGAGCGTCGACGCGGGCGAGGCCAGCACCTGGCGCACCAACACCTGCATTCCCCTCACCGCGACGTGGACCGACGAGTTCGGCAACCCGGTGTCGGGCGCGGCGATCCAGGCCAGCTCGGCGGAGACGACCGTGTACTCCAACAACACGTGCACGCAGTCGGGCGCGTTGACGATGGGCGACACGCTGTACATCGCGCCGGCCGACGAGGGCGACGTCACGGTGTACGTCAGCTCGGGCACGACGAACGGGAGCGCCACTCTCCACGTGCTGCGCCCCTTCGTGCCCGGCTCGCTGACGCGTTGGCCGCTCGTGGTGCACACCTTCCAGAACTCACCGTTCAAGGGCTACGCCGGGTACACGGTCGGCGCGACCTTCGACGCGGGCGTGCCTGCCGCGCAGCTGCGCGCGTACTTCTGGGCTGACGCCGGTTGGCAGCTCCTCGGGCGCGTGGCGAACGCCTCCACGGTGTCATTCGCGCTGCAGACCGACCTCGACGCGGGCGCTGATGACCGCCGGTACTCGGTGTTCGCGATGGCGCCGCTCGGCCCGGCAGCGACCGATGACCTCGACGGCACGTACCTCTTCGCCGACGGCTTCGACGACGCGCTGCTCGCGAAGTGGCGGCAGCGCGACGGCGGTTTCGTGCAGAGCTCCGCGCAGTTCTATTCGGGCACGGGCGCGCTGTTCTACGGGCTGGACACCACCGATCGGAACAACTTCATCGAGCCCGCGACGCCGCTGTACGAGCGCGACGTGATGGTGTGCAGCCGCTGGCGCGCCGACACCGACACCGGCCTCGACTTCGCGCAGCTGGTACGGCTGCAGACCACCTCGGACGAAGACCAGGAGCTCAACCGCGAGACGAATCGCTGGAAGCTCGCCCACCAGACCGCCGCGGGAGACTGGTTCGCGTACAACAGCAGCAGCATCAACGTGCCGGTCTCCTTCTGGGACGAGATCTGCGTCGCGGAGTGGGACACCGACGCCGGCACCACGCTCGCCGGCTGGCGCAACGGCACGCTGCTCGGCTCCGAAGACGCGACCGCGGTTCACTCCGGGCCTGGCACCGTCGGCTACCGCCGCTGGCGGACGGACAACGGCGGCATCTACCTCGATGACTTCCGCGTGCGCCGCTACATCGCGCCGGAGCCGTCCGTCACCGTGCTGCCGCCGCTCCCGGCGCCGTGAGATCCATCGTCATCTCCACCATCGTCGGGCGGTAGCCGAGCGCACGGAACAGCGCCTGCCCCTGCGCGTTCGCGCTCGCGGAGTACAGCACCAACTGCTTCGCGCCCTTCTGCTGCAAACGCACGCGCGCCTCGTTCATCAGCGCACGGGCGACGCCGTGCTTCCGGTGCGGCTCCGCCACGAAGAGGTCGTGAATCGCGCCGTGCGCGTCGAGCAGCTTCGCCCAGTCGCGCTCCTCCACCGAGCCGTAGAGGTAACCGGCGATGACGCCGTCGACCTCCGCCACCAGCAACAGCGACCCCGCGTCGCCGAGGAGCGAGTTGAAGTACGCGCGGTAGCCCTTCGCGATGTCCTTCGTGATGAAGAAGCGCGTGGTGTCCCACCCGTGGTGGAGCTTCACCAGCTGCTCCGCCAGCTCCGAGACCGGCTGCAGATCGCCGGCGGTCATCTCTCTCACGAGGGTCATGACCAAAGCTGGTAGGAGCCCCGCTTCACGAATGCAACCTCCGGTGTGCCAGCAGGGCGACTCCACCCGCGACGAGACGTGGCGGCGCGCGCTCGACGGGCGTAAGGCCGACGCGCTGATCTCCGACCCGCCGTACTGCCTGCTGACGCGGCGGCGGAAAGACGGCGACCTGCGCGACGCGAAGCACAAGAAGATCGACCGCGGGCCGGTGCGCCGCTTCGAGAACGTGCGCGAGTTCCGCGACTTCACGCGCGCCTGGCTCGAAGTCGCGGTGCGCTACCTGACGCCCGACGCGCCGATCGTGTTGTGGATGAACCTGCTCGGCCGCGAGCCGATGACCGCGGTGTGCCGCGAGCTGGGCTACCCCCACGTCCGCGGCGAGTACGTGTGGGGTAAGCGCACGCGCGAGGGCAACTCGGGCGAGGAGATCCTGCGCGTGGTGGAGACCGCGCTCGTCTACACGCGCGCGCCCGCGCCGCCGATGACCGACGCGTCTCCGGCACTGCCGTGGGCTGCGGTCGCGGGCTACGACGACGACGGCGAGGCCACGCGCTGGGGCAGCCACCCGAACCACAAACCGTTCGGCGTGCTGGAGCCGCTGGTGCGCACGTGGAGCCACCCCGGCGCGCTGGTGGTCGACCCGTTCGCGGGCTCGGGCTCCATCCCCGCGGCGGCGCTGAAGCTCGGCCGCGACGTGGCGTGCATCGAGCTCGAAGGTGACTGGGCTGCGCGCGTCACCGAACGCCTGCGCGCGACGTGAGGGGCGTCACTGCGCGACGATCGAGATCTCGAAGCTGCCGGAGGTGCCCAGCTCACCGTCGACGATGATGTACGCCGACGTGCCGCCGGGAACGGTGAAGGTCACCGACTCGGGCTGGCCCGCGCCGTTGAGCGTCGTACCGGCGAGACACCCGCCCGCACCGCACGCCGACGCCTGCACGTAGAGCAACGGGTCGTATTGCTGGTTCAGCGGCGTCACCGTCACCGAGTACTGCGTGGTCGAGAGCGGGTTGAGGAGGTACGTCACATCGCTCCCCGACGCGACGCCACCAGAAGGGCAGCCCGCGTTCGTCTGCAAGCCGAGCCCGTAATAGTCCTGCGCGCCCACCGTGGTGCCGAGGTACGTGCCGCCCGCGGTGACGTCCGGCGCCATAGCGCAGGTGTCACCGCCGTTGAGCGTCGGAATCCCCGCGTCGGCGACGCCCGCATCGGCGAGGCCTGCGTCCATCGTGCCCGCGTCATCGGGACCAGCGTCCATCGTGCCCGCGTCACCCGGACCGGCGTCCATCATGCCCGCATCGGTAACACCGGCGTCATCCCAGCCTGCGTCCACGTCGCCGCCATCAACAAAAACGCCTGCGTCGTGCGTACCGCTGTCTGCGACCCCCGCGTCATTCGACGAAGGAACTCCGCACGACAACAGCAACAACACGACCCAGGCGTTTCGCACAGCGAACGACTTTAGCGCTTCCGGAACTCCACGCGGCGGTTGGCGGCCCAGGCCTCTTCATTGGAGCCGTTCACCGCGGGCTTGTTCTCGCCATAGCCGACGGTGTCGAGCGCGCCGCCCGAGACGCCGAGGTCGACGAGGTACTTGCGCACCGACGCCGCGCGCTTCTGCGAGAGCACCATGTTGTACTCCTCGGTGCCGCGCTCGTCGGCGTTGCCCTCGAGCGTGAAGCGCAGGCTGCCCTTCTTGATGCACTCCGCGTACGACGCGAGCGTCGACTGCGTGGTCGACTCGATGTTGTAGTCGTTGAAGCCGAAGCGCACAGGCTCGAAGGTGCACGACGTGTCGGCGCCCTTCGCCGCGCACTTGCCGCTCACGCAGCCCTGGCCCGACGGGCAATCATCATCGGCCGCGCAGGAGATCGACGTGTCGGCCACGATGCACTTGCCGGCGCTGCACTTCTTGCCTTCGCCGCAGCCCGTGGTGCCGTCGCACTCCGGCTTGGGCTGGCACTTGTTGCTCTGGCAGACGAAGCCCTCTTTGCAGTTCGCGTTGGTCGCGCACTCCTGGCACTGGCCCTGTACGCAGACCTCGCCCTTCTCCTTGCAGTGCTCGTCAGACTCACACTTGGGGTAGGTCGGAGGGCACGCGGTGAGTGCCAGCACGGCCACAGCGGACAAACCAAACGGGATCTGGAAGTTGCGCATAGCGGGTCGCACCTAGCACCAAACGGTTGATCTGCGTAGCGATTCCCAGCGGGTGGCCTTCGGGCGACGCCCGAATATTCCGCTGAGCCGCAGTTTCGACGGGTTCGGAGTCTGGCACGGGGTTTCCAATGCCCTGCCCCGTTCCCCCTCAAACGCGGCAAAATAGCCACAGGAGCCCCGATGCCTGCCACGATCCTCGTTGTTGATGATGAACGGAATATTCTGCTGACGCTGAGTCAGGCGCTGCAGCTCGAAGGCTACAAGGTCGAGCTCGCGTCAGACGCGCAGGTGGCGCTCGACATCGTCGCCGCGCGGCCGGTCGACGCGGTGTTGATGGACGTGAAGCTCCCGGGGATGGACGGCCTCACCGCGCTCTCGAAGCTGCAGCAGCTCAAGCCGGAGCTCCCGGTCATCATGATGTCGGGCCACGGCACCATCGAGACCGCGGTCAAGGCGACACAGTCGGGGGCGCGCGACTTCCTCGAGAAGCCGCTGGGCCGCGATCGCATGCTGCTCTCGCTCAAGAACGCGCTCGAGCACCAGCGGGCCCTCGAAGAGCTGGCCACCCTGCGCGCCGACGTCGGCCGCTTCGACATGGTGGGCGGCAGCGCGGTGATGCAGCGGGTGTACGCGCTCATCTCGCGCGCCGCGCCGTCGGAGGGCCGCGTGCTGATCACCGGCGAGAACGGCACCGGCAAGGAGCTCATCGCGCGCGCCATCCACACCCACAGCAAGCGCAAGAGCGGGCCCTTCGTGAAGTTGAACTGCGCCGCGGTGCCGCACGAGCTCATCGAGTCGGAGCTGTTCGGCCACGAGAAGGGCTCGTTCACCGGCGCGGTCACCGCCCGGCGCGGCAAGTTCGAGCTCGCCGACGGCGGCACACTGTTCCTCGACGAGGTGGGCGACATGCCCGCGCAGATGCAGGCCAAGCTGCTGCGCGTGCTGCAGGAAGGCGAGCTGGAGCGCGTGGGCGGCGGCGAGACCATCAAGGTGAACGTGCGCGTCATCGCCGCGACCAACAAGGACCTCGAGGCGGAGATCGCCGCCGGGCGCTTCCGCGAAGACCTCTACTTCCGCCTCAACGTGGTGCCGCTGCACGCGCCGCCGCTGCGCGAGCGCAAAGAAGATCTGCCCGCGCTCATCGACGCCTTCCTCGACGACGCCTGCCGGAAGAACGGCCGCAAGGCGCTCAAGCTGCTGCCCGAGGCCACCGAGCGCCTCGTCGCGTGGGACTACCCGGGCAACGTGCGCGAGCTGCGCAACCTCGTCGAGCGCCTCGCGATCCTCTGCGAAGGGCCGCTCGTCTCGGGCGCCGAGGCCGAGGCGCTGCTGCCGCGTGCGCGCGCCCGGCAGAGCGCGCCGGTGACGACGACGGAGCCGCGGGAGGTGCCCCTCGCGCCGCCGCCCGCGCCCGCCCTGCCCGTCTCGCGCTACCGGGCCGACAAGCCGTTCCGCGATCAGGTCGAGGAGGCGGAGCGGGAGATCATCCTCGGGGCGCTGCAGTTCGCGAAAGACAACGCGACCGAGGCGGCGCGGCTGCTCGACCTCGAGCGCGGGCACTTCTACAAGAAGATGAAGTCGCTCGGCCTCAAGCGCACCGGCGGAGAGACGCACCTCGGAGAATCGTCTGTCGACGCGTGAGCGCTGAGTTACATTGCGCGCCGTCATGCGTCGGCTCCTCGTCTGCTGTCTCCTCTTGAGTGCGTGCGAATGGGGCTGGAACGACGAGAAGTTCGACCGCGAAGAGGTGCCGCGCTTCAAGGCGCACGCCGAGCACCCCGCGCCTGTGGCGAACCCCACCAGGCTCAAGGTGATGGCGTGGAACGTGAAGTACGGCGCGTGCCGCATCGACTTCTGGTTCGACTTCTGGGGAGACCGCACGCAGCTCTCGGTCACCGAGGTCAATGACTGCCTCACGAAGGTCGCCGCGCTCATCCGCGAATACGACCCCGACATCCTCATGACGGAGGAGATCGAGGTCGACAGCAAGCGCAGCGCCTACGTCGACATGGTGCGGTTCTTCCTCGAGAACACGAACCTGCGCTACGCGATGTACGGCGAGACGTGGGACGCGCGCTACGTGCCGTCGGAGGGCGTGGGCCGCATCAACCTCGGCAACGCCATCTTCTCGCGCTACCCCATCACGAAGGCGGAGCGCATTCGGCAGGTCGACCGCACCGATCAAGACGCGATCACCGCGGCCTTCTACATCCACCGCGCGATCTCCCGCGCGGAGATCGATCTCGGCGATCGCAAAGTCGCCGCGTACGCGGTGCACACCGAGGCGTACGACAACGACGGCACGAAGCAGAAACAGATCCAGCAGATCTACGACGTGCTCAAGGCCGAAGCGATGCCGTGGGTCGCGGGCGGAGACTGGAACGAGCTCCCGCCGGTGTGCGACGAGAAGGTGGCCGGCGACTGCGACGGCAAGCTGCGGCTCTCCGGGTTTCTCGATGAGCGCGCGAGCGCCAAGGGCACCGAATACGAGCAGCCTCCGTACACGCCGTCGGTGATGAAGAAGTTCTACGACGACTTCACGCCGCTCATCACGCTCGCGCGCTACGGCGTCGGCGAAGACGTGCAGCGCCCGTACTTCTCGCACTCCGTGCTGGGCCCCGATGAAGTGAACGATGAAGGCGTGCCCGGCTGGTGGAACCGCACGCTCGACTACCTCTTCGTGCGCTCCGGCGAGACGTGGACCGACTCGGACGTGCTGCAGGCGCCCGGGCGGCTGGGCATCGTCGGTGACCCGTCGCGGCTGTCTGATCACGCGCCCGTGGTTGGAACGTGGGGGTTGCCGTGAAGGGGTTCGCGTTGGTGGTGGCGCTCACGGCGGGCCTTGCGGCGGCTGAACCACGGCCTGCGCGCGACACGGCCGACGTCGGCGACAAGGGCAGCTGGAGCGTCGGCGTGTTCAACCCGTTCCGCTACGCGTTCCACAACCGCTTCGAGTTCCAGGTGAACCCGCTGCTGTTCTTCGTCGCGCCACACGCCGACCTGCGCTTCGCGATCCTCAAAGAGGGCCCGGGCGAACATAAGTACCCGTTCGGCGTGCGCCTCACCGCGGAGGCCGGCCTGCTGTACCCGACGCTGGCGATGCGGCTCGCGAAGGGCTTCCTCTTCCCCTCCTGGGCGACGTCGCAGAACGACATCGGGCACATGTTGATCCCCCGGTTTGCGCTCCTCGTGTCGGGCGACTTCTTCACCTACGACGTGCTGACGTTCCGGCTGGAGGCGCTGATGCGCATCCCCATCACCAGGAACAACGCCACGCCGCTCAACTCGTCGATCGCCCCGTTGGACATTCTGTTCGCCGCGCCGCTCACCGGCTTCCTCGGGCGGTTCGGCGGCGCGTACGACCACGCGTTCGGCGAGTACCTGCGCCTGCGCCTCGAGGCGAACGTCTACCTCACCGGCACGCAGGGCAACCTCAACGTCAACGGGCAGAACGTCGGGCCGCTGGCGAACCTGTCTCCGTGGATCTTCACCGCGCACCTCGGGCTCGACATCGCGGTCTTCAAGCAGTCGCGCATCACCGTCGGCGCGTACTGGGCGAACTACGACCAGGGGAAATCAGTCGTCGTCACCGGGACCGACGGGTTCAGTGAACGCAAGCGCGTGCGCAGCAACAACTTCCTCCCGACCATCGACTACATCTGGGCGGGTTTCTGAAGCGCTGACATGCCCCGCCGCCCGACGAAGCCGCCGCGAGATCGCATCACCGACGCGGCGCTCGCGCTCTTCTCCGCGCACGGCGTCGGCGCGACCTCGGTGCAAGCCGTGGCCGAACGCGCCGGCATGAGCAAGCAGGCGCTGCTGCATCACTTCCCCTCGAAGGAGCTGCTGCGGCAAGGCGTGTACGAAC
Source organism: uncultured Archangium sp. (assembly GCA_946479335.1). The sequence goes on from CAMLFP010000234.1 coordinate 8,417, forward strand.
GCATCGCCACCCAGCTCCGCGACGCGCTCCCGCCGGCGGCTGCGGAGCTGGTGAGCCGCTCGCATGATCGCTACCGCGCACTGCTCGAGGTCGCGCTCGCGAGCTTCGAGGCCAACGCCGAGCTGGCGCGCTTCCTGGTCTTCGAGCTCCTCGAGCGGCCCGACGAAGTCGTCGCGTGGATCCGCTCCGAGGGCGCGCCGTGGCTCGGCCTCGTTCGCGGGGTGGTCGCCCAGCACGGGCGAGACGACGCGTTCGACGCCGAGGCGCACGTGCTGGTGCTCGGCGTGATGATGCTCGCCCAGAGCGCGTTGA
>CAMLFP010000235.1 GCA_946479335.1 uncultured Archangium sp.
CGCCGTGGCGTCGGGCTCGCGCCACACCACCAGCGAGGTCTTGCCGGAGGTGCTGTCATCGAAGGGCACCTCCCAGGTGGTGGGCAACGGCTCGCGGGCATCGGTGGCGGTCCACCCGAGTGCGCGGCCGTAGAAGCTCGGCGCGCCCGCGAAGAAGTAGGGGTGGCCGGGGTAGCGGGCCTGCACCGGCACCATCGCCTCGCTCAACATCGTCTTCGCGTTGCGGTTGGTGATGGACCAGTCGCCGGTGAGCAGGTTGCGCGACTCGAGGGCATTCACGTAGCCGGGCGCGTTCGGCGCCAGGGTCGTGCACTGGTTGACCTGGTCGATGGTGATGTAGCCGCGCACGATGCGGTCACCGTGGTCGGCGCCGGCGCACTTGCCGCCCAGCGACGCGACGGGCTTGCCGAGGTGCGCGTTCTGCAGCGCGGTCAGCTGGTCGGCGGTGAGCCGCGACATCGGCAGCACGCCGTAACAAGAGGCGTAGTTGATGTCCTGCGAGTAGGGGCCCTTGGGAGAGTTCACGTCTTGCGGGTCTTGCCCCGCGGTGCCGGTGCGGTGGAACGCGCCGACGCCGAAGAGCAGGCGCAGGTCGAGCTCCGCCTGGTCGTAGCCGGTGAGGTACAGGGGGAAGCTGCGCGTGGGCACGCCGAGGTCAGACCACAGCGTCACGTTGGTGAGCACCGCGGAGGCCGACGCGGTGCCGAAGCGCACCACGGTGTTCGCGCCGTTCGGGTCATCGAGGTCGACCTCGAAGTACGGCAGCAGCAGCGAAGCCGCGGGCGCGCGATCCGTCGAGCCCAGCGCCGTCACCGGGAAGTCGGCGCTCGCCGGGTAGTTCGACGACCCGGGGTAGGCCTGCGCGGCGTTGTCCGTCGGCGTGCCCACCAGCCCCGCGGAGAACTCCCCGGCCTCGGCGCTCTCCAGCGTGCCGAACCAGGCCTGCCCCGGACCGTTGAAGATCATGAGGCCCGCGCGGTTGGTGTCGGGGAGCTCCGTCGACCCCACGCGCACGCGCGTCGCCGCCGAGGCGAACGGCGTCAGCGAGGTGAGGTCGGTGGCCTGCTCCTGCTGGTCGAAGAGGAAGAGGTTGGTCTGCCCGACGGCCGCGGGCCCGCTGCCGCAGTCCCAGGTCGCCGCCGGCCAGTTGACGTCGCGCCACGCGATGACCGACGCGCCCGCGCGGTACGGCGTCGACCACGTCGCGCCCAGCGGCTCGCGCTGGTCGGCGGTGGTGCCCAGCAGCTGCGAATAGAAGGTGCGCTGCGTGGCGGGGTCGTTGACGAAGGGGCCGACGCTGGTGGCCTGCAGGTGCGCCGCGGAGAACGCGCGCGTGGTCTTCGCCGTGGGGTCGACCAACGCGAAGTGGCCGGTGAGGCTGTTGCTGTTGATGGCCACGCCGGTGCCTCCCGCGATGAAGTAGCCGGCCTCGTTGGGCAGCAGCTGCGTGCACTGGTTGGTGTTGTCGATGGTGATGAAGCCGCGCGCGAGGTTGTCGCCCAGCGCCCGCCCGCCGCACTTGCCCTGCAGCGCGCTGCTGGCCTGCCCGGTGAAGGCGTTCTGGAGCCCGGTGACGACCGACGAAGACAGCGGCGCCGGCGGCAACACGCCGTTGCAGCTGGCGAAGTTGATGTCCTGGCTGATGGGGCCCTGGTGGCTGATGGTGTCTTGCGGGTCTTGCCCGTCGCTGGCCGTCGCGGGCAGCGCGCCGTTCAGCACGTCGCGCACGTCGAAGGTCTGCACGTCGTAGCCCGTGAGGTACAGGTTGAAGCCGAACACCGGCACGCCCTGGTCGGTCCACAAGGTGACGTGGGTGAGCACCGCCGAGGCACTGGTGGCGCGCACCGACACCACGGTGCTGCGGCCCGTGGACGAGTTGAGGTCGACCTCGAAGTAGGGGACCAACAACGTCGCGGCCGGCTCGTCATCGAACGCGCCGACCTTCGCCATCGCGGAGCTCGCGATGAGCATCAGCACTGCACTCCAGCGGAGGGAAGTCATGATTCCGCTATAGCTGAAATCGTCACCGCCAACGCAAGACTTCGAGGCCGCCCTGCGACGGGCAACGGTCGGGCGCGTCTTCGAGGGCGAAGCTGGCGATGACCGAGAGCCGCTTCGGGTCGTGGAGCGGGCCCACGCCGAGGTGGGTGACACGGCAGCCCTGACGCCACGCCGGCACCGCGAGCCGCTGCGGAGCGCCGCGCGCGGAGACGAACACCTGCAGCACGCCGTCGTCGTCGCCGGTCACCACGTCGGGCGCGCCGTCACCGGTGAGGTCGCCCACCGCGAGGGCCCATTGCTCCACGGGCTGCGTGGCGAGGGGCTGCACCTTCCACCCGTCGTCGAAGTCGAAGCGCAGCGTCTGCGAGGTGAAGCCCGCGGCGGTGGGCACGGTGGCGACGACGAAGAGCTCCGCGCGCGCGTCGCCGTCGACGTCGGCCGCTGCCACCGCGCGCACCAACGACCGAGGAGGCAGCGGGAGCGCCGTCACCGCACGCCCTGCCCCACCGAAGTCGACGAGGCGCGCCTCACCGATGGTGTGCGAGGCGGTCGCCACGTCATCGCGGCCATCGCCGTCGAAGTCGGCCACCACGAGGTCGTCGCCGAAGCGGGTGTCATCGGCGCGCGGCGTCTCCGTCACCCAGCCGCCGTCGAGGCGCTCGAAGACGCGCACGCCGAGGCCCTTGAAGCCGGGCACACCGGGGCGCGGGCCGTCGCTGAGCGCGAACACGTCGGGCTGGCCATCGTGGTTCCAATCGCCGACGGCCAGCGCGCGCGTGGAGAAGCCCTCGGTGGGCAGCCCCGCGGAGTCGTCGCGCCACCCGCCATCGACGCGCGCCACCGCCAGCGTCGCGCCGAGGTGCGTACAGAAGACGAGGTGGTCGGCGTCGAGCGCGGCGACGTCGCCGTAGTCCCACGCGAGCGGCGGGAACTCGAGCGCGAGTTCAGAGAGCGCGTCATCGCCCGTCGCGCGCCACACGTGGGGCCGCCGGGTGCCCTTGCGCGCGGGGCCGTGCAGCAGCTCCGCGCGGCCGTCACCGTCGAGGTCGGCGAGCGTGAAGCCGGAGCGCCACTGGCCGCTCCTCGGGAGCCCGGCGTCGACGGGTTGCAGCGATGCGGGCGCGGCCGTGCGGCACTTGCAGCCAGAGAGAGCGACGACGGCGAGCACGAAGACGACGCGGAGCACGCGGCGCCTTGTGTCGGAATCTCCCCGCGCGGGCAAGGCGCGGCGTCGGAGACCGCCGATGGTCGTTGCAGTCGACGAGCAACGCCTCTTGAGTGGGCCCATGCTCCGAATCTCCCTGTTGGCGGCGGTCTTCGTCGTGGTGACCAGCTGTGCTCCGAAGTCTTCCCTGTTGTCCCTCACGCCCGAGGCGGCCGGCGAACACTGCGCCGCGGGCGGCACGCGCATCGAGAGCGGCCTCGACGCGAACGGCAACGGCGCGCTCGACGGCAGCGAGGTGTCGAGCACCTCGTACGTGTGCAACGGCGGCGCCGGCGCGGCAGGCGCGAGCGGCACCTCGTGCACCGTCGCGGAGAACGCGGGCGTGAAGACCATCAGCTGCGGCTCCGGGACGCAGGTCACCATCTCCGACGGCGCGAAGGGCGACCCCGGCGACCAGGGCCCCGCCGGCACCAACGGCATGAATGGCGCCGACGGCGCGTCGTGCTCCGCGGCCGACAACGGCGACGGCACCGTGACCTTCACCTGCGGCGCGACGATGGTCACCGTCTCGCTCGGTAGCAGCAGCGGCGGCTCCGCGCACAACTCGCTCATCGCGATGACGGCCGACACCACCGGCACCTGCGCCGCGGGCGGCACGCAGGTGCAGTCGGGCCTCGACCTCAACGACAACGACACGCTCGACGCGGGCGAGGTCGTCAGCACGCAGTACGTGTGCAACGGCGCGAACGGAGCCAACGGCGCGACCGGTGACGCCGGCGCCAACGGCGCGAACGGGAGCGATGGGCACGACAGCCTCGTGAACCTCTCGGCCGACAGCACCACCTGCGCGACCGGCGGCACGAAGATCGAAGCGGGCATCGACCTCGACGACAACGGCGCGCTGAGCGCCGGCGAGGTGCTGAACACGCGCTACGTGTGCAACGGCGCGACCGGGGCCACCGGCAGTCCGGGCACGCCCGGCGCGACGGGCGCCACGGGCGCAGCCGGGAAGAACAGCCTCATCTCCATCACCAACGAAGCGGCGGGCAGCAACTGCGCAACGGGTGGCAAGAAGCTCCAGGTGGGCGTCGACGCCAACAGCAACGGCACGCTCGACTCCGGCGAGGTGACCGCCACGCAGTACGTGTGCAACGGCGCGGCGGCGTCGAACTCGGTCTACGGCACCGGGCAAGACGGCGCGCTGTCCATCTCCAGCACCACCAACTGGGTGACGTCGCCGCCGAGCGGCTCGCTGCAGTACACGAACATCACCGTCAGCGCGCCGTGGACCATCCCCAGCGGGCTCAAGCTGCGCGCGACGGGCACCATCACCATCGCCACCGGCGGCTCCATCACCGTCGCGCCCGGCACGGTCTTCGACACCGGCATCGCCAGCTCCGCGCCGCAGGCGTTGTTGGGCAACGCGGGCGCGATGTACGGCGGCACCGGCTGCACGGCGGCCTTCGCGCGGCAGCTCTTCAACCCCGGGCGCTTCGGCGGCGGCTCCGGGAACGGCAGCATCAACGGCACCATCACCTTCGGCGGAGGCGGCGGCGCGGTGGTGTTGCTCGCCGGGGGCGCCGTGTCGCTCGCCAGCGGCACCGTCATCAACGCGGCGGGCGCGCCCGGGCTCCAGGGCAACTCGTCGGCCAACAGCGGCGGGGGCGGCGGCGGCGGCGTCATCGTGGTGCTGTCGAACACCTCCATCACCAACGCGGGCACGCTCAACGCGTCTGGCGGCAAGGGCGCCGACACGCTGGCGTCGCCCGACTCCAGCGGCGGCGGCGGAGGCGGTGGCGGCCTCATCCAGCTCGCGGCGCCGAGCATCACCAACACCGGCACGCTCAACGTCTCCGCGGGCGCGGGCGGCAGCGGCTCCTCGCAGGGCGGCTACGCGGCCGGCGGCGGTGCGTCGGTCGGCAACGGCGGCGCCTCGGGAGGCAGCGGCGTGCCGACCGCCAGCGCGGGCACGGCGGGGTTGAGCTTCACCACCATCACCACCGACCCCGCAGCGCTCTTCCTCTCGTCGTCGCAGCCGTGAGTCAGCGGCGCTCGCGCTCGGGGCGCACCAGCCCTCCGAGCGGCGAGGCGACGACCTGCTCGATGGCGTCGGTGAACGCGCGCGCGGCCTCTTCGACGTCGGGCAGCGCGCCGGTGAGGTAGCCGCCCGCAAAGTTGGTCTCGGTGGGCGGCCCGAAGAACTTCTGGAGCGTGACGTTCGCGGCCTTCAGCGCCGCGTCGAGCCCGACCAGCGCTTCGGTGGGAGGCGCGATGAGGTACGCCAGCGGCGCGCCGACGCGCACGCCGGCGAGCTGCGAGAGGTAGCGGCCGCTCTCGGAGATGACGTGCGGGAAGAACGCCGGCGCGCCCTCGCCTTCGAAGGTGACGAAGTGGATCTTCTTCTCCAGCGCCTCCCGCAGCGCCCACACGCCCTCCGCGACCTCCGACGGGTTCGGCCCCGCGAGGATGCCGAGGATCTCGCCTGACAGCGGCCCCGACGCGTGCGCGCTGCCCGCGTAGAACGACTTCGCGTACACCACGTCGACCTCCGCGTACTTGGTCGCGTGGTCCAACGCCGCGTAGAGCGAGTCGTCTTGATCGCACGTGAGGAGCGCCACCGAGGTGTGCCGGCCCGGGTCGAGCGCGAGTGACTTCGAGAGCTGCGCGTCGACCTGCTCGATGGTGCGCACGCTCAACAGCTTCGGTCGCAACGGCTTCAAGGTGCGCATCAGCGGCCTCCCGTGAGTTTGACGCCACCGCCGCCGGCCGCGAACGACGCCTTCATCAGCTCCGCGCACTTGCGCGCCGCGCGCTCCGGCGGGAAGCCGACCTCGCGCACGTTGGAGATGCAGTCCTTCTCGGAGTTGTCCTGGCCCAGCCGCGGCGCGAACGCCGTGTAGATGGAGAGCGAATCACCGGTGCCCAGCCCCGGCCGCTCGCCGACAACGATGAGCGTGCTCTTCGCCTTCGTGATGATGCCGATCTCGTCTTGCACGCCGATGCGCGCGAACTTCACGAACAGCGGCTTGCCGACGCTGAAGCCCGTCGCCTCGAGCGCGGTGCGCAGCGCCTTCATCAGCGGAGGGCCGTTGAGTTGGAGCGCCGTCGCAGCGAGACCGTCACCGGCGATGAGCTGCACGTCGACGTTCTGCGTCGCTTCGCGCGCGCACTTCTCGCGGCTGGCGTCGTCGAGGCGGCGGCCGGTGTCGGGGTGCAGCAGGTACTCGGCGTGGTCCTTGGAGCGCGTGCGCAGCGGCAGCCAGCCCTGCGCGGTGGCCCACGCCTCGTCCAGCTCCGAGTGCACGGCGTCGAGCGCGATGGCGTGGTCTGCGCGGAGGCCGAGGTACTGGTTCGTGAGGTAGCGCGTGCCGGTGCGCCCGGTGACGATGCGCGCGGGCGTGGTGGTGACGAGGTGCTCGAGCGCGTCGGCGTTGCGCGCTGGTGGCAGTGGGCGGTGCTTCGGGCCGCGGCTCCACGTGGGCGCTTCTTCGGCCGGCGCGGGAGGCGCGGCGGGCACGCCCTGCACGACCTCGGTGACGACGGCCTTCACCAGCGCGCGGAGTTCGTCTTCGGTCACGGTGGGAGGATCTACGTCTCCTCGACCGCTGCGGCAACGTGTCGCAGCCCCGCCGCGCGCCGCGGCAGTAAGTGCAACGCCATGAAGTGGCGAAGCCTCCTGATTCTCCTGTGCGGCTGCGGCAGCGGTGCCCTCACCCCGAACACCTTCGGCGACGAGCCGCTGCAGACGCTGACCACCTCGTCGGGCCTCGAGGTGAAGCTGTGGACCAACCCGCAGCCGCCGGCGCGCGGGCAGCTCGCGGTGAAGTTCGATTTCGTCGGCCACCACGCCGACGACATCACCGCGGAGGTGACGCCGTGGATGCCCGCGATGGGTCATGGCACCGCCAGCGTCTCCACCGATGACGCGCTCGTCGCCGAGGGCCTGAGCCTCTACATGCCGGGCACCTGGGAGCTGCGCACTCAACTGAGCGGCGCGGTCTCCGACGCGTTCGTGGTGGAGCTCTCCATCCCATGAGGTGGGTGCTGCTGCTCTGCGCGCTCGCTCCCGCCGTCGCGGCGGCGCAGGCGTGTTGCGCGGGCGGCAGTGCATTGACGCCGGGGCGCCTGCAGCTCCACGAAGACGCGGCGGTCGGCATCTCGCTCAAGGTGAACGACGTCGAGGGCAGCTTCGATTCGCGGCGGCGCTTCGTCGCCAACCCGCGCGGCGCGCACGAGTTCGGCCTGGAGCAGGAGCTCTTCGTCACGCTCCGCGCCTTCGAGCGCGCGCAGGTCAGCTTCCTGATTCCCTTCGTGCAGACGTTTCGCTGGGCCGCGCCGATTCAAGACACGGGCGGCGGCCTCGGCGACGTCAACATGAGCGCCCGCTACGACTTCGTCGGCGCGGGTGAACACGAGGTGCTCCCCGGCATCGCCGCGCTCGCCGGCCTCACCGCCCCGAGCGGCAGGCCGCCGGAGACCTCGGCGCGACCGCTGGCCAGCGACGCCACCGGCGCGGGCGCGTTCCAGGTCAACCTCGGCGTGGCGCTCGAACAGAACTTCGGCGCGTGGCTGGTGAACCTGAGCGGGCTCGTCGCGCTGCGCACCCAACGGCAGGTGAACGGGCTCACCTCGCAGCTCGGGCCGCAATTCACCGCGCTCGCCGCCGTCGGGTACACCTTCGACAACGACGCCGCGCTGGTGCTCTCCGCCACCTACGCCGCGGAGACCGACGCCTTCATCAACGGCGCGCGCGTGGCCCGGAGCGCTCGCGCCGCGACGACGCTGGGCGTGACGGGGACGCTGCCGCTCGGCGACGCGTGGAGACTTCAGGGTGGCGTGAGCTGGGTGCTGCCGGTGCCCGGCCTCGGTCAGAATCAAACCTCCGGCCCGGGACTCACCGTGACCCTCCTTCGAGCGTGGCTATGACTCTCCTTCTCTCTCTCGTCCTCGCAGCGAACCTCGGTGATGCGTCGGTGCCTGCGCTGAAGCTCGAGGGGACCGACGGCCGCACGCACGACCTGAAGACTGACGTGGCCGCCGCGCCGTTCACCGTCTTCTACTTCTTCGGGCGCAAGTGCCCGTGCGTGAAGGCGCACGACGCCGTGGTGAACAAGCTGCAGCTCGAGTTCGCCGCGCGCGGCGTGCGGTTCTTCGTCGTCGACTCCGAGGTCGGCGCGTCGCTCGACGCCGACAAACCGGAGGCCGAGAAGCGTGGGTACACGATGCCGATGCTCATCGACGCCGACGGGCAGCTCAGCCGCGCGCTGGGCGCCAACTTCGCGTCGGCCACTGTCGTCGTCGATCGCGATGGGCACGTGCTCTTCCGCGGAGGCATCGACTCGGCTCGCCATGAGCCCGACGCGAACTCGACGCCGTACCTGCGCGACGCGCTCACCGCGCTGCTCGACGGGAAACAGCCGCCCGTCACCGAGCCGAAGACGCTCGGCTGTTACCTGCGCCGCAAGTAGGCCGACGCGA
>CAMLFP010000236.1 GCA_946479335.1 uncultured Archangium sp.
ATGACTCGCGGCGCACCGGCTACGACGGCCCGTGCCCGCCCGTCGGGAGGCACCGCTACTTCCACACGCTGTACGCGCTCGACGCGGTGCTGCCCGACCTGAAGCACCCCACGAAGGCGAAGCTGCTGGCCGCGCTGCAGCCGCACGTGCTGGCGAAAGCGGTGCTGATGGGCACGTACCAGAAGGGCGACTGACGCCGTCGTCAGCGGATGCCCGACAGCGTGCCCGAGTCGGAGTCTTCGTCGAGCACCTCGAACACCGCGACCTTCACCTTCTGGCCCGCGAGCGTGCGTTCACCCATCGGCGTGACGTCGAACTTCGCGCCCACGTGCGCCAGCGTCTTGCCGGTGATGAGCAGCTGCCCCGCGTCGGCGCTCGCGCACAGCAGCTGCGCCACCTGCGCCGGTTCCCCCAGCAGCACCGGGTCGAGCCGCGCTTCGTTCCCCACCGCGCCGGCGAACACGCGCCCCGTCGTCAGGCCCGCGCGCACCGCGAAGCGCTCCTTCGTCACCCGCTGCGCAGAAATCTTCTCCCACTCGGCCTTGAGTGACATCGCGGCGCGCACCGCGCGGATGGCGTCGTCACCCTTCGCGTACGGCACGCCGAACACCGCGCGCACCGCCTCGCCGGTGACGAGGTCGATGGCGCCCTCGAAGCTCATCAACAGCTGCGTCGCCGCGCGGTGCCAGAGGCTCGCCACCTCGGCCAGCTTCTCCGGTGAAATCTTCGCCGCCGCCGAGGTGAGGCCGACCAGCTCCGCGTACAGCACCGTGCCGTTGAGCTCCTGCACGAAGCCCGGCGTCGCGCCGCCGCGAATCTCCGCCGCGCGCTTCTTCGCCACCTCCGGCGCGTAGAGGCGCTCCAGCGAGAAGTCGAGGCGGTCGCCCTTCGACGAGCCCGCGGTGGCGGGCGCGGAGGCGAACTTCTGCACGCCCGTCTCCAGCAACTGCGTCATCGCGGTGCACACGTCGAGCAGCGCGTCGACCGGCTCGCCCTCACTGCTGGCGCGGTTGAGGTACAGCACGCCGGTGAAGGGCGCCTTGCTCCCGATGGGGATGCAGAGCACCTCCTCCACGCCGTACAGCAGCACCGACTCGCGCGACTTGAAGCGCGCGTCGTCTCGCACGTTGGCCACCGCGATGGCCTGGCCCTTCTTCAGCGCGGCCTCCAGCACGCCGTCAGATACCGGCACCTCGCCCTGCGCCAGCTTGCCGCTGTGCCGCACCGCGGCCGGAATCATCACGCCCGTCGGGTGGCGCAGCAGCACCACGCCCGTCGTGGCGTTGACGCGCTTCATGACCAGGTCGCACGTCTCGTCGAGGAAGGTCTGGAGGTTCGGCGCGCGCGCCAGCGCCTCCGCCACCCGGTACATCGCCACCAACGACTGCACCGCCACCTGCGACGACGGGCCCTCCGACTCGTCGGTGCTGGGCGAGCGCACCACCACCGGCGGCTCCGACACGTCGAAGGGCGCGAAGTTGTCCAACGCCTTCAAGACGCTCGAGGAGCTGATGTCGCGCGCGGCCTTCACCGCCTCGCTGATGTCGAAGCCGCGGCCGAAGCGCTTCACCTTGCCGCCCGCGGCGGTGTCGACGAGGTCGGTGTCTTCGGCCTCGGCGCGCGTCGCGAGATGCAGCTTCAAGTGGTTGTCGCCGATGGAGACGACGTCACCCTCATTCAAGGCGACGGTGCCCTTCACCGGCTCGCCGTTGAGCTTGGTGCCGTTGCGGCTGCCGAGGTCTTCGAACTTCACGCCGTCGGGCGACGCGTGCAGCCGGCAGTGCTTGCGCGAGACGAGGTCGCCCGAGAGCACGATGTCATTCTCATCAGCGCGGCCCACCGCGGTGACGCCTTCAGGCAGGTCGTAGGCGGTGTCGAAGTAGCCGGGGCCGTTGATGATGAGCTGCCACATTGCGCTGCAACGATGCCACAGCCTCACGTGTCGACGCGGTGCTAATCGCGGGGCGCATGAGCATCCGCCTCGTGGTCACCGACATGGACAACACGCTGTACTCGTGGGTCGACTACATCGTGCCCGCCGTGGAGGCGATGGTCGACGCGGTGGTGCGCGCCACCGGTTTCCCCCGCGTGCGCGTGGTGCAGGCGCTCAAGGCCGTGTACGCGAAGTACGAATCGAACGAGTACCCCTTCGCGCTGCAGGAGAGCTCGCTCTTCCAGGAGTTCCCCGAGTTCGACAGCTTCGACAAGTTGATCATCGAGCCCGCGCGCGCGGCCTTCGCGTACGCGCGCAAGAAGTACCTCGTGCCGTACAAGGGCGTGACGCAGACGCTGGCGCAGCTCAAGGAGCGCCGCGTGCTGGTGGTGGCGTTGACCGACGCGCCGCGGAACCCCGCGCAGGCGCGCGCCAAGGCGCTGGGCTTCGACGAGGTGCTGGCCGCGCTGTACACGATGCCGGGCTTCGACTTCCCGAAGGACGTCTCCGGGCGGCCGCTGGTCGACCCGCGCATCGTCGAGAAGGACGCGTCGGGCGACTACGACGCGCGCTGCCCGGCGATGGAGCTCCCGCGCGAATGGGAGAAGCCCGACCCGCGCGGGCTGCAGAAGATCCTCACCACGTACGGCCTCAAGCCGAACGAGGTGCTGGTGGTGGGCGACTCGGTGAAGAAGGACATCGCCATCGCGCAGGCCGTCGGCTGCCACGACGCGTGGTCCGAATACGGCACCTACGTCTCGAAGGAATACCGCGAGCGGCTCGACATCATCTCGTCGCCCGCCATCACCCGGCGGCACGCGGCGCACGTGCTCGAAGGCGGCGTGCAGGCGGTGAAGCCCACACGCGCGCTCTCGAACTTCGCGCAGGTGCTGGAGCTGGTCGACGCGCTCTGATCAGAGCGTGCCGGCCATCAGCTTCTCGGCCATCGAGCGACGCGCGCGCTCCGACGCGTTCGGGTGCGCCGGGCGCTCGAACTGCCGGAGGATGATGTTGGCCGCGTCGCCGGCGCTGGTGGCGCGGCGGAGCGCGTTGCCCGCGCCGCTCTCGGTGGTGTTCAGCTCGTGCATCACGAAGGCGAGCTGCTGGTCCAACGTGGAGCTGCGGATGTCGACGCCGGTGAACTTCTTGAAGTCGGCCTGACGCGGGCCTTCCCACTGCGCGATGCCGTAGCCCGGGCCGCCACCAATCTGCTTCTGGTGCGGGTCCATCGTGCGGCCCGACTCGTAATAGAGGTTCGCGACGAGGCCCGCGGCCTGCGACTTCGTGAGGCCGTGCTGCTGGAAGTAGTTCATCGCGTACTCCGCGCGCTCCTTGGCGTTCTTCGGCGCCGCGCCGGTGGTGCCCGTGGTGCCGGTCGTGCCCGTGGTCGAGGGCGCCTCGGCGCCGCCCGTCGGAGGCGGGGGCGCCGCGGAGGGCCGCGCCTCACCCATCAACGCCGCGCGCGTCTCGGGGCCGACGACGCCGTCGACCTGGCAGCCGTTCGCCGCTTGGAAAGCGCGCACCGCCGCCAGCGTCTTCGGGCCGAACTGCCCGTCAGCGGGGCCGGGGTCGAAGCCCGCCGCCGCCAGCTTCTTCTGCAGGTCTTCCACCGCCGGGCCGGAGCTGTTGCCGCGCAGCCACGTCGACGAGTTCGCGGTGATGCCATCGACGCTCGACGCGCCACCCGACGGCGCAGACGGAGCCGTCGGAGAAGTGGGCGAGGTGGGCGAGGTCGAGCCGTTGGTCGCGGGGCCCGTCGCCGCCGCGCCCGCGTTCGGGTTGTGCAGCACGATGCAGCCCGACCAGTACGACGACGGGTACTTGTTCTCACTGATGCTCTGCGTGCCGTCGGCGTTGACGTTGTTCGAGCCGATGAGGTTCAGCTTGCCGTTCGCGTCCTGGCCCTGCACGAGCTCGACGTGCTGCTCCTTGCCGTTGCGGATCAGCACGATGACGTCGCCGGGCTGCGCCTGGCTCGGGTCGACCTGCTGCCAGCCTGCGGCCTTGAGGTTGTTCTTGAGATTGGTGACGCCGGCGCTGCCCTGATTCTGGGAGATCTGCCCAGACGCGATGAGCACGCCCGACACGAAGTTGGCGCAGTTCACGTTGTCGGCGGGCCAGTCCTGCATCGCGCGGCCGATGGGCGTGTTGTTCGCCAGCTTCAGGTTGTGCGCCGTCTGCCCCAGCACCGAGCGCGCGAGGTCGATGGCCTGCTGCCCGATGTTCTGGTCCGGCGCCGGCGGCGTGGGCAGCGCGCGCGAGGCCGATGACGTCGGCTCGAACCCGTCGGCCCGCACCTGCGGCACCGGGCGCTTCGGAGCGGTGGACGGAGAAGACGGCTGCGCGGTCGGGATGGAAGAACGAGGTGCGATTTTGAGCGTCATGGTCACATCATCGCCATCGCGCGCGCAGAGTTTCGATGTAGGACATTGGCGCCAATGACGCAGCCCGTGACGCGGGTCAGAACGTGCCGCCGACGCGCACGGTCGCGCCGTAACCGTTCGCATTCACGCTCATCGACGTGAGCTGGAGCCCCTGGCCCACCTGCTCCGCGAAGTCGAAGTTCAACAGTGACGCTGCAAGCAACGCCGCGCCGCCGAGCTGCGCGCCGAGCGCCAGCGAGTACGCGGTCTGATCAGCCGCCGACAACTGGCCCTCCACCAGGCGCGTGAAGGCGCCGACGATGGGCATCGCCGAGACGGTGAACTCATCGCGCATGTACACGCGCCACGAGGTGTCCACCGTGCGCAGCTGCATCAACTGTGTGTCGGTCGAGGCCCGCAGCCCGCCCCACAGCAGCGCGTTGCCGGCCAGCCGCGTCAGCGCGGGCGCCTCGCGCTTGGTCGCCCCCGACAACGACGACACGAACTTGTCGAAGCGGCTCTCCGCCGGTTTGAACTTCGCGGGCTCGGGCGGCGTGAGCTCGACCGGCGCCTCGTCGGGCGCGGCGCACAACACGGTGGCGAGCAGCAGCGCGTGCATGGGAGAGCGGCGGCGACTCTTGCACGCGGGAATGGCGACGGGCAAAGCGCGGGCAGGCATGACGGGCTGGCAACTCTTCGCGGCGGCAGCAGCGGGCGTCGGAGGCGGCCTCCTGTCGGGCTTCTTCGGCGTGGGCGGCAACGTGGTGCTGGTGCCGCTGCTCAGCCTGACGCTCGGCCTCACGCAGTTCGACGCGCAGGGCCTCACGCTCGCCGCGCTACTGCCTCCCGTCGGTGCGCCGGCCGTGTGGCGCTACCTGAAGGCGGGCATCAAGCCGCTCTGGGCGCTCGCCGGGCTGTGCGTCATCGGCTTCGTGCTGGGCGTGCCCCTCGGGTCGCTGCTGGCGAAGGCGCTCGACGTGCGGGTCCTCCGCGCGCTCTTCGCGGTGCTGCTGTTGGGGCTCGCCGCGCAGCTCTGGCGGGGCCGTCATGACGCAGAAAATGACGCAGTCTTTGACGCACTCCCGGCGGGTTGGTGGCGCGTCGCGCTGGTCGCGGGCTTCGGCGCGGGGCTCTCGTCAGGGCTGTTGGGCATCGGCGGCGCCATCGTGCTCATCCCCGTGCTGCGGCGCGCGCTGAAGCTGGGCCAGAAACAGGCGCAGCTCACGAGCCTCTTGATGCTGCTGCCACCCGTCGCGCTCCCGGGGGTCTTCATCTACGCGAGCGATTCGGCGCTGGCGTGGAGCGTGGTCGCGCCCGTGGCGGTGGGCTTCCTCGTCGGCGCATTCGCCGGGGCGGAGCTGACGCGCGTGGTGCCCGCCACGAAGCTGACGCGCGGCTTCGCGCTGGTGCTGGTGTCGGCCGCGGTGGCGCTGGTGTTCCGAGCGGTGCGTTGATCAACCCACCCGACGACGACGCAGCATCAGCACCAACACCAGTGACAACGCGCCGGCCCCCGAGCCACAGCCGCAGCGCTCCAGCGCGTCGCCGCCCGCGTGCGTGACCTCGGAGACGCCGCCATCGCCGCCCACCGCTGGCGGGAGCCCGGCGTCGCCATCGCACGACAGCACGAAGGTGACCGGCGCCGTCTCGAGGCGCACCGCGCTGCCGGGCAGCGACGCGCGCACCACCGCCTGATGCGGCCCGGCCGCGAGCCCCACCCACACCGTCGAAGACGTGGAGCACCGCCGGTAGAAGAGGTCTTCCCCGCGGCCCTCCCAGCTGCCGCCGGGCGCAGGAGACGCCCCGGCCGAGTGCGAGGCCTGCCACGGCTGGCCATCCACCAGCGTCTCGAAGACGAAGCTGGAGAGCCACGGCGTCGCTTCCGTCGAGGGGACCAGGGCCGCGCGCACCTGCGCCGCGGTGATGAGCTCCGAACATGAACCGGCGGCCGTCGAGACCTGCAGGTCGCCCACCTGCAGCGGGTCGAGGCTCAGCGTGCCCAGGGTCGCCGGGAGCGGCGCGGCGGCGATGACCGTCACGGTGGCATCGACGCCACACACGTACCCATCGGTGAAGCGGTACTGCGCGCCCGCGTCGAGCGCGCCCGGCGCGAAGGTGTAGGCGGTGCCGTCGAACTGCGGCGTCAAGGCGACCTCGAGCCCGTCCGCGAGGTTGAGCAACCTGACGGCGCCCGCGTCTGCGGGGCCGGCGATGCCCGAACCCGCGCGCCACCAGAACGCAGGCAGGTTCGCGGGCACCTCCGCGCCGTTCGCCGGCACCACCACCGACGGCCAACACGAGGGAGGGCTGCAGGCCTCCGCGCGCCGCGACGCCAGCCCCGCCACCAGCACCACCAGCATCATGCACGCGCGCATGCCGTGACCCTCGCTCACGCGGCGCGCGCGGTGAAGACCGAGGCGTGCGGCTGCGCGAGGTACGCGGTCCAGAACTCCTCGCCGAAGAGCTCGATGCCCTGCGCATCACACTTCGGCTGGAGCCACTGGACGTCGGTGAAGCCCGCCTGCCGCAGCGCCTCCTCGTAGCTCTCGCGCGTCCACCGGTGCGCGTTCAACTTCGCCTCCATGCCGGGGAGGACGATCTCCAGCGTCAGCGGCGCGCCGTCGGTCTGCCCACCCGTCACCTGGAAGCCGTACGGCAGGTAGTACGCCGGGTCGCTCAGGTTGATGTCGGGGTTCACCGCGATGGTGACGAAGCGGCCGCCCGGCGCCAGCGACGCGCGCACGTTGCGGCACATCGCGGAGAGCTGCTCCCGCGTCGACGCGTAGTGCAGGAGGTACGCGGCCACCACGCGGTCGAAGACGCCCACGTCGCCCAGCGCGCCGACGTCACCCACGAGGTACTCGACGTCGATGGGCTCGGTGCGCTCGAGGTGCCGCGCGTAGTCAATCATCCCCTCCGAGTTGTCGACGCCCACCACCCGCTTCGCGCCGCGCGCCTTCAGCTTCCGCGTATACAGCCCGGTGCCGCACGCGAGGTCGAGCACCGAGAGGTTGCCGACCTCTCCCAGCGCGTCGAACAGCGTGTGCTCTTCGTAGAACTTCCGCAGCGGCGAGTTGGCGGTCTGCTCACTCACTTCGGCCAGCGCGTCGTATTGGCTCATCACCCTGCTCCCTTGATGCTGATGTGGAGCGCGAAAAGTACCGTGCGCGCGGCTGGCGCGACCACCACGAGTCGGCGACGTGTCGCGCTCGAAACGTGGCGCCTTCCGCGTTCACGAACGTCAGGGCGCCGGGCTGGCCAGGCGCGAACCTCCCCCTCGAGCGGGTTGAAGCGCGCCGCCAATGTGTCAGACGCCCCGGCATGACGCCGGTGCTGGAGGTCGACTCTCTCGTCAAGCAGTACCCCAAACACCGCGCCCTCGACGGCGTCTCGCTGCGCATCGAGGCAGGCGAAATTTTTGCGCTGCTGGGGCCCAACGGCGCCGGCAAGACCACGCTCATCGGCGCGGTGTGCGGGCTGGTGAAGAAGACCAGCGGCAGCGTGAAGCTGTTCGGCACCGACCTGGACCACGACGCCATCTCGCCGCGCTTCCACGTGGGGCTGGTGCCGCAAGAAATCAACTTCGACCCCTTCTTCAACGTGCGCGAGATGCTGCGCATCCAGCAGGGGTACTTCGGGCAGCCGCGCGACGACGCGCGCATCGACGAGGTGCTGGCGGCGATGGCGCTCACCGACAAGGCCGACGTGCCGACGCGCGCGCTGTCGGGCGGCATGAAGCGGCGGCTCCTCATCGCCAAGGCGCTGGTGCACCGGCCGAAGCTGGTGTTCCTCGACGAGCCCACCGCGGGCGTCGACGTCGAGCTGCGCCGCGATTTGTGGGCGTACGTGCGCAAGCTGCGCAGCGAAGGCACGACGGTGGTGCTCACCACGCACTACCTCGAAGAAGCCGAGGAGCTCGCCGACCGCGTGGGCATCATCAACAAGGGCAAGCTGCTGCTGCTCGAGGAGAAGTCGGCGCTGATGCGGCGGCTGGGCGAGCGGGTGCTGACGGTGCGCTTCTCAACGCCCGTCTCCGCGCTGCCGCCGCAGGTGCAGGGCACGCTCTCGGCCGATGGGCTGCGCCTCGACTTCATCGAGCGCCACGACGCGCCCACTGCCACATCGGTGCTGGCCGCCGCCTTCGCGGGTGGGATGCCGGTGAGTGACGTGTCGATGCAGCCCGCGAAGCTCGAAGACATCTTGCTGCGGGTGCTGAACGGCACCGGAGCCC
>CAMLFP010000237.1 GCA_946479335.1 uncultured Archangium sp.
GCGGTACACCTCGCAGCCGACGCACAGGCCGGTGGTCGTCGCGAGCCCGGCCAGCACCGCGACGAGGCCTCCCAGCGCCGCGCCGACGCTCGGAAAACCGGCGACGTACGCCAGCGTCGCGGAGCCCAGGAAGACGGCGCCGATGATGTTCGCGAAGCGCGGCGCGCGGCTGTCTTCGAGCTCGCCTTCACCCAGCCGCGGCTGCACCACCGAGAAGTAGAAGACGCACGGCAGGCAATACTGGCGGCCGAAGCGCACGCTCACTGCCAGCTGCGCGCCCAGCAGCGCCAACAGCGGCCAGAACCCCGTGATGACCGCGACGGCGGCGCCGACCGACACCACCAGCTGGTTGAAGCGCGGCGCGCGCGAGTCGATGACCAGCAGGTCTTTGTAGGGGTCAGCCAGACGGGGAAGCGCGGTCGCGGACATGTCGTCTGATATAGCGGACGAACATCCAGCGGCGCAAGTCGGGCTGGTTTTCAGCGCGAGACGAGCACGCCCCGGTGCTGGTGCAGCTCGGGGGTGCGGCCGTAGCGAGCCGGCGTGGTGCCCACCAGCTTGCGGAAGTGCCGCGTCAGTTGCGCCTGGTCGTAGAGGCCGACCAGCGGCGCGACCTCCGAGGCCCGCACGCCGTCGCGCAGCAGTTGTTTGGCGCGCGCGACGCGCAGGTGCGTGAGGTACGCGTGCGGCGGCATGCCCACCTGCGTGCGAAACGCGCGGCAGAGGTGGAACTTGTCGAGCTCCGCGTGCGCCGCGAGGGCGTCGAGGGTTACGGCGGTGTCGAGCTGCGCGCGGAGGTACTCCTTCGCGCGGCGCACCGGGCGCGAATAGTCGGGAGGCGGGCCGCGCATCGCAGCGAGCGAGCTCACCACTTCGGCCGTCGTCACCTCGAGCGTCAGCGCATCGGCTCCGGAGAGGACCGCGTCGACGAGTCGATGGAAGGGGGCCGCGCGCGTGTCGCCCGGCTCGAGCTGCGGCATGAGCACCGCGTGCCCTTCACTGCGCACCTGCTCGGCGTCGCGCGTCGGCAGCGTCACCACCACGAAAGTCACCGCACCCTCGTTGGCGAGCCCACGGTGCACGTCGCCCGGCTGCTTCACGAGAATGTTCCCCGGCGCGGAGCGCCAGAGACGGCCATTGCCGCACCACTCACTGCGCCCGGCCTCGACGCGGCCGACGCCGAAGTGGTCCTTCGTGCCGGTGTGTACCGCGGTGGTGGTCGCGCGCACGGCGCGAAGGCTCGGCAGGGAGACCGGGAGCTCTTCGGTGCGGATCATCGCGTGACTCTAAGCGCCGGAGCGCGGCACCGCTTGGGCATTCTTGGCGCGCGTTCTCGCCAAGAAGCGACAAGCGCCGGGCGTCAGCGCTCCGTACCGTTCAGCCCATGCAATCAAACTCCATCGCATTGGGTTGTATGGGCATGTCGGGCGCCTACGGGAAGACCGACGATTCGAAGAGCCTCGCTGTCATCCAGGCCGCCCTCGAGCGCGGCGTGACGCTCCTCGACACCGGAGACTTCTATGGCTCCGGACACAACGAGCTGCTGGTCGGCAAGGCCATCGCCGGGCGGCGAGACCAGGTGAAGCTCTCGGTGAAGTTCGGCGCGATGATTGGGCCGGGCCTGCAGTGGTGCGGCTTCGACGCGCGGCCGGCGGCGCTGAAGAACTTCCTCTCGTATTCGCTGGTGCGGCTGGACGTCGAGTACGTCGACATCTACCGCCCCGCGCGGTTGGACCCACAGGTGCCCATCGAAGACACCATCGGCGCGCTCAGCGAGCTGGTGAAGGCCGGCTACGTCAAGGCCATCGGGCTCTCGGAGGTCGGCCCGGAGACCATTCGCCGCGCGGCGAAGGTGCACCCGATTGTCGATTTGCAAATTGAGTATTCGCTCCTGAGCCGCGACCCCGAAGACGCCATCTTCCCGGTGCTGCGCGAGCTGGGCATCGGCGCGACGTTGTACGGCGTGCTGTCGCGCGGGCTGTTGTCGGGCAGCAAGGTTGGCGCCGGCGACCACCGCGCGCACCTGCCGCGCTTCGCCGGTGACAACGGCGCGGCCAACGCGAAGCTGGTGGAGAAGCTGGGCGAGCTCGCGAAGCGCTGGTCGCTGTCTCCGAGTCAGCTCGCGATTGCGTACGTCAGAGGCAAGCAGCCCGGCTTCACGCCGACGTTGGGCATGCGCACGCTGGCGCAGCTCGACGAGGCGCTGAGCACGAAGCCGCTGACCGCCGAGCAGCTCGCGGAGGTGGAGGCGGTGGCGCCGCGCGGCGCGGTGGCCGGCACGCGGTACCACGCCTCGCAGATGGCGGCGCTCGACAGCGAGAAGCGTTGACCGCTACTTCGTGTCGCCGAGGTGCTGCTCGCCGCGCCGGTCGTAGATGATCTGCAGCACCGCGGCCAACACGGTGAAGCTGACGATGAGTGTCGTGCCGAGGCCGACGCACGCCACGTAGCCGATGCTGCGCAGACCCTGGTGCTGCGCGAAGAAGAGCGACGCGAAGCCGGCGATGGCGGTCATGGTCGACGAGGCGACGGCCGCGCCCACGCTGCGCAGCGCCACCATCGGCGAAGTGCCCTCGAGGAAGCGGTGCAGCAGGTACAGCCCGTGGCTGACGCCGAAGCCCAACAGAATCGGCAGAATCACCAGGTTCATGAAGTTCAGCCGGTGGTTGGTGATGCTCAAGATGCCGAGCATCATCCACAAGCCGACGCCCAGCGGCAGCACCGAGGCCAGCGCCAGCTTCACGCTGCGGAAATCGAGGTAGTGCATCACCAGAATCCACAACGCGGCGAGCAGCACCGTCAGCTTGCCGTCGAACAACACGATACGAGCTAATTTGGCATAGAGAATCGCCAGACCTGCTGACTGATATTTCTGCCCGCTGACGCCCTCAATGAGGTTGGTCTCGTCGGCGAACACCATGAGGTTCTTGCCGTCCCACAAATCGACTTTGGGGTAGATGAACGTCAGGTACCCGTGATTCTCGGGCTTCGTGGTGGGCAGGTGCACGAACTGCTCGGCGTAGACCTGGGGCACGCCGCCGACGTCGAAGGGCTCCTTCGAGAGCACGCGCATGAAGAACCCGGCCTTCTCCTGCATGTCGGGCGGGAGCGACTCCACGGGGATGTCCTTGAGCTCCTCGCGCCACTCGGTCAGCACCTTCGCGTTGGCGGCGGCGGTCTCCGGGGGCGGGGTGAAGGTGTAGATGCTCACCACCTGATCCACCGTGGGGTACTTCGCGGAGTCGACGTTGAACTCGGTCTTCGGGTTCTTCGTCATCGCGTACCAGATGTCTTTCGCGCCCTCGAGGTCCTTCGTGTACACGGCAATCGGGTCGGAGCTGATTTTGAATCGAGCGTTGATCTCGTCTTGCAGTTTGATGGACGGCTGGTCGACCGGCGCCAGCGCGCGCGTATTGTAGTTGAAGCGCACGCCGCCCTTGAGCCGCTCCCACATCGTCATCTCGCGGTCTTTGGGAATGGGGAAGTCGGTCCACGGCACGGAGAAGGCGCAGACCACCGCCACCAGCGCGGAGGTGATGGCCAGCAGCAGCTTCGGCCGGGGGATGCGCAGCTCGCCGGTCACCATCGACGGCGGCGGCGGCTTCATCACGCCGATGAGCTTCGCCGGCATGTCGGGCCGCCAGTGGCCGACCAGTGAGAGCACCGCGGGGCTCCACGAGAAGAGCGTCACCCCGATGATGAGCGTGCCGAACCCGGCGAGGAAGCCGAACTGCGAGAAGCCGCGGAACTCCGAGACCAGCAGCACGAAGAACGAGCCCGCGGTCACGATGGCCGCGATGAGCGCCGGGCGGCCCGCGTTGATGATGGCCGCGGTGATGGCCTCGTCCCACGTCTTGCCGGTGCCGAGCTCGATGCGCGTGCGGTAGATGAAGTGGATGCCGTAGTCGATGCCGAAGCCCATCAAGATGGCGCCGATGATGCTGGTCACCATGTTGAGCTCGCCCAGCGTCACCTTGGCGAAGCCCATCGTCAGCACCGTGCCCAGCGCCATGCCCGAAATCACGATGACCGTCGGCGCCCACTTGCGGAAGAACGCGATGGTGATGACGGTGATGAACGCGAAGGCAAAGACGAAGACGTCGTCGAGCGACTCCAGCATGACGTAGTTGTCGTCGACTGACGTCTTGTACGAACCCGTAAAGCCGATGGCGACTTTCTCTTTGTTACCCATCAATTGGTAGTCTTCGACCACCTCGATGCCGGCCTTCTTCGCCGCGTTGGCGAGGATGCCCTGGGTGATGGGCTGGCCCATCTCCGCGCCGCCGGTGAGCGCCGACACGAAGTCGCGCGTGCGCGGCAGCAACGTCGAGTTCCACATCGGCTTGATGAGGAGCATCACCATCTTGCCGTCGTCTGAAATGTAATAGTCGTCGCGGATGCTCTTCTTGCCGACTGCGCTGTATTTCGAAATCAGGTCGGTGAGGTCGAGCTTCACCGGTTCGGTCTTGCGCAATTCGATGAAGAACGGGTTGTTGCGGCGCAGCTGGTCTTTCAAATAGGCATTGATGCGCTTCTTGCCCTCAATCAGGTCTTCGGTGCGAATGAAGAGCACCATGTTCTCCTGAATGAACTCGACTGGCACTTTGTAGGTGAGCGAGCGCACGTACGGCTGGCCGTCGGGGTCCTTCGCGGCCTTGAGTTCCTCGGCGACGGCGTCGGCGTACTTCTTGAGCGTCGCCGGGTCGTCGCCGCGCAGCGCCAACTGGAGGAAGCCCGCGCCGCCCACCATGTCGATGACGCGCTTGACCGCTTTGACCTCCGGGAGGTCCTGGCTGATGAGCGAGAGCTGGTCAGACTCGATGGTCAGCTTGGTGGTGAGCCACCCGGAGACGACGCCGAGGGCCAGCAGCGAGAGCAGCACCTTGCCGGGGTGGTTCACCAACAGCCGCGCGTACGCCGTCATCGCGCGCGTGAGGAAGACTGACTTGTCACTCATGGGCGGGCGCTCATAGCTGGAAAAGCGCTACGTTGCCGCGCCATGAATCGAGCCCTCGTCCTCCCCGTGTTGGCGGCCTTCTCCGGCTGCGTTGGCGTGCAAATCAAGAAGGACCAGGTCACCGCCGCGAAGAAGGTGGCGCTGGTCGCGTACACCGGCACGCTGAACCTCGAAGACCAGTCGTACAACTCGAGCAAGAACTCCATCACCGGCACCATCGGCGCGGCGAAGGGCATGGCCGACCTGACCTCGGGCAAGCAGGGCGCGCGCCGCAAGGAGCAGGCCCTCGCCAGCCGTGAGGAGCTCGCCAAGCGGCTCGCCGCGACGCTGGGCTGGGAGCTGGTGCCCACCGAGGCGCTCGCCGCCTCGCCCGCGTACGCCGACGCCGTCGCGAAGTCGCACGGCCTCGCGCGCCAGGCCACGCAGAACCTCGACGGCGTGTTGTTGAACTATGAGATTTCGCGCTTCAAGCCCGCGCAGCTCGCGGAGCTGGCCACCGCGCTGGGGGTCGACGCGCTCGTCAGCGTGCAGCTCACGTACACCGTCGGCAAGACCGGCGGCGTCTCGGTCGGCGGCTTCGGCTCCACCACGCGCTTCCCCGTCGCGACCGTGCAGTTCACCGTCTACGACAAGGCCGGGCAGGTCATCTGGAGCGACCCATACGCGCGCGGCGCCGTCACCACCGAGGGCCTGCGCACCACCATGGGCGCCGACATCGTCGAGAACGAGAGCGAGGTGCTGAACGAGGCCGCGCGCACCGCCTTCGACGCCGTCATCTCGAACTACCAGACGTACCAGGAGCCCAAGAAGTAAGTGCGCGCGTCGCTCGCCCTCGTGTTGGCGCTGTGCGGCTGCGCCCGGCTGCAGGTGAAGAAGGACCAGGTCACCGCCGTGCACAAGGTGGCGTTCGCCGACTACGCCATCGAGCTGTCGCTCGGCTCGACGACCAGCACCACCGAGAACCAGGTGCACGGCCTCGTCGGCGGCATGCGCGCGGCCGACGACGAACGCAGTGGCCGGCTCGCTGCGCGCCGCGCTGAAGAGGTCGACCGCGGCAGCGAGCTGCTGAAGACCAGGCTGACGAAGGAATTCGGCTGGGAGTTCGTCACGCCGCAAGACGCTGACGCGCTCATCTCCATGAAGGTCGAGTACCGCACCGGGAAGACCGACGGCACCGCCCGCCAGGGCCTCGGCACCGTGAAGCGCTACCCGGTGGCGGTGGTGACCTTCGCGCTGCTGCGCCGCGATGGTGAGGTCCTCTGGAGCGACCCGCACGCGCGCGGCACCATCTCCACCGAGCCGCTCGAGGTGACGATGGGCTTCGACGTGTTGGACAACGAGGTGCAGGTGCTGACCGAGACCGCCGCCTCGGCGTTCGACGAGCTCCTGCGCCGCTACCGGATGGACGGCGTCTACTACTGACTCAGCGCGCGGAGAGCTCCGCGCCCGGCTTGCACACCCGCGCGTCGGCCGCGTCGGTCTTCTTGCCCAGCAGCAGCGCCGCCGGCCGGTACTGCGCGCCCAGCTTCACGAAGACCGCCTCCTTCGCGACGTACACGCAGCCGGTGGTGGTGTCCTTCTCCCAGTCGTCTTCGTTGGTGACCTCGCCAAAGCCGTAGCTGGAGTCGATGGCGAAGGTGACGAACTTCTCACCGGCGGCGTCGGTCTTCTCTTCCAGCACGCGCACGCGGCGGGCTTGCGGCGGCATGCGGGCGCGCGAGAAGCGGCTCTGTTTGGCCTCCTTCGCGCGGAGCGGCGCCACCAACGTCTTCTGGATGATGGCCTTCGCGTCGTCTCCGGCGAAGGCGGCGCTAGACACGAGCAACGAGAGGGCGAGCAAGCGGACCATGGTGTCTCCTGGGTGAGATGAGTTCGACGACGGCGGCGCAACCGAGCACCGGAATCCACAAGGCGGCGACGTAGGCGCGGTCGGCGTCGAGCCCCGCGAAGTCGGCCGCGAAGAGCATCGCCCGCGAGATGACGGCCACCGCCATCTGCGCGACGACGTGCAACACGAAGCGCTGGTGCGTGACGAGGTCTCTGCTGCGCGCCGCGGCGATGGCCCGCGTCATCGAGGCCATCACGATGACGCCCGACACCATGAAGCCCAGCGTCGACGGCAGCCCGCCCTTGGCGAAGACCGACAGGTAGAAGCCCGAGGGCACCAGCGCGAACAACGTGACGCCGCCGTTGATGCGCCCCAGCCAGCGGTGGAAGCGCGGCGCACGCTTGAGCAGCGCGCGCGAGAGCAGCAGCAGGCAGGCCGGCAACGCGAAGGCCGCGGCGCACACATGCACCTTCAACGCGCCGGTCCACAGCGCTTCGTTGGGCAGCGGCAGCTTCTCGAGCATGAACGGCGGCAGCTCCTCGGCGTCGAAGTACACGAGGCTCGACACCGTGATGGCGGCGGAACCGAGCGTCATCACGAGGAAAAAGAACGGCCGGAGCGCGCGCATGTCTCGTTGAACGCGCGGCCTCGCGGGGAGATCTACCGGCGTCATCATTTCGACTGCCGCCCGCGCGCCGAAGTTCCTGGAGTGCCAGACTCCCCGCCATGCGCGCCGTTCAACTGACCCATCCCCGTGAAGCGGTGTCGGTCGTCGACCTGCCGTTGCCTACGCCGCGCGGCGGTGAGGTGCGTGTGCGCGTCGAGGCGTGCGCGCTGGGCCAGCTCGACTGGAACCTGCTGACGCTCGACGCGCCGCCGCGGTTGCCGCTGGTGGCCGGTCACGAAGGCGTGGGCGTGGTGGAGGGCACCGGCCAGCGCGTGGTGTTGACGCCGTTGGCCGCGAGCTGCGGCGCGTGCGTGGCGTGCACCTCCGGCGAGGCGCGACGCTGCCACGAGGTGCGCTGGCGCGGCATGCATGAAGATGGGCTGCTGGCGACGCACGTCTGCGCGCAGGAGCGCACCCTGGTGCCCGTCGACGCGGCCTTCTCTCCGGAGCTCTCGGTGTGCGGCGGCTCGCTGTGGACGGCGGTGGGCGCGGTGCGGAGCCTCGGCTTGACGGCGCCGTCGCGCGTGGCGGTCTTCGGCGTGGGCGGCGTCGGCCACCTCGCGGCGCAGGTCGCGCAGGCGCACGGCCATGAGGTGCTGGCGCACGACCTGAACCCGGAGCGCCTCGTCGGCTGGCGCGCCCTGGGCTCCGAGGCGCGCGTCGACGCGGCCATCGTGTGCACGCCGTCGATTCAGGCGCTGCAGCACGCGGTGCGCATCGCGCAGAACGTCTTCCTCTGCGGCTCCAGCCCCGCCGGCCGCGTCGACGTCTCGCTGGCCGACCTCGTGTGGCGCGGCGTCACGCTGCGCTGCGGAGTGCTGGGGACGCGCGCGCAGCTCGATGAAGCGGTGGCGTTGCTGACGTCGGGTGCGGTGAAGCCGAAGGTCGCGACGCTGGCGCTCGACGAGGTGCCCACGCGCCTGTGGGAGCTGCGCGACCTCGGCTTCTCCGGCCGCCTCGTGGTGCGCCTGTAGACTGCGCCGCGGGGTTGCGCGCGCCGAATGAATGGTGAGGCTGACGCCGTGCTCTCGCGCAGCGACTATGTGATGCGGTTGGTGAAGCAGCTCGCGGAG
>CAMLFP010000238.1 GCA_946479335.1 uncultured Archangium sp.
TTCGCGCGCAGCGTCAGCGTCAGCTTGCGCACCTGGGTGATGCGCTGCTGGCCGTTCGACAGGTTGAACTGCATCTGCGTCGACTCGCTGCGGCCCAGCACCTCGAAGTCCTTGAGCTCCGGCTGGTGCAGCACCGCGCCGTCGGGGGCGTTGGTGATGACGATGTCGAGGCGGAAGGTGTCTTCGATGCCGGCCGTGGCGCGGTCGGCTTGCATGGCGATGCTCTGCGCGTGCGCGCTCAGCGCCGCGAGGCTCACCGCGATGACGAGGGCGCTACCAGTCCTTCGCATGGGCATCACTCTTCTGGCTCTTCTGCTTGAAACGCCACAGCTGCAGATTCTTTTCCGTGTTCTTCAGCGAATCGAGCAGCATCTCCGCCTCTTTCTTCTCGAGGTCCGCCCCGCCATCGGGGAGCAGGCCGCCTTGCTGCACCTCGGCGCCCGCGTCGGCGAAGTCTTCGGTGCCGCCGTCGCTGCCCGCGTCGCCCTGGTCCGAGTCCTGACTCTGGCCGGCGTCGCCCGGCTGCTCCTTGTCGCCCTGACCGCCGTCACCGGAGCCGCCATCGCCAGGCCCGCCGTCTTGCTGCCCCTGCCCACCGTCGGCGCCGCCGTCTTCACCGCCGTCGGGCGTGCCTGCGTCGCCGTCACCGCCGTCGGGCCGGCCACCATCGGGTGCGCCGGCATCGGAGCCCGCGTCGGTGTGCAGGCCGGCGTCTTGATTCCCCGCGTCGGGTTGGCCGCCGTCGTGACCGCCACCGTCGGGCATGCCGCCGTCCTGCCCGCCCTTGTCTTCAGGCGGGAGGTCGCGCAGCAGCACCTCCATGTTGTGGCGCGCGAGCTCGTCGTTGGGGTTCTTTCTCAGCGCCGCGCGGTACTCGCGCAAGGCCTCCTTCTTGTCGCCGGCCTGCGCCGCGACGTTGCCGAGGTTGTAGTGGATGTCGCCCGCCAGCTCGCCGGAGCGATCCAGCTCCAGCGCCTGCTGGAACGCCTTCTTCGCGTCGTCGGTGCGCAGCAGCTTGTTGAGCGCCAGCCCGCGGTTGTACGCGGCGCGCGCGTCGGAGGGCTTCTCCTTCAGCGCCGCGTCGTAGTGCTGCAGCGCCTCGTCGAAGCGGCCCGCGTTGTACGCGTCGGTGCCGGCCTCGACCTCGGGGTGGTTGCGCTCCAGCAGGCCCGCGGCGTGCGCGTCTGATGCGCCGAAGACGAAGAGCGCGAGCGCGACCGGCGCGGCCTTCTTCGCGATGCGCCGCCACGACGGCACGATGAGGAAGCCCAGCGCGAGGAAGCACAGGCCGATGAGCAAGAACGGTTGGAACGCCTCGCCGTATTTCACCGTGAGCCGGCTCTCGAGCTCCGACTTCTGGAGCGAGTCGATGACCTTCACCACGTCGGCCATCGCCACGCCGCGCGGTTGGTAGAAGAACTCGCCGCCGGTGGCGTTGGCGATGGCGGTGAGGCCTGCGCGGTCCATCCGCGTGATGACGGTCGTGCCGTTCTCGTCTTTCTTGTACCCGACGACCTCGCCCGCGCGATTGAACACGGGGATGGTCTCGCCCGACTCGGAGCCGATGCCGATGGCCAGCACCTTGGCGCCGAAGTCCTTCAAGCCCTCGACGCCGTCCTTCACGTCGCCGGTGAGATCTTCGCCGTCAGACAGCAGCACGACCACGCGGTCCTTCGCGCCGCGGTCGGCGTTCTCCAGCACCTGTCGGGACAACTGCAGCGCCGCGCCGATGTTGGAGCCGCCTTGCGGCATCTGCTCCGGGTCGACCGCGCGCAGGAAGAGCTTCGCCGCCGCGTAGTCAGAGGTGAGCGGGCACTGGATGAAGGCGTCGCCGGCGAACACCACCAGGCCCACGCGATCGCCCTTGAGCGAGTCGAGCAGCGAGGTGAGCTCCAGCTTCGCGCGCTCGAGGCGCGAGGGCGTCACGTCGCGCGCGTACATCGACTTCGACGCGTCGAGCGCCACCACCACGTCGATGCCGCGGCGCTTGGCGACCTCCGCTTTTTCTCCACACTGCGGCTGCGCGAGCGCGAACGCGAAGAAGATGAGCGCCACCGTGTAGCTGCTGCTCTGCAACGTCGGCAGCCACACCGAGACGCCGGGCGTCAGCGCGGGCGCGAGGCGAGGCGAGAGCGTCTTCTTCACGCGCGTGCCACGCCGCACCGACACGATGATGGCGATGAGGCCCAACAGCAGCGCCACCAGAATGCCGAGGAGGAACCACGGCTGCGCGAAGCCCGCCTTGTACCCGAGGATGGTGAAGCGCCACGGGCTCATGGGAACACCCGCAGGATGGTGGACTTGAGGAAGAACTCCAGCACCAGACAGAGCGCCGCCGCGAGGAGGAACACGTGGAAGTGCTCGGTGTACGTGGCCATCGCGCCGCCCTCCATCAGCTTGGAGCGCTCCAGCGAATCGAGCACCTTCTGCAGCCCGGCCTTCAACGAGTCGCGATCGGTCGCGCGGTAGAACTCACCGCCGGTGACGGCCGACATCTTCTGCAGCAGCTCCGGGTTGATGGGGATCTCGACTTCGCGCCACGCGGTCTGACCGAAGAGATCCGTGCCCGCGGGGAAGGGCACCTTGCCGCCCTTGCCCACGAGGATGCTGTACACGGGGATGCCGAGCGCCTTGCCGGCCTCGGCGGCGTCGAGCGGTGAGACCTTGCCCGCGTTGTTGTCGCCGTCGGTGATCAGCACCACCACGCGGCTCTTCGCTTCTGAATCACGGAGGCGGTTGAGCGCCGTCGCCACCGCGTCGCCGATGGCCGTGCCGTCTTCCAGCACTCGGGTGCGCAGTTGACGGATCACTTCCTTCAAGACGCCGTAGTCCAACGTCAGCGGCGCCTGCGTGTACGCCGCGCCGGAGAACACCACGAGGCCGATGCGGTCGTTGGTGCGGCTCGCGAGGAACTCGGTGAGCACTTCCTTCGCGACGTGGAGCCGGTTGTTCGGGCGGAAGTCCGCGGCCTCCATCGACGTCGAGAGATCGAGGGCGATCATGATGTCGATGCCTTCGACCGAGAGGTCCTTGATGCGCGCGTCGCGCTCCTGCGGGCGGGCGAGCGCGATGACTGCGAGCGTGTACGCCGCGACGCGCAGCACCGGCAACGTCCACAACAGGTACGGGCGAATGCCGCGCCCCTGCTTGATGAGCTGACTCGCGGCCGAGAACCGCAGCACCGCGCGCTTGCGCTTCTCGACCCACGCCCACACGAGGAACACCGGCGCTGCCAGCAACAGCCAGAGGTACTGCGGGCTGTGGAAACCGAACGCGTCCATCACGGCGATGAGGGAGGCAACTGCGGCTGCGCCGCGTGCGTGGAGTGGATGATGCGGTACGCGAGCTCGAGGTGCTGCTTGCACTCGTCTTGCGACGGCTCGAGCTTCGCGTAGCGGATGAGGTCGGAGCCCTCGGCGAACTCGGTGAGCTCCTTCACCGGCAGGCCCGGCGTGATGCGAGAGCGCAGCGCGGCCAGCAATTCGGGCGTGGTGCTCTCGAGCGCTTCGATCTTGTACAGCTCGCCGAGGTACCCGCGCACGATCTCCGACAGGCGGAAGTAATAGAGCTTGAACTCGCCGCGACCCGGGAGGTTCTCCTTCGCCAGCGCGTCGAGCGCGGTGGTGGCGCGCACGTGCAGCGGCTCCGGCGGCTTCTCAGGCACCAGCGCCGCCTTCTTCGGGCGCTTCAGGTAGCGGTACAGCGCGTACGCCAGCAGCGCGCCGCCCAGCAGCCCGCCGAGCGCATACAGCACCCGCCAACTGCGGATCGGCAGCTCCTTCGGCGGCTTGGTGTCGTAGAGATCTTCACCTTTGCTCTGCGCGTCGGGAGGCAGCGTGCTGACCACGGTCACCTTCGCCGTCGGCGCATCGAGCAACGCGGTGCCGTCGGGGTCGCTCACCTCGAGCTGCAACTTCGGCGTGTCTTGCGCGCCGAGCTGGAACGCCGCGAGCTTCACCCGAATGGTGGTGGTCGAAGTGACGGGCCCGTCGACGCGGCTGCGCTCCTGGCCGAGGTAGTCGAAGTCGCCGAGATCTCCCGGCGTCTTCAACTCGTACCGCTGGCCGGGCGAGTGGGTGATGGTGAGCTCGAGCGTCAGCGGCTCGCCGAGCTTCACCTGCTCAGGCGTCACGCGGGCGTGCAGCTGCTCTGGTGGAAGAACGCCTCCATCAGACGCCAGCAACAGGCTTGTGGCGAACAGAAGTGGAACCACGCCGGTCAACACATTCCCCACAACACGCGACGGCGCAAGCGTGTTTCCGCTAGCGTTCACTTCCCCATGAGCCAATTCCCGGTAGACGTCGATGCCGAAGCGATTTTCCTCGATGGTGCCTGGTACACGCGTGAAGACCTCTCGCGCCGCGTGCGCGCGATGCTCGACCAGGGCGACTTCAACGTGGCGCGCCCGTCGCTGGCGCTGCAGGAATTGACGCAGACCATGCAGGGCATCCGCACGCTGGCGTTCCGCGCCACGCCGGCGCTCGCGGAGCAGCTCACCGAGTACGCGACCCGCCACCAGCTCTCGGTCGGCGCGGTGATTCGCGACGCGGTCGAGCAGTTCATCTCCGGCGGTGAACGGCCGGCGCCGGCGCCCATCGCGCTCGACACCACCGTCAGCAGCCAGAACCTGCCCCGGGTGGCGGAGCCCGAGGCTGCGGCGGCGGCTCCGGCGGCGCCCATCGCGGGCCCGGGCGCGCTGCGTGCCGCGGGCGTCGACAACCACCAGAAGAGCGGAGAGCCCGAGCGCTCCGAGTCGGGCTGGTTCAAGCAGTAGGTCATGCACAGCATCGTGTTGCTCGCGCTCGCGAGCCTTTCGCCGTCGCCTCCGTGGCTCGACGGCACGAGCCACCCTGAAGATCTGACCGTGTCGCTGGTGACGTTCTCGCCGGGCGACACCATCCCCGAGTGGTGGGGGCACACCTCGTTCGTCGTCACCGACAACCGGCTGCGCCAACAGCGCCTCTACAACTTCGGCATGTTCGGCCCGCGCGAGGGCGGCACCAACGAGGAGTTCATCAAGGACTTCATCAAGGGCCGCCTCATCTTCTGGGTCGACGATGAAGAGGCGGGGTGGACCTTCAACTTGTACCGCCGCCTCAACCGCGACGTGCGCATTCAAGATCTCGATCTCGCGCCCGACGAGGCGGCGCAGATCGCGAAGAAGCTCGCGACCACCATCCTCCCGGAGAACCGGTATTACCGGTACCACCACTACCTCGACAATTGCTCCACGCGGCCGCGCGACCTCATCGACGCCGCCATCGGTGGGCAGCTCAAGGCCGCGACCGCCGGCCCGTCGAACTTCACCTACCGCTCGCAGGCGCTGCGCTACTCGCAGGTGAACCCGCCGTTCTCCATCGTGCTCGATTTCCTGCAGGGGCCGATGATCGACCAGCCGATGTCGCGGCAGGGCGACGCGTACCTCCCCGATGAATTGGAGAAGCAGGTCGCCGCGCTGCAGGTCACGCACGCCGACGGCACCACGCGCCCGCTGGTGAAGCGCTCGTGGAACTTCTTCAAGAGCGACCGCGCGCCGCCGCCCGCCGAGCCGCCGAACTTCATCCCCTGGGAGTTGCTCACCGGCGTCGTGCTCGGAGGCCTCGCGCTCGCGCTCGCCTTCTGGAGCCGCAACGGCCGCAAGCTCTCGCGCATCGTCTTCGGCCTCTACGAGCTCCTCATCGGGCTGGTGGTGGGCATCTTCGGCGCGGCGCTCGGCTTCTTGATGACGATGACCGACCACGACGTCACCTTCGGCAACGAGAACATCCTCCAGTCGAACCCGCTGTCGCTCGGCATCGTCGTGCTGGCGGTGATGGTGATGTGGGGCGCGAAGCGCGCGGAGCAGTGGAACCGTTACGCCTGGGCGCTGTTCGCCGCGCTCTCGCTCATCGGCCTCGTCATCAGCCCCTTCACCATCCAGAAGAACGGCAACGTGTTGGCGCTCTGCGTGCCGGTGCACCTCGCGTTCGCCTTCGCGTGGTGGCGCATCAAGCGCGTCACCGCAGCTCCGCCGTCAGCTTGAAATAGAAGGCGCGGCCGGGCTTCTGCACGCCGAACACGTCGTACACGCGCGCGTCGGTGAGGTTCTGCCCTTCGAACGCCGCCGAGAAACGGCCGAACGGGAGCGTGATGGCGTAGCTCACGCCCACCGCGTGCGTGAGCTGCATCGGTATCTGCTGCTTGCTCCCGCCGAGGCCGACGCTCTCCCAGGTGCGGAAGAACGAGTGCACGTAGCGGCCCTCGTAATACGGCTCGAGCACGTCATCGGCGAACACGTGCTTCCAGCGAACGCTGGCGCCCCAGCTGCCGAAGAGCCACGGCCGGTTGGGGATTCGGTCTCCGTCGTAGCGCGCGAACGTGCCCGTCGGAGAGACGTTGCGCACGTCTTGCCACGTGAGGCTGCCGTGCACGTTCACCCACTCACCGGGCGAGCTCCACGCGAGCTGACCTTCGGCGCCGAGCGACCGCGCGTGCACCACGTTCTGGTACTGCAAGAACATCGTCTGGCCGAGCAGCACGATGAGCTTGTCGCTGTCGCGCAGGAACGCGTTGGCCTCCACCGCGAGCGAGCCGAGCCACGGCGCCTTCACGTCGACCCGCGGGCCGAGGTTCGCGTTGTGGCTCAGCTCCGGCTCCAGCGTCAGGTTCTCGCGAATCAGCACGCCGTTGCCGAAGACCTCGTCGGCGCGCGGCAGCCGCGTGGCGTATTCGTATGACGCCTTGAAGCTCAGCCAGCCGGTCGCGTGCACGCGCAGCGCGTCGCCCGCGCCGAACGAACTCGAGCTCCACGAGATGGGGTTGATGGCGCCGTTGGGGAGCAGCTCGCCGCTGTGCCCGCCATAGAAGTAGTGCTTCGCGAAGATGACGTTCTGCACGCGCTGCTCGTCATCGGAGAACGGCAGCACGTCGAGCTGGTACTCGACGCCGGTGACGTTGGTGACGAGCGAGCGGCTGGCGTTGAGCGGGTCTCTCGCGCCGGTCGCGGTGTCGAGGCGCTCGTTGCCCGTGCGGCGCAGCGAGTTCGGCGTCACCGCCACGCGCACCGCATGCGTGTCGTTCGGCCGCCACTCGACCTTCACGCGCCCGAGGACGTTGTGCTGCCACACCGATTGGTCGTGCGGCGTGGCGTCGGTCTCTCCCGCCACCGTCTGGGGGGCGATGCGGTTGCCGTACCAGTCGGAGACCCACTGCGTTTCGTCGACGAAGTTGATGCGCCGGTACGCGTAGCTCAGCAGCGTCTCCAGCGAGATGGAGTCGAAGAGCTGGTGCTCGGTGCGCGCGGTGGCACCGGCGACGATCTCTCCGTAGCGCGCCTCGCCGTACGGCACGGTCATCACCGGGTTGTTCTGCAGCTGCTTGTCGTACGCGGAGCCGAACACGCGCAGCGACACCGTCTTCGCCCAGGGTTGGTGGTCGAGCCGCGCCTCGAGTGAGCCGCCGCCGGCGAGGTACGCGTCGTGGAAGCGCTTCACGCGCACCTCCTTCAATTGCCCCGACAGGTCGGCCACGTCGACGTCGACGAAGTAGTCGTTGAGCGCGCGGTCGAAGAAGCCCTCGGCGTGGAAGCTCCAGCCGCTCTTCGTGGCCAGCGTGCCCGCGAGCGTCACCCGGTGCGTGCCGAACGAACCGACCTGATACGAGGCCGCGAGGTTCGTCACCGGGCGCGTGTCGGAGACGAGATTCACCGCGCCGCCCAGCGCGTCGGTGCCAAAGCGCACCGGCACCACGCCGCGGTACACCTCGACGCCGCGCACGAGGTTCACCGGCACGTTCCACACGCCGAAGGGGTACCCCGCGAGCTCCAGCGGCACCGAGTCGAGGAACATGCGCACCTGATCGCCCTCGAGGCCGTTCAACGAAAAGGTCGCGGTCGCGCCGAGCCCGCCGCCACGCCGCACCGTGATGCCCTGCGTGCGCGCGAGGAGTTCACCGAGATCTGCCGCGCGCCCTTTGGCCACCGAGGTGTCCAACACCGTGACCGCCTCCGCTGACCTTCTCAGGCGTTGAAGGTGCGAGCGGCTGCGCACCACGGTCTCCTTCGCGCTCGGTGTGCCCGCGTCGGGCGTGGTGAGCGTGAGCGCGGTCTCGTGGCCGGCCTCCAGCGTGACCTCGGCGTTCGCGTCGCCCGCGTGCACCGTCGCGACGCCCGCAGGGAGATTCTCGAAGCGCGCAACGCCCGCGTCATCCGCGTTCGCGGTGAGCTCGGTTCCATCCGCGGGGCGGAGCGTGACGATGCGCGCGGCCTCCGTATGCACGAGGAGCGTCGCTGGCTCCGGCGCCGCGAGCTGAAACTGCCAGCGGTACCGGAACTGCACCGCCACCGGTTCGCCGTCGACGGTCGCGGGCGAGAACCGGAGCCGCAGCGCCGCCTGTTGCGCGGCCTCATCGAAGCCGACCTCGCTTCCGGCAAACACGCCAACCGCACGGACGTCAACGGCAATGCCCTGCCCACGGTCGTCACCCGTTTCCCGCCGGAGCCCAACGGCTACCTGCACATCGGCCACGCCAAGTCGATCTGCGTCAA
>CAMLFP010000239.1 GCA_946479335.1 uncultured Archangium sp.
GGGTTGTAGATGTCCAACTTGTTGCGCAAACCCACCTCGTAGTCGTCGGGGCCGTGGCCCGGCGCGGTGTGCACGAGGCCCGTACCGGCCTCGAGCGTGACGTGCTCGCCGGTGACGATGGGCGACTCGCGATCAAGGAACACGTGGCGGTACTTGAAGCCCTCGAGCTCTTCACCGAGCGCGTACCCGAGGATCTTCTGCGTCACGAACGACGGGAGGTCGCCCAGTTTGGTGGGCTTCTCGGTGAAGTCGCCCGGCGCGATGTCGGCGAGCACCTTCGCGAGCAACTCCTTGGCGACGATGATCACCCGGCCCGGCGTCAGCTCGTAGAAGACGTACTCGAACTTCGGGTTGACGCTGATGGCGAGGTTCGCGGGCAGCGTCCACGGGGTCGTGGTCCAGATGGCGAACTCGACCTTCTTGCCCGCGAGGAAGCTCCACTTCTTCGAGAGGTCCGACGCCGCGGGGAACGCGACGTACGTCGAGGGCACCTTGATGTCTTCGTACTCAATCTCCGCGAGCGCCAACGCGGTGCGGTCGTAGACGCACCAGAAGACGGGGCGGTTGCGGCGGTACATGGAGCCCGACGCGGCGAACTTCGCCAGCTCGCGGATCTCCTGCGCCTCGTAGCTGAAGTCGAGGGTGCGGTACTTCGCGTCCCACCGCGCGAACACACCGAGGCGCGCGAATTCGCCCTGCTGGATGTCGATGAACTTGAGCGCGTACTCGCGGCACTTCTGGAGGAAGTCTTCACGCGACATCGCCTTGCGGTCGACCTTCTTCTCGCGGAGGTCCTTCTCCACCGCCTGCTCGATGGGCAGACCGTGCGTGTCCCACCCCGGCATGTAGTCGGCGCGCGCGCCGGCGAGGTTGCGGTACTTGACGATGATGTCCTTGAGCACCTTGTTGAGCGCGTGACCGGCGTGCAGGCGGCCGTTGGCGTACGGCGGGCCGTCGTGCAGCGTGAACGCGGGCTTGCCCTGGTTCGCGGCGAGCACCTTCTCGAAGATGCCCTTCTCGCTCCACGCCGCGAGCATCTTCGGCTCGAGCTGGCCGAGGTTCCCCTTCATGGGGAAGTCGGTCTGCGGGAGGTTCAACGTC
This sequence comes from uncultured Archangium sp., assembly GCA_946479335.1. Next base: position 1,102 of record CAMLFP010000239.1, read on the forward strand.
GCCTTGAAGTCCTTGGCCTTCTCGTCACTCATGCGGGCGCTCGGTAGCACAGGTGTGTGCGACAGGCGCAGCGCGAGATTCCTGACGGGCGGGCGTCCGCTGCTAAACCCGCCGCATGTACCGCGCGTGGTTCTTCACGGTTCTCCTGACGGCGTGCGCGACCACGCGTGGCGCGCTCACCGAGAACGCCGACGAATGCGAGTCGTTCGCGGAGTTCAACGCGCGCTTTCGAAGCGCGAGCGATGCGCTGACGTCGCTGCCGGGCGATGAATTGGTGAAGCGCACCTCCGCGATGAACGCCGCGCGGCGCAGCTGTGCACGGCACACGGTGGCCACGTTGCTCGACCGCCGCGAGTCGCAAGGCGCGGGCGCGGTGCAGGCGGAGCTGAACGCGTTGACCGAGGTGTACGGCGCCGACGAGGTGCGCACGCTGCTCGGCGATGACGCCGTGGAGCTCAGCGCGCAGGTGGAAGAGGCGCGCCAACGCGCGGTGCGCAACGCAGCGCTGGAGTCGTCAGGGAAGCGAGATGACGATGAGCGCGCGGCGATGCGCGAGAGCGTGGAGAAGCAGCTCCCCTCACCCCTCGCTTCGCGAGACCCTCTCCCCGAGGGAGAGGCAGTTTCCTTCCCCACCACGATGTGCGCGGAGGCCAACGCGTGCATGCAGGTGGACTGCATCGTGCGCGACGCGTCGCCCGGCGACGAGAAGGTGAAGCGTGAACTCGTGCACGCGGCGCAGCGCTGCCTCGACGCACTCAAGGAGCCCGCCGCGCTCGAGAAGCTCCGTGCACAGCTCGAACCCTGGGAGCCGAACGGCGCGTCGACCGAGGTGCGCGCAAAGCTCGAGTCGGCGTGGCGCGCGGTGCAGCCTGATGTGGAGAAGGCACTCGCGTCCAACAAGCCGGGCTTCGCGGCGCAGCTGTCGGCAGCGTTCACGTCGCTGCCGTCCGCGCGCTCGCTCTCTACGCGCGCGCGTGACGCGGCGAAGACGCGAGCGCTGACCCGCGCGGAGGAGACGAAGCGGGTCCCCGAGGCGGCGTGGCTGCACCTCACGCTCGCGAAGAGTTTCGGCGCGGAGGAGGCCCCCAAGCTCGCGGGCGCCGGCCGGTGGGACACGCTGCGCTGGCGCTGCGACGTGCCGAAGCCGGAGTTCCCTGCCTTGCCCGCGGGGCTCGACGTGAAGCTGAACCTCAAGTGCGAGGTGCCGCCGCCTGCGCCCAGGGATGATCCGATGCGCACCTTCGAGCTGCGCTCGATGAAGGTGACAGGGAACGTCACGTTCACCTGCGCAGGGAAGACGACCGACCAGCCGTTGCGCGCGGAAGACCCCGGCAACGAGAAGTTCCCCGAGGAGATGCTGGTGAGGGAGCTCTCCGCGCGCATCGACGCGGCGAAGGCCGACTGCGCGAAGACCCACAGATTTGTACAAATCGCTGATTGTGCAGAACTGAGCCGCTTCGGCGCGGGCGACATCATCAAGCGCTTCGTCGGGCACGCGCGCTTCACGCACGCCTGGGAGCCCTGCTTCGCCGAGTGGTTCCTCGCGACCGAAGGCGCGCAGCTCCCTCCGCCCCCGTAGCGACAGCACACGGCTCGTCCGCACTCCCGCAGCGAGCCGCAACGACGTCTCCGCGCGTGGTCGAAAATACGTGGCTGGTACGCTTTTTCGACCGCGCGACGCGGGCGATGTGTCGTGCGCCGTCGAGAAACCGCGCCGGCCACGGATTTTCGACTGCGCGGAGAGGCTTCAGGCGACCGGCCGCGCGCGACGCAGGGCCTCGACGAGCGCCTTCGCGGCTACCGAGCGCTGCACGTCCGCCCGGTACACGAGACACACGGATTCGCAGCGAGCCGCAACGACGGCTCCACGCGTGGTCGAAAATACGTGGCTGGTACGCTTTTTCGACCTCGCGACGCGGGCGACGGTTCGTGCGCCGTCGAGAAGTGTCAGGCGACGGGCCGCGCGCGTCGTAGCGCCTCCGCGAGCGCCTTCGCGGCCACGGAGCGCTGCACGTCAGCCCGATACACGAGACACACGGAGTCGCGGAACTCAGGCCAGCTCCCGCGCGGCTTGCGCAGCCGCGGCCGCATGCGGTGCGCGAGGTGCATCGGCAGAATCGCCGTGCCCGCGCCCTCGACCGCGAGATGCGCCAGCACCTCGAGGCTCGGCGAGGTCACCTTCCGCGCGAACTGCACGCCACGCTTCTCCAGCGTGGCGAGCACCTGCCGCGCCTGCAGCAACTCCGGGTGGTACAGCACCGTCGACTCCAGCGCCGCGCCCTTCCCCCAGAGCGTGAAGACGTCGCTCGAGAGCTCCTTGATGACGAGATCCGGGTGGCGCACCGGGTTCACCACGATGCCGAAGTCGAGTTGGTGGCTCACGACCTCCTCGGTGATGTGGCGCGAGAGGTCGTGCACCAGCTCGAGCTCCAGCTGGGGCCAGCGGCGCAGCAGCGTCGGCACTACGGAGGGCAACCAGTTGAGCGCGACCGTGACGTGGCAGCCGATGCGCCACGCGCCGGTGGGCTCCTCGGCCTGCTTCTTCACCGCCGACTCGAGGCGCTCCCACTCGAGCAACAGCGAGCGCGCGCGGGCGACGAGCAGGTGCCCTTCGCGCGTCAGCTCCACGCCGGTGCGGCTGCGCAACAGCAGCTCGCACCCGAAGCGGCGCTCGAGGCGCTTCACCGCGGTGGTCAGCGACGGCTGGCTGATGCCGAGGCGCTCGGCCGCGCGCGAGATGGTGCCTGCCTGCGCCACTTCACAGAAGTACCGGAGGTCTGCGTGGGAGAGCTGAGCATCCATAGTCCGCAACTATGGTACGGATACCGGCCATCTATTTGATGAATCAACGCCCGCCGCGCGATGAAGCAAGGCATGAAAAAACTCCTCGCGCTGATGATGCTGGCTGGTTGCGGTTTTGAGCCCACCACGGAAGGTCCCATCGAGCAGGTCCACACCGAGACGAAGATCGTCGAGGTGCAGACCACGGTGTTGCCCCGCGGCCAGTGGGTGAAGACGAGCGTCGTGCAAGACGTGACGACACCCATCTCGCTGCAGCTCGATGACACGACCGTGTTCTGCACGTCGCTCGGCTACGGCGGCGACTACTTCCTGAAGGTCTCGATTCCGCAGCTCGACGCGCTCGCGCACTTCGACCACCGCGTCGAGGGTACGAACCTGCCGTGCGCAGCGGTCGGCGCGTGCACCGCGCAGATGAACACCGAGAACATCATTCAGGGTAACCCGGGGCTCGAGCCGGTCGACCTCCGCGTGGTGCTGACGGAGAAGCGCTTCCTCGACGGCGACGCGCAGACCTGTGGGCGTCAGCTCGTCGAAGACGTGAGCGCCATCGTGCGCGGCGTGCCGCTCAAGCACCACGTCGAGGGAGCAGTGGAGACCGCGGCGCTCTCAGACTGCACCGGGCGCTGAGCACTTTCACGGGCGGGGCGCGGGTTCGACTGGCAGGCGCGTTCGCCCGACCCGCACAGGCCCTCGGCACCAGCGAGCTGGTCCACGCACGTGCGACTGGGTGAAAAGTTGCGCCTGGCGCAACTCCAGCCCCAGTCGGTGCTGCGTGATTCGGTAGAGCACCACCAGATGAACCCAGCGTGCTCGAAGCCGCGGGGCCAGCCGGCGAGGAGCAGCGCGCTCCACCCAAAGGCAAGCGCGCCACCCTCTCTGCTCAGAACGCGTCTTCCGCCAGCTCCATCGCGATGAGCTTGCTGTTCTTCACGTGCTGCGCGGCGAGCGTCACGTTGGGCAGCACCTCGTGCGCGAAGAAGCGCGCGGAGGTCACCTTGCCCGCGTAGTACAGCTTGTCGGTCTCGCCCGCGGTCTTCGACTTCTCGAGCGCCAGCGCCGCGTGGCGGATCAGCAGCCATCCGATGACCGTCTCCGAGAGCGCGAACAGCAGGCGGTTGCCCTGCAGCCCCACGTGGTACAGCGACTCGCTGAGCTTCTCCATGAGCATGCCCATGGCGCTCTGCAGCGCCTCGACGGCCGTGGCCAGCGCCTCACGTTCGGTCTTCAGCGCGTCGCCACCTTCTTCGGTCGCGAGCGTCGCGTTCACCTGCTCCAGCAGGCGGCCCAGCGTCGAGCCGCCGTCCTTCGCGATTTTGCGCATCAGCAAATCCAACGCCTGGATGTGCGTCGTGCCCTCGTAGAGCGTGTCGATCTTCTGGTCGCGGATGTATTGCTCGATGGGGTAGTCGAGCAGGTACCCCGAGCCGCCGAACGTCTGCAGCGAGAGGTTGAGCAGCTCGTACGTCTTCTCGGAGCAGTAGCCCTTGATGAGCGGCAGCAACAGGTCGCTCAACTGGCTCAGCTCCGCGGCGTCGTGGTTGGTGTGGCCGCCCTTCAACTCCACCGCGTCTTGAATCGACGCAGCGAAGAGCACCAGCGCGCGCATGCCCTCGGCGTGCGACTTCTGCATCAGCAACATGCGCCGCACGTCGGGGTGATGAATGATGGTCGCGCGCGGCGCGTTGCGGTCGGTCGCGGCGGCGACGAGGTCGGCGCCCTGCTTGCGCTCCTTCGCGTACGCGAGCGCGTTCAGGTACCCGGTCGACAGCGTCGCGGCCGACTTGATGCCCACCGCCATGCGCGCGTTCTCGATGACATGGAACATCTGGCGCATGCCGTCGTGCACGTTGCCCACCAGCCAACCCTGGCAGGGCACGCCGTCGCCCAGCGTCAGCTCGCACGTCGCCGAGGCCTTGAGGCCCATCTTCTTTTCCACGTTGGTGACGAACACGCCGTTGCGCTCGCCGAGCGAGCCGTCTTCGTTCACGAGGAACTTGGGCACGATGAACATCGAGAGGCCCTTGGTGCCCGGGCCCTTGCCCTCGGGGCGCGCCAGCACGAGGTGCACGATGTTCGGCGCGGCGTCGAAGTCGCCGTTGGTGATGAAGCGCTTCACGCCCTCGAGGTGGTACAGGTCGTCTTTGATGTGCTTCGCCTTCGCGCGACCGGCGCCGACGTCGGAGCCCGCGTCAGGCTCCGTCAGCACCATGGTGCCGCCCCAGTGGCCCGCCTGCATCGGCGCGACGAAGCGCTTCTTCTGCGCGTCGGTGGCCAGCACATCGAGGATGCGCACCAGCGTGTTGCCGAGGAAATAGAAGGCCGCCGCGGGGTTCGCGCCGGCGATGAACTCGAAGGCCGCCCACTGCACCGACGGCGGCGCGCCCAGGCCACCGAGGTGCGCCGGGAGGTCGACCAGGTTGAAGCCGCCCTCGTAGTACGTCTCGATGGACTTCTTCATCAGCGGGGTCAGCGTCACCGAGTGCGCGGCCTTGTCAAAGATGAGCGGCTGGCGGTCACCTTCGATGAAGGCCTCCGCCATCAGGCCGGTCGCCACCGGGAGAATCGAGTCGATGGTCTGCCGCACCGTCGCCTCGTCGAGGTCCTTGAACGGCCCCTGGCCCAGCGCCGTGTCCTGGACGCGCAGGAACTCGAAGAGGTTGAACAGCGTGTCGCGGACATTGGGCTTGTAGTGAGGCGCAGTGGACATGCACCCAATGTGCAGGCCGCGCCGCGCGCTCTCAAGCGAAATTGATTTCGAAATCAGCGCGGGAGGCTGACCACGTACGAGAGACCGCCGGTCCACAAGAAGCCGCCGACCCAATATGCACCGAGCGAGACGGCGAGCTGGTGGCGCCCATCATCGGTGAGCTGAAAGCCCCAGCGGAAGGTGGCCCCGACGCCGCCGAAGTCAGCGCCGAACGCGGTGAAGAGCACCTTCGCGTCGAGCGACAGCACCGCCCAGCGCGCGGCGTACACCGACACCCCGAGCAACGGGCCGGCGCGCACCACGTGCGTGAGGCCGGGGTACCAGGTCCACTGGAGCTCGCCGCCGCCATGGAGCTCCACGCGGCCGAGGCGTGCACCCAACGTCAGGTCGAGCGCGGCGTAGGGCCCGAGGCGCAGCGACTTGTACGCACCACAGGTGCTGACACAGGAGATTTCACCGACGCGCGCTGCGCCGCCAGCGTCGAGCACCGCGCGGAATTGAAAGCCGGCGTGCGCGGCCGAGGCACTCAACGCCGCAGCCAGCGCCAACCAGCGCATCATGGCTTCACGGTGGCGATGAGCTGCTCGACCAGCTTCACGCTGGTCAGCCCTTCCGACTCGGCGTGGAAGTTGGGCAACACGCGGTGGCGCAGCACCGGCACCGCCAGCGCGCGCACGTCGTCGACCGTCGCCGAGAAGCGGCCCTGCAGCACCGCGCGCGCCTTGGCGCCGATGACGAGGTACTGGCTCGCGCGCGGGCCGGCGCCCCAGCCGACGTTCTTCGCCACGAAGTCCAATGCGCCGGGCTCCTTGGGGCGCGTGGCGCGCGTGAGGTCGACCGCGTACTTCACCACGTGGTCCGGCACCGGCACGCGGCGCACGAGGTCTTGCAGCGCGAGGATTTCCGCGGGTGACAGCACCTTCTGCAGCGCCACCGTGGAGTGCCCCGTCGTCTGCTTCACAATCTTCACCTCGTCTTCAGCGCTCGGGTACCCGACGTCGACGAGGAACATGAAGCGGTCCAACTGCGCCTCGGGCAGCGGGTAGGTGCCCTCCTGCTCAATCGGGTTCTGCGTGGCGAAGACGAGAAACGGCGGCTCCAGCGGCCAGGTGCGGCCCGACGCCGTCACGCGCCCTTCCTGCATCGCCTGCAGCAGCGCGGCCTGCGTCTTGGGCGGCGTGCGGTTCACCTCGTCGGCCAGCACGATGTTCGCGAACAGCGGCCCCTTCATGAAGCTCAAGCTGCGCCGCCCGGTGGCGCGGTCTTCTTCGAGGATGTCGGTGCCCGTGATGTCGCTGGGCATCAGGTCGGGCGTGAACTGGATGCGGTTGAACGAGAGGTTCAACACCTCCGCCAGCGTGGAGATGAGCAGCGTCTTCGCGAGGCCGGGCACGCCGACGAAGAGGCAGTGCCCGCGCGAGAACAGCGAGATGAGGAGATGTTCCACCACCTCCTGCTGACCGACGACGCGCTTCTCAATCTGCTCCACCACCGCGGCGCGCGCCTTCGCGAGCGCCTCGACGGCCTGCCGGTCATCACTGCTGACTGCGTCACTCATGGCGGGGGTTTGTAACGGGAGGACCGCCACGCGTCACGGTTCGAACTGCACGACCCACGGCGTCCACCAGGAGGCGTCGGTGGTCGGCGTGCTGGTCGAACGGTTGAGCTGCACCGTGCCCGCGTCGAGCGACGAGAGGCGCCCACGCCCCGCGGCGGCGAAGCCGGAGTTCGTCTCGCCGGTGCTCTGACCGCCGGGGCCCTGACCGCCCATGAAGACCATCGCGCGGTGCGTCTCCAGCGCCGTCGGCGGCGTGAAGGCCAGCGTGTCGCTGTTGAGGCCCTCGAGGCCGCCGTCGAACGACGTCACGAAGGCGTTGG
>CAMLFP010000240.1 GCA_946479335.1 uncultured Archangium sp.
CAGCGTGAGGGAGAGGAACAGCGCGCGCATCTAGTGGAGGTACTTATCCGACCCGGAGCCGCCGCTGCGCTTGCCGCCGTCGATTGATTGCAGGTGCGCAGAGCGCTTCTTCAGCTCGCGCGCAAGGCGCCACGAGCCGAAGCGCTCCAGCAGCGACCCCGGGAGCTGGAAGCGCGCGTACGCGAACGTGAGGCCCAGCGCGAAGAACTCGGGCACCAGCAGCAGCGGGTGCGTGAAGACGGCGTTGAGGCTCGCGATGCCGAGGCCGATGAGCGCGAAGGTCTTCCCCGTGATGGGGTAGCCGAAGATGTTGAGCTGCGAGCGCCACAGCGCGCAGCCGTAGCCGACCCACGCGATGGCCGAGAGGATCTCTCCGCCCGAGTACGAGATGCCGCCCACCGGGAGGATGAGCGCCAGCAGCGTCGTCAACACGCCGGCGGCCAGCGTCGTCACCAGCATGAACCGCAGGTAGCGGGCGCGGCCCCACAACGCCTCGAGGCCGCTGCCGGTGTTCCACACGAGGAAGGCCGAGAAGAGCACCGAGCCGACGCTGGGCGCCGCCGCCGGCACCCACGTCACCAGCTGCCAGACCGCGCCGCGCCACACCGCGCCGGGCACGAGATACAGGTCGATGCCGTTGCTGCCGAGCACCTTCCAGACGACGGAGCTGGCGATGATCACCACCGCCAGCGCGGTCGATACATTCCGAACGGGAGGAAGCCGTACGCCTCCGAATTGAGTGGATGGGCGCACGGCTCCTCGACCCGCTTACGCCGCCTTCGTCTTGTAGAAGAGCGTCACCGTCAGACAGTGAAACTCCTTGTCGGAGCTCTGGGTGATCTCCTTGTCGACCACCTCGACCTCGGGGTGCTCCTTGAGCCAGCGGGTGATGTTCTCACCCATGACCTCGCGATCGCGCGCCAACGTCGTCGAAAAAACCTTCACGCCGGTGAATGGAATCATTGCCATGATCTTGCCTTGTGTTCCGAAAGCCAACACCGGGGTCCCTCCCGATGTTTCTCTCCATGTGAATGCCTTCCCTCGCCCCTGTGGGTCGGGTCAGCGGCGGGTGACTAAGCGCTTTTTCAGCCCGGCGGCAATCGATTCACTGCCGATTTGACGGGCGGCGCCGATCAGCGGCCGATGGCGCGCAGCCGGTTGCCCTCGCACACCGCCGGGTCTTTGCAGGCCGGCCCGATGCCATCGGGGTGGGCGACGAAGGGCGCCTTGTCTGACTCTTCGATGCCGCACAGGGTGCACTTGCGCTTGCGGTTCTTGCGCTCCGCACGGCGCTCTTCGGCGAGCTGCTTGGCGCGCTCGCGCAACACCTTCGCGTCGGGGACCGGGGCCGCGCTCACAGGGCCTCCACCAGCACCGCGATGCCCTGACCGCCGCCGATGCACGCGCTGCCGACGCCGTACCGCGCGCCGCGCCGCTTCAATTCATAGAGGAGGTGCAGCGTGATGCGCGCCCCAGACGCCGCCAGCGGGTGGCCGATGGCGATGGCGCCGCCGTCGACGTTGGTCTTCTCGCGCGGCAACCCGAGCTCCTTCTCCACCGCGAGGTACTGCGGCGCGAAGGCCTCGTTGACCTCCCAGAGGTCGATGTCTGAGGGCTTGAACTCGGCGCGCTCCATCAACGCGCGGATGGCGGGCGCCGGGCCGATGCCCATGACGCGCGGGTCGCAGCCGACGGCCGCCCAGTTCACGAGCCGGCCGATGGGCTTGAGCCCCTTCTTGTCGGCCCAGCTCTTCGTCGACAGCAGCGCCGACGCCGCGCCGTCGTTGATGCCCGACGCCGCGCCGGGGTGCACCACGCCGTCTTTCTTGAAGACCTTCGGCAGCTTCTTGAAGCCCTCCACGGTCGACTCGGGGCGCGGGTGCTCGTCTTTCGCGAACACCGTGACGCCCTTCTTCGTCTTGATCTCCACCGGCGAGATTTCGGCATTGAACCGGCCGGCCTCGTGCGCGGCCTGGTAGCGCTTCTGGCTCTCGACCGAGAACGCGTCGACCTCGTCCTGCGTGAGCTTGTACTGCTCGGCGAGGTTCTCCGCGGTCATCCCCATGGGGAGGTTGGGGTACGTGTCGAAGAGGCCCTGCGTCAGCGTGTCTTCGAGGCCCGACTTGCCCAGGGGGATGCCCCAGCGCGCGCCGCGGAGCGCGTGCGGCGCCTGGCTCATCGACTCCGTGCCGCCGGCCAGCACCAGGTTCGCCTCGCCCAGCAGCAGCATCTGCGCCGCGTTGACGAAGGCCTGGAAGCCGGAGCCGCACAGCCGGTTCACCGTGAGCGCGCCGACGCCGACCGGCACGCCCGACTTCAGGCCGATGTGACGCGCGAGGTAGATGGCGTCAGCCGAGGTCTGCATCACGTTGCCGTAGATGACGTGGTCGATCTCGCTGGCCGCGAGGCCCGACTGCGCGATGGTGGCCTTCGCCGACTCGACGCCCAGCTCGGTGGCCGAGAGGTCCTTCAACGAGCCGCCAAAGGTGCCGATGGGCGTGCGCTTGCCGGCGAGGAAAACGATCTCTTCGTGCTGCGATGCGCTCTTCATTGTGTGGTCTCGAAAATGTCCCAAAGCTTGCTGAAAGCGGCGCACACCATGCCAATTGCGCCGATGCTCCACAACAGCCCGAGCGCATGCTGTTGACGCAACTCAGGTTTTCCCTTGTCTTGAAACCACGCGCGCGCCGCGTCGACCCGTTTTTCGAGGGTGTCGAGCCGTTGCGCCGCGCCGATCTCCGGCACGCGCCGGAGGTGCACCTTCACCAACCGCTCATGTGACGCGCCGTCGATGCTGCCCGACAGGTAGCGGCCGCTGACCTCCCGAGAGGGCCGCTTGAAGTTCGAGGTGATGACGAAGCCGCGGTCGCTCATCGTCCACAACGTGGCGTGGTCGTGCGCGTCGGGGCCGACGGTCAGCGAGACCACCACGGGCTCGGTCGCGTGCACGCCGTCGAGGAAGAGCACCGGCGCGCGCAGCCAGAACTTCTCGGAGTGCGCGCCCAGCAGCGTGAAGCCCAACTGCTTGAACTCCGCCCACGCGTCTTCGAGCTCGGGAGGAATCACCGTGGCGTCGGCGGGGGTCTCGACCTCCACGCGCGCGGTCTGCGGCGCGACGCACAAGATGGAGCGCCACGCGAAGAAGAAGAGCAGGCCCGCGGCGAGAGCGAGGAAGACAAATGCTTCGAGCACGGGCTACTTCTTGGTGCCCTTGCGGACCTGAACGAACTTACGCACGGCCTGATGCACCATCGCCTTGTTCTTCCGCAGTGAGACGATCTCGGATGGTGTCAGCATCCTCGGTGCGTTCGAGGTAGCGGGCTTCCGATTCGGTGAGTTCGTCGAAGTGGTACCCGAAGCGTTCGGCCCACCATGATTCAAGCTGGCCATGTTTGTTCCTCAGGGAAGTCAGCCGTTCGGGAGACAGAGTCAACTTCGCGGAGTAGCTCTTACCAGTCAAGGCGATCGCCCCGACCACCTCGCCGCCGTTCGACCCGACAAACCCACGAAGATTCGCGAGTGTTCCTCCCTGGCCGATGAAGTCGTCGACCAGCAGATACGCGCGACCGGCGATGACCGACCCCGCGAACAGCGCCGGTCTTGCGAGACGCGCGAAACCGCCGGCGCCGGTGTGGTTCACGATGTTGATTTGAACGACGCTGTCGTCCACCTCCCAGCCGAGACACTCGCCGAGAGAGGCGGCGAGCGCCTGCGGGATGGCGTTCCGGCCGCCAGCTTCTTCCGCGTGTGCAGAGACGAGCGTTGGCGCTGTCGCTGACCAGCGCGCTGCAATCACAGCGAGTGTTTCTTCGGAGAGGGAGGCGACCACCAGTCGCGCGGCAGCGTCTTCATCACCGCGCTTTGCGGCCAGATAGTCCGGGTGCTGCTTCACGGCGGTTTCACCGGTGATGATGACGACGTCGGGGAAGTTCCGCCACGCGGTGCGGAGCGGTTTCATGCGTCGCTCAGCAGCGCGAGCGCCTCCGAGAGCGACTCGACGGCCAGCACTTGCAGGCGCGCGTCTTCGAGCCGGCGCGCGCTGCCCTTCGGCAGGATCACCCGCTTGAAGCCCATCTTCGCGGCCTCGGCGAGCCGCGGCTCGACCTGCGCCACCGCGCGCACCTCACCCGCCAGGCCCACCTCGCCCAGAATCAGGGTCTGTGCGTCGATGGCCTTGTTCTGCAGCGAGGACACCAGCGCCGCGCACACCGCGAGGTCGCTCGCCGGCTCGGTCAGCGACATGCCGCCCGCGACGTTCACGAAGATGTCGCAGCCGATGAGCTGCACGCCCTCCTTCTTCTCCAGCACCGCCGCGAGCAACGCGACGCGGTTCGAATCAACGCCGATGGCCGTGCGGCGCGCGGTGCCGTAGCCGGTGGGCGCCACCAGCGCCTGCACCTCGACGAGAATCTGCCGCGTGCCGTTCAACGTCGACGTCACCACGCTGCCCGACGCGCCCTTCGGCCGCTCCGACAAGAACATCGCCGACGGGTCAGGCACCTCCGCGAGGCCGGCGCCCTTCATCTCGAACACGCCGATCTCATTGGTGCTGCCGAAGCGGTTCTTGTGCGCGCGCAGGATGCGGAACGGGTGCCCGCGCTCGCCCTCGAAGTAGAGGACCGTGTCGACCATGTGCTCCAGCACCCGCGGCCCGGCGATGCTGCCTTCCTTCGTCACGTGGCCCACCATGAACGTGGGCACGCCGGTCTTCTTGGCGTACGCCATCAACCGCCCAGCGCACTCACGCACCTGCCCCACGCTGCCGGGCGCGCTGCCCAGCTCCGCGAGGAACATGGTCTGGATGGAGTCGATGATGAGGCACCCGGGCGCCAGCTTCTCCGCCGCAGCGAGCACCTTCTCCAGATCGGTCTCCGCGAACACGTGGAGCTGCTCGCTCTTTACGCCCAGGCGCTCGGCGCGCATGCGCGTCTGCCGCAGCGATTCTTCACCCGACACGTAGAGCGCCGGGCGGTCTCTCGACAGCTTGTCGACGGCCATCAACAACAGGGTCGATTTGCCGATGCCGGGGTCGCCGCCCAGCAGCACCAGGCTGCCCAGCGTGATGCCGCCGCCCAGCACGCGGTCCAGCTCCGCGATGCCGGTGAGCCGCCGCGCTTCGGTCGACGACTCCACGTCTTGCAGCAGCACCGGTTTGGCCGACGCGCCGCCGGTGCCCCACGCGGGCCGCGACTGCGACGCGCCGGAGAACTCCACCTCTTCCACCAGCGAGCCCCACGTGCCGCACTCGGTGCAGCGCCCGAGCCACTTGGCCGAGGTGTAGCCACACGACTGGCAGGTGAAGTGCGTCTTCGATTTCGCCATGCGCGCCTTCTACCTGACGGGTCTGACAAGTGAGGCGCCTGGCGCGCGTCGTCGCGCCGACGTTAAAGAGGCGGCCGTGAACACTCTGCTGCTGGTGGTGTTGTCGCAGTTCCCGATGGACGTCTTCGACAACGCGGGCGCGTTCAAGGAGTTCGACCACGGCGCGTACGGCGTGCTCTCGAAGCGCGAGGTGAAGGGCAGCCCGTACCCGGAGCACCGCATCGTGGTGACGACGGCAGTGCCCGCGCCGGTGCTGTGCGACGCGGTCTTCGAGATGGGCACCTCCGGCGAGACCGATGGCCTCGCGTTGCACAAGTCGCTGCGCGACGACGGCGACGTGCGCGTGGTCTACGAGCAGCTCGCCATCCCCGTCGTCAGCAACCGCGACTACGCGATGACGGTGGCGCGCTGGCCGAAGCTGGAAGGTGGGAAGTGCCGCATCCGCTTTCGTGCGACGAACGACGCCGCGCCGGAGCTCCCGAAGGGCTACGTGCGCATGGACAAGCTGTGGGGCGAGTGGTTCTTCGAGCCGCAGGAAGACGGCAAGACGCGCCTCACGTACACGATGTTCAGCGACCCCGCGGGCTCGGTGCCGCCGTTCCTGGTGCAGGGCAGTCTGGTGAAGGCGGTGAAAGACTCGGTGCTGAAGGCGCTCGCGAAGGGCAAGGCCGCGGCTGAGCAGAAGAAGTGAGCGACCTGCGCATCCGCCTCGAGGGGGCGCTGGAGACCGTCGAGCGCGCGGTCATCGAAGCGGAGCACGCGGCGCTCCGGTTGCGCCACGACAACACCCGGGGGCTCGTGGCGGTGCTGCGTCAGCTCGACGACGCAGAGCCCGCCCGCGCGAAGGTGGAGCGTTGCGTCGCTGAAGCGCCCACGCTCAAGCCGCTGCTCGCGAGGCTCGAGGTGGCGCGCGAGGCGATCACCACGCACGTGACACAGCAGGCGACGCTCCGTGGGTACCCGCCGGGCACGCTGGTGGACCACGCGCAGTTGCTGGAAACCGAGCGCGTGTTCTTCACGGGCGCGGTGTCGTCGATGTGGGCGTACTGGCTGCTGTCGGGCCTGGCGGTGGGCCTCGGCGTGGCCGCCTTCTTCGTCGAGCTCGCGCAGGGAAAACGGGAGTTCATCTTCCTCGGGTTCTCGGCGCTGGCGCCGATCTTCTACCTGCCCGCCGCGCGGCGCGCGGTGCGTCTGCGGGTGAGCTCTTTGTCGCTGCGCATCGGGAGCGAGGAGGTCGCGCTCAGGGAGGTCGCCCGGCTCGAGGTCGTCGAGCGGCGGGTCGGTCGTGGCGCCGTCGCCTTCGTGACCATCGTCGACACGCAGGGCCGGGAGCGTCGGCCCGTGCGCCTCTCATCGCTGCCCGAGGCGTTCATGCGCGCGCTCGACGACGCCGGTGTGAAGGTCGCACTGACGCGCGCGTGACTCGGGTTTGGTTGAACGCGTTGGGAACGTGCGCGGGTCGTCCTATGAGCCGCGCCCATGCGACTCCTCGGGGGCAGTCTCGTCGTACTTTCCATGCGTGCGTTTGCGAGTGACGCGAGTGATTTGTCACTCGAGGAGCTGCTCAACACACCGGTCGAGGTGACGAAGCAGCGGTCGACCGCGCGTGAATCGGCGAACGTGGTGCTCTCCATCACCCGCGAGGAGATCCTCGCGTCGGGCGCGAGAGATCTGCTCGAGGTGCTGCAGCTGGTGCCGGGCATCACCTTCCACACCGACGTGGAGGGCACGGTGGGCATCGCGTTTCGCGGGCTGTGGGCGCACGAGGGCAAGCTGCTGCTGATGCTCGACGGGCAGGAGATCAACGAGCTCCTCTACAGCACCACGCAGTTCGGCCATCACATCCTCTCCGGGAGCATCGAGCGCGTGGAGGTCATCCGCGGGCCGGGCTCGGCGCTCTACGGCGGCTCCGCGGAGCTGGCGGTGGTGAACGTCATCACCCGGCAGGGGCAGCTGCTCAACGGCGCGGCGCTCACCTCGCGCGTGGCCATCGGCGAGAAAGGGCTGCACGACTGGTCGCTGGCGGCGACGGCGGGCGCGCGCGACGAGGCCAACGACTTCGAGTGGAGTCTCCACGGCGCGGGCGGGCAGGGCGTGCGCACGCGGCGCGACTTCACCGACTTCTCGGGCAACACCCTCAACCTCGGCGGCGACCCGCTCAACCCGTTGCTGGTGAACGCTGTCTTTCAATGGAAGGGCCTGCGCGCGCGCTTCCTCTACGACGACTACCAGCAGGGCGCGTCACCGGGCTTCGGCGCGGCGCTCGCGGGCGGCGTGACGCGCTTCCGCACCACCGTCGGCGACCTCAGCTACGAGTTCAAACCGGCGCAGAAGCTCAGCGTGAAGGCGCGGCTCAACCTCCGGTACCAGCAGCCGTGGCAGACCACCGACACCACGCAGGAATATTTCTACGACAAGTCGGTGACGCGCTTGATGGGCGGCGTCTCCGCGCGCTGGGAGACGCTCGACTGGCTCACGTTGTCGGGCGGCCTCGAGGGCTTCTGGGACCAGTCGTGGCTCAACTCGTCGCGGTTCATCGGCGCGCAGACGCTCTTCGGCGGGAGCCACCGCGTCACCTACGGCAACGCCGCGCTGTGGCTGCAGGGCGAGGTGGTGACGCCGTACCTCAACCTCACCGCCGGCGGCCGGCTCGAATACCACTCCGCCATCGGCGCCAACTTCGCGCCGCGCGTCGCGCTCACCAAGCAGTGGGACTGGTTCCACGCGAAGCTGTTGTACGGCGGCGCCTTCCGCAGCCCGGGCATCGAGAACCTGAACCTCGCGCCCGTCGGCGGCCTCAAGGCCGAGCACACGCACGTCGTCGAGGCGGAGGCGGGCGCGAGCATCTCCGACCTCGCGTTCTTGAGCGTCAACGGCTTCTACACGCTCATCACGCTGCCCATCATCTACGGCGTCAGCGGCGATGGCAGCGAGAGCTACGTCAACGGCGGCGCCATCGCGACCGCGGGCGTGGAGGCGTTGGCGCGCGTGCGTGGTTCGCGCGGCCACGTGAACCTCTCGTACTCGCTGGCGCTGCCGGTCGCGGCGAAGAACGTCGACACGTGGCTGACGCCGGGTCGCGGGCTCTCGGTGCCGCCGCTGGGCATGCCCGCGCACAAGCTGACCCTCTCGGGGAAGGTCATCATCCACCGGCACTTCTC
>CAMLFP010000241.1 GCA_946479335.1 uncultured Archangium sp.
AGCACCCTTGAAGAAGTCCCGCTGACAGACTGCGGCGAACGCGCAAGGACACCTGTGCGAGTGGCTGATCAATCCCTCACAGGAAGTCGCGCGAAGTACGCGAGAACGCTCCGTGAACTTCTGGGCGCGCCGCGAAGCGAGAAGCGCGCGGACGCCCGAGGAACTCCCGCGGTCAGCGCACGCCGCCGTCGCTTCGTCGCTCCAGCGCCGCCTTCAACGCGTCGCCCAGAAACGGCGCGAGGGTCGCGCCATACGTCCCGCTGACGTGCCCCACCCGGTCGCGGAAGACAAAGGCGTCGCCGATGACGGCAGGGCACGCGTCGGCGTCACAGTAGAAATCAGAGAGGTCGACGAGAGGCGTCCCACTCTCCAGCGCGGCGGCGCGCAACACGTCGGGCGTACTGAAGGCCGTCGCGCGCGGGGTCTTGCAGTCAGCCAGCGCAGCGGTGCGGCGATGGATGCACTCGAACATCGCGGCCGACACCTCGGGCACCGGCGCGATGACGATGACCTCCGTGCCCGCGGCGCGCACCGGCCTCCACGCGTCGATGAACGAGGCCGCGCTCGCGTCGGCGATGGCCCAGCGCGCGGCGGTGGTGACGACGACGTCGTAGCGCTGCGCGAGGAGCCGCTCCTGCGTCTGCGCCATCACGCCCGCGCAATCGCTGTTCGCCGGGTGGAGGCGCCACTGGCAGCCGTACCCGAGGTAGCTGTCGAGCCGCCAACCGAAGCGCGCACTCTGTGACTTCATCGCCGGCAGCAGCGTCGCCGCGTGGCTGTCGCCCACCAGCGCGACCCGGAGCGCTCCGGGCGCTTGAGAACCCCACGTGCAGGTCTTCAGCGCGCCGCCTTCATCGCGCCAACAGGCGTACGCGTCGGAGATGTCTGCATCGAGGTCGTCGACCGACGGCACGACGGTGTCGCGCGAAGGCCTCGTCACCGCGCACCCGCGCCCAGCGCCCAGCGAGGCGCCCGCGCCGAAGCACGGGTCGGGGCGCGTCGCCGTCGTGAACGCCGGGCCCTGATGCGCCACCTTGCGGAGCCCCACCAGCGTCACCGACGTCAGCGCCAACAGCGCGAACGCACCGATGAAATACGCGCGACGCCCGCGAGCCTCCGGCGCGAACCACGACGCGCTGCGAATCGGTTGCTCCACGAAGCGGTACGAGAGCTCCGAGAGGCCCCACGTCAGCAGCGCGCCCACGAGGAGGAACTGCGGGCTCTCCACCGCGAGCAGCGAGGGCAACAGCACCACCACAGGGAAGTGCCAGAGGTAGAGCGAGTACGAGAGGGCGCCCACGTGGCCGCTCGCGCGGTTCGTGAGCGGCAACATCAGCAATGCGTACGTCCCGTTCGTAGCGCCGGTGCCTGCGGCGAGGACCAGCACCGTCGACAACACCGGCAACAGCGCCGACGGCGCGGGGAACGCGCTCTGCGGTGAAATCACCACCAGGCTCGCGCACAGCCCGACGAGCCCCGACCAGCCCGTCGCCACCCGGGCGCCGAAAGGCAGCGGCAGCCCGCGCGCCGTGAGCGCCGCCAACACCGCGCCCGCGCCCAGCTCCCACGCGCGCGAGAACGTCGAGAAGTACGCGCTCGTGGGCCGCGACGACGTCTCGAAGAGCGCCCACGCGAGCGAGCCCGCGGAGACCGCGCCGAACACCAACGCCAACACCTTCGGGCGCGGACGAAGCGCGAACGCGCCCGCCGCGAGGAGCGGCCACACGAAATAGAACTGCTCCTCCACCGAGAGCGACCAGAAGTGCTGCAGCGGCGACTTGAGCTGCCCGAGCTCGAAGTAGTCGGTGCCCACCGAGAGGAACCTCCAGTTCGCCGCGAACGCCAGCGTCCACCCCGCGTCGACGGCCGTCGCCAGCGCGCGGCTCCGCGTCACCACCACCGCCGAGACGCCGACGGTGACCAGCAGCACCAGCACCGCGGCGGGCAGAATGCGCCGGGCGCGCCGCCGGTAGAAGTCGGCCAACGACAGCCGCCCGGTGCGCTCCAGCTCGCGCACGAGGTGCGCAGTGATGAGGTAACCGGAGATGACGAAGAAGACGTCGACGCCCACGAAGCCGCCGCGCGGCCAGTGCAGGAGATGCTCGAGCATCACCGCCAGCACGGCGAAGGCGCGCAGCCCCTGGATGTCAGCGCGCACGGCGGTGGCCTGCTCGGTCACGGAATGAGGCCCGCTACGCCAACGCGATGAGGTTCTCGAGCAGCCGCGTCACCTCGGCCATCTGCGTGGTGTCTTGCGTCTTCACCGCGATGCGCCCCTGCGCCAGCAGCGCGCGCACCTGGCCCACGACTGCATCGGCTTCGGGCGACGGGTTCTCCTCGGCGCTCTTCTCGAGGATGCGCACCAGCCGCTCCGCCTTGTCCAACACCCGGGGGAACGCCGACTCCGACAGCTTGCTGGCCTGCGCCGCGGCGTAGTCGGCCTGCTCGCGCTCCAGCTTCTCGACTTCCTGCGGCTGCAGCGTGGTGCGCGCGTCGATGCGGATGGCCTCGCCGAGGCCGGTGGTGGTGTCGACCGCGCGCACCGACAGCGTGCCTTCATTCGAGAGCTCGAACGTCACCTCGATGGGCACGTCGGCGCGGCGCTCCACGGTGAGGTCGCCCAGCACCAGCTCGCCCAGCTTCGTGCACTCGTCGGCCCACTCGCTCTCGCCCTGGAAAATCGGCAGCCGCGCCGCCGTCTGGCCCGCGCGGTTCGGGAGGAACGTCTCCTTCGCGGCCGCGGGCACCGGCGTGTTGCGGGGAATCAGCTTGCGCACCGTGCCGCCCAGCACGCCCACCGACAGCGAGCGCGTGGCGACATCGATGAGCGTGGTGGCGCCGGTGCGCGTGGCCAGCTCCGTGGCGTGCACCGCCGCGCCCAGCGCCACCGCTTCGTCGGGGTTCAAGCCGGCCACCGCGGGGCGGCCGAAGAACTGCTGCACCAGCTTGCGCACCAGCGGCACGCGCGTCATCCCGCCCACCAGCATCACCGCTTCGATGTCTTCGGGCTTGAGCTTCGCCTCGTCCAACGTGCGGCGCACCACCTGGAGGCAGCGCTCCGAGAGCGGCGCGGCCAGCGTCTCGAAGAAGTCGCGCGTGAGCGCGGTGTCCAACTGGCAGAAGCGCCCGTCGCTGCCCTCGGAGTGGTCGCCCAGCTCCGTCGCCGACAGGAACGCCTCCGACTGCTCGGTCAACGTGCGCTTGGCGCGCTCCGCGGCGTAGCGGAGCCGCTGCATCGACACGCGGTCCTTCAGCACCGCCTCGCGGTAGAGGTCGGGCACCTGCGCGGTGAGCCACTGCACGATGCAGTTGTCGAAGTCGTCGCCGCCCAGCTGCGTGTCGCCGCCGGTCGCGCGCACCTCGAAGACGCCGTTCTCCATCTCGAGAATCGACACGTCGAAGGTGCCGCCGCCCAAGTCGAAGACCAGCACGCGGCCGCGCACCGAGTTGACGAGGCCGTACGCCATCGCGGCGGCGGTGGGCTCGTTGACGATGCGCAGCACCTCGAGGCCGGCGATGCGCGCGGCCTCACGCGTCGCCTGGCGCTGGCCGTCGTCGAAGTTCGCGGGCACGGTGATGACGCAGCGGCGCACCGGCTGGCCGAAGTGGGCCTCGGCGTCCAGCTTGAGCTCGCCCAGCAACATCGCGGAGACCTGCGTCAGCGGCATCACGCGGCCGGCGACCTTGATGCGCACCTCGCCCGACGGGCCCTGAATCAGCGGGTACGGCACCACGGTCTTCGCGGCGGCGGCCAGCTCCGGGCTCCAGCGCTTGCCGATGAAGCGCTTGGTGGCGGGGGCCACGCGGTCGGGTGCTTCGTCGCCGAGAATCTGCGCGCGCTCGCCGACCACGCGGTCGCCCAGCGCGGTGAAGCCCACGACCGACGGCGTCAACCGCGAGCCCTGCCGGCTCGGGATGATGACCGGCTTGCCTCCTTCGACCGTGGCGACCGCCGAGTACGTCGTGCCGAGGTCGATACCGATGACGGGTTCCATCTTCGGCGCCCGGTATACACCGCCCGGCGCGCACACCCGGGGCCGATTGTCAGCGCGTCTCGCGGCCGGTCGGTCGCGCCGCGAAACGCACCCCGGCGGGAATTCGCCGCGCACCCGCCCGCGCGCCGTGGTTATTTTCGCCGCGGTGCCGTGCCTCGACGAGCAACAGCTCCGCGCCCTGGCCGCCGGAGACGCGACGGAGCTCCAGCGCGCGCACGTCGCGTCGTGCGCCACCTGCCGCGAGGCCCTCACCCGCATCAGCCAGCTCTCGGCCACCTTCGATTCACAGCGCACCGTGCGCCGCGAGCAACCGCCCGAAGGCGTGCTGGCGGAGGGCACCGAGGTGGGCCACTACGTCGTGCGGAGGCGGCTGGGCGCCGGCGCGATGGGCGCCGTCTACGCCGCGTGGGACGTGCGCCTCGAGCGCGAGGTGGCGCTCAAGGTGCTGCACCTCGAGGGTGACCTCCTCGCTGAGGCGCGGCACCTCGCGAAGCTGAGCCACCCCAACGTCGTCGCCGTGCACGAGGTGCGCGCGTGGGGCGACCGCGCGGTGCTGGTGATGGAGCTGGTGCAGGGGCAGACGTTGCGCGCGTGGTTCAGCGCTCCCCAGGCGACGCTCGCGACCCGGCTGCAGGTGCTGCGGCAGTGCGCCGACGGCCTCGCCGCTGCCCACGCCGCGGGCATCATCCACCGCGACTTCAAGCCCGACAACGTGCTGGTCGACGCGCACGACCGCCCGCGGTTGCTCGACTTCGGCCTCGCGCTGCAGGGGGCGGGCACCTGGGGCATCGCCGGCTCGCCCGCGTACATGGCGCTCGCGCAGCTCGAGGGCGCGCCGGCCGACGCCGCGGCTGATCAATTCGCGTGGTGGGTCACGGTGTACGAGGCGCTCACCGGCCGCATCCCGCATGACGCGCCGACGCTGCAGGGGCTGGCCGCGGCGCGCCGGGCCGGCGTGGTGGACCTCTCATCAGTGCCCCGCTGGCTGCGCGCGCCGCTCTCGCGTGGCCTCTCGAATGACGCCGCCGCGCGCTTCTCGTCGATGCAGGAGGCAGCCCGCGCGCTGACGCCTCCGCGCCGCGCGCCGTGGCTGCTGGCCGCCGCGGTGACGGTGGCCGCGGCGGGCGCCCTCGCGTGGCCCTCGCACTCCCCGTGCGACGAACTGCCCGCACCCGAGGCGCTCGTGGGGCGCGCGACCAACCCCCACCTGGCGGCGGTGGCGCGCGACTACGCCGACGCGCAGCAGCGGTGCCGAGCCGCGCCTGCCGCCGAACAACCCGAGCGCGCGGCGTGCCTGGCGACGGTCGCCGCGGAGCTCGACGTGGCGCTCGCGGCCATCGACGGCGTGCCTGACTTCACCCCCGACTTCGCCGCGCGGGTGCTCAAGCGCGTGCGCCCGCCGCAGCGCTGCGAAAAGGCGCCGCTCCCACCGAGAACCCCGCCCGAGCCCGACCGCGACGCCGTCATCGAGTCGCTGCGCGCGCAGCTGCGCTTCGACCTCCTTCGCACCCAGGGAGACTTCGCCGGCGCGCTGGCGCTGGCCCGCGCGCACGCCGCCCAGGTGGCCGACGGTGGCAGCCCCTCGGTGCGCGTGTGGGCCGGCCTCAACGAGGCGTCGGGCCTGTCGTTGACCGGGAGCGGCGGCGAGACGCTGACCCGCCTGAGGAACCTCGACGGCACCGAGGGCTCGACGCTGCGCGAGCAGACGTGGGTGGCGGTCTCGCGGTGGCTCTTCGAGTGCTACTCGAGCAGCGAGCAGCACTGCGCCGTCGCCGAACGCCGCGCGCGCCGAGACCTCGCGTTGCTCGATGAGCCGTGGGCCCACGCCTTCGCCCTCGAGGTGGAGAACACCGTCGGCCCCAACCCGCCCGGCGTGATGGCGCTCATCGCCGCCTGGCAACGGCTGCCCGGCGCCGACTTCGACCTCCAACGCGCGGTGGTGAACGAGCTGGGCGCCGCGGTGATGTCGGATGACCGCCAACGTCAGCGCGCGGCGCTCGCCCTCGACCCGGCCCTCGTGTCTGGCTCGGTGCAGGGCACCGCGCTCCGCCTCCAGCTCGAGGAGTTCGTCGCGGTGGCCGAGGGCGACCTGGCCCGCGCCGCCCGCGCCCTTGACGCCCTCGAGGCCTTGCCGGGCGACGGGCCGCGGCTCCAGAGCATCCGCTATTCCGCGCGCATCTTCGCCCTGCGCGCGCGCGGCGACACCGAAGGGGAGCTCGCCCTCATCGCCACCGCCCCCGGCACCATCGCGCGCGAACGCAACCAGCGCCTGCTGGCCGAGTTCGGTGCGCTGACGATGGCCGACCCGCGCCGCGCGCAGGCCCTCCTCCCGCAGCTCACCCTCATCGAGGTCGAGCTCCAGGCGACCGACCGGGCCACTTTCGACACGTACATGCGCCGCTACGCGCTGATGCGCGACGACGCGCGGCTCCTCGCGCAGCTCTCGCCCGACGATGGCTTCGAGCTGGAGCACCAGTGGCAGCTCGCGCAGCTCCAGAAAGACGCCGCCGCCGAGCGCGCCGTCTACGACCAGGCACGCGCGCACCCCGACGCCGAAGACGCCGCGTGGCTCCTCCAGGAGGAGGCCCTGCAGCAGGGCCGCTTCGAAGCCGTGGCCGCCGCCCTCCCCGCCCTGCGCGCGTCGTGCGCCTTCGCCACGCTGGAGCAGGAGCTCCGCCTCACCGAGGCCTGGGCCCGCTGGGAACTCGGCCAACGCGCGGAGGCCTGCCGGCTGGTGACGCACGCCACGCGGCTCCAGTCGATGGCGCCCCGCCAACGCGCGCGCATGGCCGTGCTGGAGCGCGAGTGCCCCTTCCTCGGCGTTACCGCCTGGCCGTCACAACCGTGACGCCGGGTGTAAAATGACGCACTGATTTCATGTGGTTAGTTGCCACATCAGCCTTCGGTGGGTTCAGTGAAGTTGCAAGGGGCGGTACGCTGGTGGGCACGAAAGGAAGACCACCATGCCGGTTCGAAGCGCTTCCGGTCAGTCGCACGCCGCGGAGACTGCCACTGCTGTTCGGGAGGCGATGGGTGGGGCGTTGAGTCAACTGGGGGAGACCCCGACGCTCGGCGTGGTGTTCGCGTCAGCGAAGCACGAGCTCGGCGCCGCGTTGGGTGCCGCACGCGCACAGGCGCCGGGCTGCGCGTTCATCGGTTCGACCACCGCAGGTGAGTTCACCGAGCGCGGGAAGACGAATGGCGGAGTCGTGGTGTTGCTGACGACGCTGGAGCCGCGGACGTTCGAGCTGGCGACGGCCAGCGGCGTGAAGAGCGACCCGACGGGGGCGGCGCGCGTGTTGGCGGCGCCCTTCGCGGCGCTGGCGGCCTCGAGCGCGAAGCGGGGGCTGGCGCTCTCGACCAGCGTGCTGTTCGTCGATGGCCTGGCCGGCACCGGCGAGAAGCTGGTGAAGGAGGTGCTCAACGGCACGCGCAGCTTTCAGCAAATCGTCGGCGGCGCGGCGGGTGACGACGGGCGCTTCTCGCAGACCCAGGTGGGCACGCACGAACGCAGCGGGCCCGACGCGGCGACGGTGCTGCACGCCTTCGGGCGTATGCCGTGGGGCGTGGGCGTCGGTCACGGGTTGAGCGCGCAGTCGCAGCGCATGGTGGCGACGCGCGCGAAGGGCAACGTGCTGTACGAGCTCGACGGGCGCCCGGCCATCGAGGCGTACCGCGCGCATGCCGAGAAGCGCGGCGTGACGCTCGACGCGTCGAACACCGGCGCGTACCTCATCGGCAATGAGCTGGGCGTCTTCATCTTCAACGAGCTCCACCACGCGCGCGCGCCGGTGGGGGTGGGGCCGGGCGGCGAGCTGAACCTCGTGGCGGAGATTGCCCAGGGCGCGCAGGTCTGCATCCTCGATGGCAGGCCCGACGCGATGGTGGAGGCCGCCGGGCAGGCCGCGAAGGACGCGCGCGCGGCGTTGCAGGGCGCGGAGCCCGCCGGCGTGCTGGTCTTCGACTGCATCTGCCGGGGGATGATCCTCGACGGCGACTTCCAGCGTGAAATCGACGCCATCCGCGCGGTGTTCCCCGGCACGCCCATCGCCGGGTTCCTCACCTACGGGGAGATTGCCCGCTTCCGGGGCCGCCTCGACGGGTGGCACAACACGACGTCGGTGGTGGTCGCCCTCCCCGCCTGAGGAGCGGACCCGCGCGGGTCGCTGATCAGCGCGCGGTCGAGATTCGGGCTGATCAAGCGGCGGGCGAGGCGCGCGCGGTGGCGCTCACGCGGGGCGCACCGTCGACGGCGTGGGGCTGCACGGGTCCGTGAACTGTGCGTGGAGTACGGCGCCCACGTGACGTTCTTCGAGCATTCCGCGGCGCCCCCTTCGCGCCGCGGGTGATGATGCTGCTCGGCGGCCCGGTGGTGGGCCTGACGTTGGGCCCGCGGCGCTTCACCCGCGCGACACGGACGAAAGGATCACGTTGGAGAACGCCGGCTTGACCGTGTCGATGAATCGACTCAGGTCGCCGTGCTGCGC
>CAMLFP010000242.1 GCA_946479335.1 uncultured Archangium sp.
TCGAGGTCGGTGCCGAGGTAGCGCAAGAAGAGCATGTCGCCGTCGACCAGCACCGGCGCGAGCTTGTTCTCCAGCAGCTCCAGGTGGCCGTACGGGTCGCTCTCGAAGGAGCCCCAGAACTCGTCGGAGCTCGCCAACGCCAGCGCCGCTTCGCCTTCTTCGTCGCGGTCGCTCGACATCTCCTTGGCGCGATCGAGATCTTCGCGGAGCACCTTCGCGATCTGCCGGAGCTGCCCGATGAGCCCGTTCTTCTTCGCGGCGTATGCCTCGGGGCCGAGCGCGTCTTTCTGCTTCACGAGGTCGCGGAACTTCTCGAGCGTGAGGTCGATGTTGTTGCCGCCCGTCACCATCGCGGTCGCGGCGCCCATCGGCACCACGCGCTCCACGTTGGGGATGGACAGCAGCTTTTTCTTCAAGCCCTTGAAGTCGTCGATGGGCGTCAAGTCGGAATCGGAGCCGTCGACGCGGCCGTAGAGCTCCAGCGGGTCCTTGCTGCGCGCGCCGTACACGTGCACGTGCCCGGAGATGGAGCCGACGATCGACTTGCTCAGCGCGTCGTCGAGCGTGGTGAACACCGAGCCGCCGACGACCAGCAGCGCGGCGCCGAACAGCAGCACCAGCCCCACGAAGACGTTCAACATGCTCGAGAAGAGGTTGGCGAAGGCGATCCGGAAGAGAATCAGCAGGCGGCTCATGGTGGGCGCTTTCCGTTTCGGGTGATCAGATCGACACGCGCAGCAAGATGCCGGCCTGCACGAGCGGCGCGGCGCGCAACGGCGCGAGCGCTGACCGCGTGGTGGCGCCGGTGCCGGGGGTGACGGCCTCCGACAGCGTCGCGAGGTCGGTGACGAGCTTGTTCGACAGCCAGAAGCGCAGCTGCCCGCCGGCCTCGCCGTAGAACACCGCGCCGAACGCCTGCACCGAGAGCTGGTTCAGCACGCGGAAGATGACGTCGAGGCGGCTCATCGCGGCCGGGTCGTTGATGATGACGATGTTGGTGAGGTTGAGCGTGATCCAATCGGCGCCGGGCAGCCCGGGCATCGACACGATGAGGCCGAGGTTGTGTTTGCCCTGGTACAGCGCCACCTGCTGAATCGGGTCGAGCGTCTCCGTCGAGAACTGCGGCGCGAAGGCCTGCAGCACGTAGTCGATGGGGCGGTCGTAACCGGCCGGGTTGAAGAAGTACTCGGCGGCCAGCACCATCATGTTCTTGTCGTTGTAGTTGAACGAGTAGCTGACGCCGCCGCTGGCCTGCACCACCACGCCGGAGCGCCGCCGCGCGGCGAGGTTCCCGAGGATCGCGTTCTCCACGAGGTTCGACTGCGAGAGATCGTCGGGGCGGTCGAAGGTGACGAAGTCGCGGCCGTCGCGGAAGGCGACCTCCGCGTAGACGTCGATGGGCCCCAGCGCGGTGCTGACGTCGGCCGCGTAGCGCTGGCGACGCCCCTGCTGCCACACGCCGCTCACCGAGAACTCCGCCGGCCCCGCGACGAACTCCGCGCGCAGTGCGCCGCCGAGGTTCTGCAGCTGCATGCCGGATGACGTGACGTTGATGCCCTCGAGCAACCCGTAGCCGTAGAAGTTCCACCCGAGCGATTCGATGGGCACGTGGAACTTCACCATGTTCACGCCGAGGCGCAGGTCGAACGGGTTGAGCGCGTCGCGCGGCCGCGAGTTGAGGAAGTCGGTCGGGTACCAGATGCGGGACACGCCCCAGCGCACCTTCTGGCGGCCGACGGTGACGTAGACGTAGCGCGCGATGTCGAAGCGCAGCCACAGTTGATCCAACAGCACCTGCGGGTTCGCGCCGGTCTGCGAGGTGAGGCCCACCGAGCCGCTGCCCGCGGTGGTGCCGCTGCTCGACGAGCTCCCGGTGGGGCGCGTCGGGTCGAACTGCAGGCGGCCCTGCGCATACGCGCGGATCCGATCCGTCGGCCGGCCGTCGAGGTACAGGTCGAGCAGCATCGGCGCGCTGAAGCTGCCCTCGATGAACGGCTTGCTCTGCTGGAAATAGCCCTGCCCGTAGATGAGCAGGTTCCCACCGATCTTCAGCGTGTCAGGGAGGAGCTCGCCGAGGTCGAACTTCGACGCCAGCGCCGCGCCCTCCAACTGCTGCGTGTCGCGCGAGGGCGTCCCCGCGTCGGTCGCTTCTGCGGGGTCGGCCACGCCCGCGTCGGCTTCGACCGGCGTGTCCTCGCCGCCGAAGAGGTCGGCTTCATCGGGGCGCTCCTGCGCGAGCGCCAGCGTCGAGCACAACGCCACGAAGAAGAGAGCAGGGCGCATGGTGGTTTCAGCGGCTCTTCGACTCGAGCCAGGCCTTGGTGAAGAGGTTGGCGTCGAGCGCGTTCAGGTCGACCGACTTGATCAGCACCAGCGTGGAGTTCTGCTTCTCCACCTCGTCGAAGAAGCGCATCTCGCCGGGGAACCACACGTCGGCCTTCTTCGACTCCGAATAGATCTTCTGCCACTTCGGGTAATACGCGGTGCGCATCAGGCGGCCGGAGAGCGCGAACTCCTGGCGCTTCAAGATGTTGTGGTTGACCTTGTCGACCCACAGCTTCACCACCGGGTACGCCACGTCGACGCCGGGCTTCACGGTGAGCGTCAGCTTGAGCGTGTCGAACTTGCCGAGCTTCTCTTCGCCGTCGAACTTCGGGTCGAACTCCTCGGCGAGGCGCGACTCGTCGAAGTCGGAGCGCCGCGAGTTGGTGCCGCCGATCTTCTCGCGCTCGGTGGTGCGCTCCCACTTGCCGGTCGACGGGTCGTAGCTCCAGAGGTTCTTGTCGAGGCGCAGGTAGCCCTTGCCCTCTTCGCTCTTGGGCTTCACGAAGAGCAGCAGCAGCTTGTCGTCGGCGTCGCGGCGGTAGATCAACATCTCGCGCACGATGTCGGCCTTGTCCTTCTCCTTCTGCTCCAGGTAGCCGAGCGCCTTGTAGTCACCGGTGTTGCGCTCGCGATCATCGAGCTCCTTGAGCAGCTTGAGCTGCTCCTCGGCGGTCAGGTCGGCGAAGGCGGGCGCGGCGGCGAGGAGGGCGACAAAGAGGAGTGACTTCACGGCGTGGCTCCAGTCTCGGTGGGGAGGTGCGACAGCCCGACGGCGTGCGCCACCGCGTCTTCCGGCTTCTCGCGGCCCAGCACCTTGCCGTCGGCGAGGCGGATGACGGCGTTCGCGTGGCGCATCACCTTGTGGTCGTGCGTCGAGAACACGAACGTCGTGCCCTTCTGGCGGTTCAGCTCCTTCATCACGTCGAGGATGGCCTCGCCCGTCTCGGAGTCGAGGTTCGCCGTGGGCTCGTCGGCCAACACGATGAGCGGGTCGGTCACCAGCGCACGGGCGATCGCCACGCGCTGCCGCTGCCCACCCGACAACTCGTTGGGCCGGTGCTTCATGTGCGCCGAGAGGCCGACCTGGTTCAGCAGGCTCTCCACGCGCTGCTTGCGCTCCGCGGTGCCCAGCTTGTTCTGCAGCAGCAGCGGGAACTCGACGTTCTGGAAGACGCTCAGCACCGACACGAGGTTGAACGACTGAAAGATGAAGCCCACGGTGTTGAGGCGCAGGTCGGTGAGCGCGCGCTCGCTCAACTTCGCGGTGTCCTTCCCACCGACCTCCACCACGCCGCGCGTCGCGGTGTCGACGCAGCCGATGAGGTTGAGCAACGTCGTCTTGCCGCTGCCCGACGGGCCGGCGATCGACACGAACTCGCCCTTGTCGATGGTCAGCGTCACGCCGCGCAGCGCCTGCACCGTCGTCGCGCCGAGGCGGTACTCCTTGACCACGTCTTGAATGGAGATGATTGCGCTCATGGGGGCGTTCTTCTACACCCGGCGAGCGTGTCCGCTACGAGGTTCGCCTTTCTTCACGATGGCCGATGATGCGCGCGGGGACCCCCGCGACGATCGCGCCGGGCGGCACGTCAGCCGTCACCACCGCGCCCATGCCGATGATGGCTCCGTCGCCGATGGTCACGCCGTCGGTGAGGCCCGCGTTCGCGCCCACCCACACGTCGCGACCCAGCGTGATGCCCTTCGAGACCACGGGTTGCTCGCGCACGCCGCGCTCCGGAGAGAGCCCGTGATCGAACGCGTACAGCATCGCGCCCGCGGCGATGCGGCAGCCGTCACCGACGGTGATGCCGGCGACGCCGCCATCGAGGTGCGCGCGCACGTTGATGCTGACGTCGGCGCCGATGCTGAGCGGCCCGTGGAGGAACGCGAACGCCGCCACCGTGCAGCGCGGGCCGAGGCGAATCGCGCGGCCCGGCTCCGCGAAGATGCCGGCGTCGGGCGCGATGAAGCAGTCTTCGGCGATGAACACCGTCTCGTCGCGCATCAACTTCGCCTGCACCTCGGCCTGCCAGGGCTTCGCCCACACGAGGTGCTTGGGCTTGAGCGACGCGTAGAGCCACGGCATCCACCCCAGGCGCCGCTTGTGCTGCTCGCGGAACTCCGGAGGAGATTCGTCGGTCACTTCGGCTGCTTCGCCTTCCACTGCGCGAGCCCGGCGGCGGCGCGCGTGTTGACGGCCTTCTTCAAGAACGGCGCCCAGCCGAAGAGGAGCCCGGGCACGCCCAGCGCCTGCCGGCTCCAGCGCCAGAAGTCGAAGGTGTCGATGTGCCGCGTGACGAGGCCGTTCTCGAAGGTGAACTTCGCGTCGATGACGTTGTGCACCGGGCGCTTGCCGCCGAAGCGGTACCAGGCCTCCCAGTGCACGGTGCCGAAGCGATCGTCGGCCGTCACGTCGCGGAACTCGAGGCGGAAGTCCTTCGCGGTCTGCGAGAGCATGGTCCACATCGCGCCGATGTCGCTGCCGCGCAGGTCGGGGAACGCGGGGTCTGAGAAGTGCGCATCGGGCGCGTAGACGGCGCGCATCGGCGCCGCGTCGAGCTTCGCGAAGCCTTCATAGAAGCGCGTGAGGAGTTCGGCGTTGGGGTGGGGCATGTCGGCTTTCAGCGCGTGTGGCGCTCGCGCTTCTTGAGGTCGATCTCCAGCGTCTGATCTTTCCCGCCGGTGAAGGTGGTCTCGAACGGCGCGTAGCCCTTCGCGACGAGGCGCAGCTTCACTTCACCGACCCAGCGGTTGTCGGCGGCCCACGGCGTGACGCCCACCTGCGAGTCGCCGATGAACACCGTGGCGCCCATCGGCTCGGAGGTGATGAGCACCTGGCCCTTTGCCGCGTTCATCGAGTGGAAGAGATCGGAGTCGCGCACCCCGTCGGGGAGGGGCAGGTCGGGCTTGAAGATCAGCGCGCCCACCAACACCGCGATGCCGACCGCGACGAGCACGGCGATGGTCAGCAGCGCGCGCGACTTCTTCGGCTGTGGCGCGGGCTCGGGCGGGAGCTCCTCCATCGGCTTGATGGTCGGCGTCGCGAGCTCGAGCTCCGGCTCTGGCGGCGGAGGTTCGAAGCGTTGCTCGTTCGCCGGCGCGGCCGGCCGGCTCACGTGGCCGTCGGCGTCGATCGTCGGGCCGCGAAACAGCAGCTCGTTGTCTTCAGGTCGGTTGGCCATTGGAGAGCTCGCGCAGGTATTCCCACTGGAAGATACCTGTACGGTGCAGATCTCCGAACGTGAACGAGAGCGCGTAGTTCCCCACCGGCTGCACCTCGATGATCTTCATCTCCACGGGGATGGTCTCCACGTCGAAGGTGCGCTTGCCGCTCCACTCCTCGACGCAGCCGGCGCACGGGCAGTACTGCCGCGCGACGCGGGCCCCGAGAGACGTCGTCACGCCGTCGCTCCAGGTCAACGTCAGCGTCTTTTGATCAGCCGACAGCACCACGTTGGTGGGCGTGGGCGTCTTCTTCGCGGGCTTCACGGAGTCCCAGATGCTCATTTACGGCTCCTCTACCAGCGCGATGGCCGCCGACGCGAGGCGATCGACGAAGCCGTCGATCAGCACCAGCGATCTCGGCCCTTCATCGGCCAGCACGCCCTCGGTGTATTCGACGTCGAGGCCGAACTCGCGGCGCAGCTGCTTCACGCCTGCGAGGTTCACCGCGTAGTCGGGTTGGCTCGGGTACTTCACCAGCCGCGCCTTCAGGTCTTGCCCCTGCAACGGGAAGCGTTCGATGAGCCCGAACACGCGCTGCGTCTCGTGCACCGGGTCGATGTTGATGAGCTCCAGCGGCCAGATGAGCAACCCGAAGCCGAACGCGAGGCCCTTGAGCTGGCGGTCTGACGCGATGAGCTCGTTGCCGTCAATGACCGTGCGCACGATGGTGATGGGGCCGCTCAGCACGGGCGCACCCGAGGTGGAGGTCACGCGCCACGACGGGCGCCGCTTCTGCACCTCCGCCAACAGTCGGCGGTGCACCTCGGTCAGCACGTCGGGCTTCGCGAAGAACGGTTTCTCGCGAACCTCACGGGTGATGGCGACGGTGTTCGGCCCGCCACCGAAGCCGGGGCTGTAATAGCCGCCGTAACCGCCGTACCCACCGAAGCCACTCATCGGCGACCCGAAGCCGTTGGTCATCGTCGCGTAGTCGGTGCGCAGCGTGGTCTTCAACGCCGCCAACTCGAAGAGGGGTTCGATGACCACCACGCGCGCTTCGCCGCGATCTGGAGGCGTCTCCGAACGCTTGCCTGCCAGCTTCGCCGTCGCGCACCCGGACGCCATCACGAGCACGAAAAAAGAGAGCCACCGCGCCATGAAGCGACGTCTTAGTTGCGACGCGCGCGGGAAGCGATCCACCGGATGGCGAGATGAATTTCCCGGAAATTCCCGGGCACTCGCGCGGCATGCTCAGACCGATTTCGCTGGTGGTGATGCTGGTGGCCGCTCCCGTGTTCGCGCAGCAAGACGAGGTCGCGCAACCCGCGCCCACTCCGGCGCCGACGAAGCACAGCCCCTTCGACAACTACCTCGGCATCGCGGCGTACGGCACGGGCGAGGGCGGCTCGTACGCGGGCGGCGGCCTCGGCGGGCGGCTGCGCATCCAGCCGTGGCGCTTCGTGGGGGTCGATCTGTTCGGTGAAGCGATGCTGGTCGCGTCTCCGCACGGCATCCGCCACGACCACCCCATCGGCTTCAACCTCTTCGCGATGTTCCGCTTCGGGCGCGTGGCGCTCAAGCCGCTGCTCGGCGCGTGCGTGACCTTCAGCTTCATCGAGCCCACCGAGGCCGACGCGCCGCGCGCGGATGACGTGCTCTTCGGGCCGCACGCCGGCCTGGGCCTCGAGGTCGCGCTGCATCGCCGGCTTTCATTCTTCGCAGAGGGGAAAGCGGTGCTGTGGTTCGGGCACGATCGCGCGCTGCAGGGGTGGACCGGCGCGGTCGGCGGCAACGTGCAGCCCTTCGTCGTCGGCCAGGGGATGGTGGGCCTGATGTTCCACTTCTGGGAGCGCACCTGAGGTGATGCGCGCGCTGCTGTTCCTCCTGCTCGCGGGCTGCGCTCAATCGGTGATTCACGAGGGCACGTCGACCGAGTGCGGCACGTGTCACACCGAGCAATACGCGCAGTGGAAGAACTCGCAGCACGCGCGCAGCGACACCTCGGAGGTCTATCGCGCGTTGCGCCCGCGCGTGAAGGCGAGCTGGGGCGCGCTGGCGGAGGCGCGCTGCGTGGCGTGTCATGAGCCCGGGCACGCGGGCGAGACGTTCATCACCTGCGCGAGCTGTCACCTCGCGGTGGGAAATCGCGAAGACGCGAACGGCGCGATGGTGGTCGAACTCAAGGCGGCGGTGGGCGCTCCGGAGGTGCCACGCCACGCGCCGCACGCGGTGTCGAAGCGCGCGTTCTTCAACGCGCCGAATCTGTGCGGCACCTGCCACGAGGTGAAGGGCCCGGGGCATCTGGAGGAGACGACGCTCACCGAGTTCTTCGCGTCGCCCCGCGAGTTGGGCGCGAACTGCGGCAGCTGTCACGACGGGCACACGCTCGACGGTGTGGCGCTGATGCAGAAGGCGCTGAAGCTGGAGGTCGTCGACGGCGTGGTGCGGGTGACGAACATCGGTGCGGCGCACGGCGTGCCGACGGGGATGACGGCGTTGCGTGACGTGTGGGTCGACGTGGAGGTCGACGGCGTGAGCTACCCACGCGTCATCGAACTCGGCGCGGAGCTCGACGCGGCGGTGTTCACGGAGTCCTCCTTCATCCGCTCGCGGAGTCTGGCGGCGGGCGCGTCACGTGAATGGGCACTCCCTGGTGGCGCGACGTCGGTCAGCGCATCGCTGCGCTTCAGGCCGGTGCGTGCGTCGACGCTGGAGGCGCTCGGTCTCCCGGTGCCCGACGCGGAGCTGGTGTCGGAATCAAACTGACCCCCTCTCCCGCGCGCGGGAGAGGGTTGGGGTGAGGGCCGCACTACCCATCAAGAATGGGACAGTGAATCGCCGTGAACTGTCCGGAGACGACGCCTCCATCGAGCGTCGCCTCGAGGGTGAATGACACCTCGTCGCCAGGGCGAACATCGACGGGCATCGAGGACGTCTGCGTGAACCGGATCAGTGTCTCGTTGGTGATGCTGCCGTCGAAGTCGAAGAGC
>CAMLFP010000243.1 GCA_946479335.1 uncultured Archangium sp.
GCGGCACCACGACGGGCGGCGGCACCACGACGGGCGGCGGCACCACGACGGGCGGTGGCACGGCGACGGGCGGTGGCACCACGACGGGCGGCGGCACCGCGACGGGCGGTGGCACCACGACGGGTGGCGGCACGGGCGTGACGGGCGGCGGCACGGGCGTGCCGGTCTGCCCGAACGGCATCCCCGAGCCTCCTGAGGAGTGCGACGACGGCAACTCGACGCCGGGCGACGGCTGCGAGGCCGACTGCACGCTCACGGTCGCGTGCGGCAACGGCAAGCGCGAGGGCAGCGAGGTCTGTGACGACGGCAACACCGTCGGCGGCGACGGCTGCGAGATGAACTGCGACGCGTTCACCAACACCGCGACGGTGGTGGGCTCCGCGGGCATGAACGAGCAGATCCCGGTGAACGAGACCTGCCACGTCACCGCGGGCGACGCGGGCCGCCTCATCACCGGCATCATCCTCACCGACGGCGTCACGTACGTCGGCGGTCAGGTCTTCATCGACGCCACGGGCACCATCCAGTGCGTGGGGAGCGACTGCTCCACGACGGCCGGCGCCTCGACGGCGACCAAGCTGGTGTGCCCGAAGGCGGTGGTCTCGCCGGGCCTCATCAACGCGCACGACCACATCAGCTTCCAGGCGAACCCGTACGTCGGCACCACCGAGCGCTACGAGCACCGCCACGACTGGCGCCAGGGCAACAACGGCCACACCCGCATCAACAACGGCGGCAACGCCACCAACCTGCAGATCCGCTGGGCGGAGGTGCGTCAGCTGATGGCCGGGACGACCTCCATCGTCGGCGCGACGTACAACGCCGGCAACGGCGGCCTGATGCGCAACCTCGACACCACGCCGGCGGGCCAGCTGGGCAACCTCACCGGCAGCGCGGGCATCAACTCCGACACCTTCCCCCTCGATGACACGGCGGGCGGCGAGCTGACCTCGGGCTGCGGCTACCCCACGGTGCCGGTCGACGTGCCCACCGCGGCGGGCGTCGCGTACATCCCCCACGTGGCGGAGGGCATCGAGGCCTCGGCGCACAACGAGTTCGTGTGCCTCACCGCGGCCAAGCCCGACGGCGGCGTGGGCGTGCTCTCGCCGCGCACGGCCTTCGTGCACGGCGTCGGCCTCACCGCGCAAGACGTGGCGCTGATGGGCAGCCAGTTCTCGTCGCTGGTGTGGAGCCCGCGCTCCAACGTCTCGCTGTACGGCGACACCGCGCAGATCACCCTCTTCAAGCACCTCGGCGTGAACATCGCGATGGGCACCGACTGGACCATCTCCGGCTCGATGAACATGCTGCGCGAGCTGCGCTGCGCCGACAGCCTCAACCAGGCGCGCTTCAACGGCGCGCTGAGCGACGAGAACCTCTGGCGCATCGTCACCGCGAACGGCGCTGACGCGACGGCCACCACCGCCGCTCTCGGCCGCCTGGCGACGGGCCGCCTCGGCGACGTGGCCATCTTCAAGCGCAAGCAGGGCGTCTCCTTCTACCGTTCCATCATCGAGGCGGAGCCGCAGGACGTGGTGATGACCATGCGCGGCGGCCGCGTGATGTACGGCGACGCCAACATCATCTCGCAGTCGGGCGCGTCGGGCTGTGAGTCGCTCAACGTGTGCGGCAGCACCAAGTCGGTGTGCATCACCGGCGACGTGGCGGCCATCACCGGCACCAACGCGGGCACCTCGCTGGCGCTGCTGCAGCAGGGCAACGCCTCGACCTACGCGCTCTTCTATTGTGGCACGCCCACCAACGAGCCTTCGTGCGCGCCGGAGCGCCCGGTGTCGACCATCAACGGCGGCAACAGCAAGAACGGCTCGACCATCTACTCCTTGGCCTCGACCGACACCGACAAGGATGGCATCGACGACGCCACCGACAACTGCCTCTCGGTGTTCAACCCCATTCGCCCGATGGACAACGGCGTGCAGCCCGACACCGACGGCGACGGTCAGGGCGACGTCTGCGACCCGTGCCCGCTCAACGCCAACACCACCACGTGCACGGTCTACGACCCGTCTGACCGCGACAGCGACGGCTACCCCAACACCTCCGACAACTGCCCCGCGGTGGCGAACCCCGACCAGACCGACACCGACAGCGACGGCAAGGGCGACGCGTGCGACCTCTGCCCGAACCTGCCGAACCCCGGCGTGGCGGCCTGCCCGGTGACCATCTACGCCATCAAGCAGGGCACGGCGCCGACGGGCACCGCGGTGGCGCTCTCCGACGTGCTGGTGACCGGCCAGGGCACCAACGGCTTCTTCGTGGCGCCCTCCACGGCGGGCTTCACTGGCCCGGAGTTCTCCGGCCTCTTCGTCTACGCGCCCGGCAACACCGTGGCGGTGGGTGACAACGTCAGCATCGTCTCGGGCACGCCCACCAACTTCTACGGGCAGATCCAGCTCGGCAGCCTGGCGGCCATCGCCGACGGCGGCATCATGGTGAACTCGCAGGCCAACGCGCTGCGCTCGCCCGTGGTGGTCCCGCAGGACTTCTGGAACAACGCCGACGGCGGCGCGCTGGCCCTCGAGGGCGTGCTGGTGCAGGTGCAGGAGGCCACGGTGCTGCTGCAGAACCCCGACGCGGGCTCCGGCGACACCAACCCCACCAACGAGTTCGTGCTCAGCGGCGACTTCTACGTGAACGACTACCTGTACGCGGTCTCGCCGCTCCCGGTGGTCGGCACCTTCTACCAGTCGGTCACCGGCATCCTCGAGTACCGCAACAACCGCTTCAAGCTGGAGGTGCGCGGCCCGAACGACCTCGTCACCGGCCCGCCGACGCTGGCGGCCATCGCTCCCTCGCTGGCCTTCATTCGCGTGGGCGACACGGCGACGCTGCCGACGCCGGTGGCGGTGCAGCTGTCAGGCCTCGCGCAGGGCGACACCGTGGTGACGGTGATGGCCAGCGGCCCGGAGCTCCAGGTCGGTGACGGCGGTCTGGTGGTGGTGCCCGACGGCCAGGTGGCCGCGGCGGTGCCGCTGCTGGGCGTGACCTCGACCGACGGCGGCACGGTGACCCTGATGGCGACGCTCATCCCCGCCGATGGTGGCGTGGGCGACGTGCGCTTCTCGGAGGTGCGCGTGCTGGCGGCCGACGAGCCCTCGGTGCTGACGGGCATCTCGCCCGCCACGGCGACGGCGAACGCTGGCGGTACGACGAACTTCACGGTGACGCTCGACGCGCCGGTGGTGGTCGACACCGACGTGCAGGTGGCGTTCGTGCCCAACACGGTCGGCGTCGCGCCGATGACGGTGACGGTGCCCGCGGGCGCGACCTCCGCCAGCGTCGCGGTGCAGGTCGACGCGGCGGCGATGGGCGGCGACACGGGCACGCTGACCGCCACGCTCGGTGGGTCGACGGTGCAGGCGACGCTCACCGTCTCCACGCGCATCACGGCGACCGAGCTGCTCATCTCCGAGTACACGGAGGCCAACTCGTTCAACAAGTACGTCGAGCTCTACAACGGCACCGGCCAGGTCGCCGACCTCACCCAGTACACCGTGCGGCTCTACACGAACGGCGCGACCGCGGTCAGCCAGAGCATCACGCTGAGCGGCACGCTGGGTGATGGCGAGGCGCTGGTGCTGTGCAACTCGCAGATCGACCCGCTGCTCGCGGGCAACTGCAACCTGCTCACCGCCGCGGTCAGCTCGGTCATCAACTTCAACGGTGATGACCTGGTGACGCTCGCGCGCAACGGTAACAACGTCGACGTCATCGGCCAGAGCCCCGACCCGGGCAACGGGTGGACCGTCTGCGGCGTCACCGAGGGCACCAAGGACCACGTGATGCGCCGCAAGGGCAACGTCACCTCGCCCACCACCTCGTGGGCGACGTCGGCCGGCACCTCCACCGCCGACTGCCAGTGGGACCTGTTCGCTGCGACCAGCACCCAGAACGTGTTGGACAACAACACCATGGGTCAGCACACGCTGACGCCGTAACCACGGCGCCCGGCTTGGGCCTCAACAGACGCGCTCCCGGTGCTGCCGGGGGCGCGTTTTGTTTTGTCGGCGCAGGTGGAGCCCGGCTCAACGCGCGTCGGGCGAACCCTCCGCGCGTTCCGTGGAATCTCGGAGGGCTTCGCGCTCCGCAGCAGTCAACGCTCGTTCGGCGGAATCTCGGAGGCGGTGCGGCCCGCGGCGTAGGCGCGTGCTTTGTGGAATCTCGGGAGGGCGTCGCGCTCCGCAGCGTCAGTGGGTCTTCGGCGGAGTCTCGGAGGCGGCGCGGCCCACGGCGTCGGCGCGCGCTCTGTGGAATCTCGGGAGAGCGTCGCGCTCAGCAGCGTCACGCGTTCGGCGGAATCTCGGAGGCGGCACGGCACGCAGCGTCGGCGCGCGCTCAGTGGAATCTCGGGACAGCGTCGTGCTCCGCAGCGTCAGCGTGTTCGGCGAAGTCGCGGCGCGTCCCGCAGCAGTCAGCGCGCGTTCGCCGGAATCTCGGAGGGCGTCACGGCCTGCAGCTTGAGCGCGTCGGGGTGCGCCCGGTAGTGCGCGCGCACGATGGCGGCGAGCTTCCCGCGCGCCTCTTCGGTGACGTGCCCGCCACCGGCGGCGTCGGCCAACGCGCGGACCAGCGCGTCTTGCGGCGGCGGCACCTTCGCGGCCCAGCTCCGCAGCAGCTCGACGTCGATGAACGCCGGCAGTGAGCCCATCACCCCGAGGTCGTTCTGGTCGTGCGCCAGCAACCCGGAGCTGGTGCCCCGGTCGAGCGTCAGCACCTGGAAGAAGTACGCCGTGTGGTACGCGCGCTGCGCGAGCCGCTCATTCAACGTCGGCAACGTCGTCGGCTGCTCGTGGAACAGCCGCGCATACGTGTCGATGGCCGCCTCGCCGAAGCGCCGCGCCGTCGCCACGTCGCGCTCGAAGGCGCCCGTCTGGTACCCCTCGACGTAGAAGTGCGAGACCCCGCGCGTGCGCCCCAGCGCGGGGATGTTGAAGTACGCCGCGCCGTCACGCTGCGCCTGCGCCGCCAGCGCCGGCACCGCGGCGCTCATCGCCTCCGTGAAGCGCGCCGTCTGCGCCGCGTTGGGCAGCGCCGGGTTCAGGTCGGCCATCAACCGCCACACGCCCGGGCCGGTGCGCGGCTCCGTGAAGCTCAGGTGGATGTGCACCGACGGCGCGCGCGGGTGCGCGGGGTGGATGATGGTCGAGAGCGCCGTCGCGCAGCGGATGGGCCGCGCCTCGTCGTCTTCGTATTGCACCTGCGAGACGTTCACCGACGCGCGGTTGAACAGCGAGGTCTCCGCGCACGAGAAGCGCACGCCGCCGCCGCGCTTGCCGCCGTCACGCAACCACTCGATGGGCGTGAACCCGCCGCCCAGGGCCTGCAAGAAGCGCTGCTGCAGAGACACCACCAGCTCCAGCGCCGCGCGTGACTGGCTCGACGTGGCATTCACCCGACTCATGGCGCGTCAGCGAAGCAACCCACGTACCAACACCTCGTTCAGGGAGTGGACGATGGGCGTGTACGAGAGCGCGTCGCGGAAGAGGTTGTGCTGCACCACCACGCCGATGTTCCCGAAGATGACCGCGTTGGCCACGGTGCGCGCGTCGACGTCGGTGCGAAATTCCTTCGTCTTCTCCTGCCCGTAGCGAACGATCTGCGCGATGGCGGTGACGTACACGTCGAGCGCCTCGCGCAGCGCGGTGGCCACGTCGGCCGAGTTCTCCGCCGACTCGGCGCCCACCATGCCGTAGAAGATGCCGTGCTCGCGGTTGGCGTGGAGGTAGTTGGCTACCTGCGCGCAGAAGGCCAGCAACTGCTCCTTGGCGGTCATCTTCGCGGCCTGCACCAGCAGCGGCTCGAAGCTGCTGACGAAGCGGTGGTGCAGCTCCTCGATGGCCGCCAGCAGCAGGTCTTCCTTGGTGGGGAAGTGCCAGTACAGCGCGCCGGGCGTCATCTTGATGGCGCGGGCCAGCTCCGCCATCGTCGTCGCGAGGATGCCTCGCCGCGCGAACAGCGTGATGGCGGAGTTGAGGATCTCCTGGCGCGTCTTGACGGCGCGGTCCTGCTTGATGGCGCGCTTTGCTGCGGGTCGAGGCATGGGCCCCGCACACTAGCTTTCTTTGCGCGATTCTCGCCTCGTGGAATGAGACGATGCGCGCCCCATGAACTCCCGCACCATCGTCATCGTCATCGTCGCGGGCTTTGCCCTGTGCTGCATCGGGTCGGGTGCGGTGATGACCCTCTCGGTGCTCGACAAGGCGCTGGCCTCCGCGAAGGACGACACCGGCCCCGTGACGGCCGTGACGCCCCCGAAGCCCGATGAAGACACGCCCGACGACGACCAGCCCGTCGCGCCGCCCGCCGACACCGACGACACGCCCGACGACGACGAGACCATCCCCACCGCGAACCGCGAGGGCGATGACGGCGAGGCGCCCGAGTACGTCGCGCCCGAGGAGGGCTATTCCACCTTCGCGGTGTACTACGCGAAGAAGTCGAAGCTGCCCGTGGCGGGCGCGCTGGCGCTCGCGGTGAAGGGCACCGCGCTGCATGCGCTCAAGCGCGGCGAGCTCGTCGAGGACGCCGAGGCGCCCTTCATCGCCGTCGAGGAGCAGCCCACGCTCGACTACCCGGTCGACGCCGAGGCGCTGGAGAACGCGACCCTCGACGCCGCCAGCCGCAAGCTGCTGGAAGGCAGCCAGTCGGTGGCGGTGCTGACCGTGGTGACCACCGGCGCCGCCCCCGAGGAGCGCGACGCGCAGAAGGCGGTGCTGGCGTTCGCGAAGGCTATCGGCGGCGTGCTGTGGGACGACGACTCCAACGAGTTCTTCCCCGCGGCGGGCTTCAAGACGCAGCGCCTCGACGGGTGGGCCAGCGACCTCCCGCTGGCGGCGAACTTCTACTCGGTCATCGAGAGCGCCGACGGCAAGGGCCTCGACCTCGCGACGCGCGGCCTCAAGCGCTTCGCGCTGCCGGAGCTCGAGCTGCACGACGTGGCGAAGGCCGACGCCGAGCGGGCCCGCGCCTTCCTCGCGGTGGTGGCGCAGACGCTGGTGGAGAACGCCGACACGCCGCCCGATGACACGAACGCGCTCGCAGTCTCCGTCGCGGCGCTGCAGCACCCCGGCGCGAAGGCGCGCGCGCAGGCGGCCCTGGGCTCCGGCGCTGGCACGGCGCAGCTGCACTTCAAGTCGGTGGGTGACGCGGATTTGCCGGCGCTCCAGGTGCTCTTCAGCTCGGGCAGCCTCGGCGAGTTCTTCGGCGACTGACGCGTCAGTACACGCAGGTCAGGCCGCCATCTTCGGAGCCGCAGCGCTTCGGCGCCTCGCACTCGTAGATGGCGGTCAGCACGTGGTCCATGCACTGCAGAATCTGCGTGCCGCCGTCGGGCTCGCAGCGCACGCGGCCCTCGGAGGTCGGCGCGCAGAAGTCGCCGCCGGTGTTGCCGGTGGTGTCGCAGAACGTGGTGTCGCCATTCTGCGAGCACCCCTGCGGGCCGTGGCAGTCACTGAAGATGACCCACTTGCCGTTGATGCACTGGAGCAACCGGCCGGTGCCCGTCTCGCAGGTGTCACCGTCGGAGCTCGCGCACGCGCCGTCGGCGAACGGGGCCATCGCGGGCGCGCACGCCACGAGCAGCAGAATGGGGAGCCAGCGCTTCAAGGTGCGGGAGAAGGTAGCGCGTCTTCGCTAAACACGTGACCGTGACGCTCTTCGCGCAGGTGGACGCCCGGCTGCAGGACGCGCTCCTCGCGGAGTTCGCGCGCCGGCGCGGCGAGCGGCTCGACGGCATTCCGCGCGGAGTGACGGTGGTGCTGGCCGGCCATCGCGCCGCCGGCAAGTCGACGCTGCTGCCCCACGTCGCGCGGGCGCTCGGGCGCGACGGCCTCGACCTCGACGTGGAGCTCGCGTGCCGCAGTGGACGGGCGCTGCGCGAGTGGTTGGTGGAAGACGAGCGCGGCTTCCGCGAGGCGGAGCGCGAGGTGTTCTTGTCGCTGCCGCGCGGCGCGGTGGTGTCGGTGGGTGGCGGGTTCCTCTCGCTGCACCGCAGCGCGCTGCAGGGCTGCCTCGTGGTCGAGGTGCCCATCTCCTTCGAGACGTACGCAGAGCGGCTGCGCGCTGACTCCACGCGGCCGCGGCTGCGCCCGGAGCTGACGCTCGAGGAAGAACTGCGCGAGGTGTACGCGGAGCGCAGCGAGCGCCACGCGCAGGCGCGACCGATGTCGCTGGTGGAGTTCGCGCTGCGGCTGGAGCGTGGTCCGCGGGCGCGGCGGGTGGTGACGTTGCCTCCGGGCGCGGCGCTGGAGCCCTTCGCGTGGGCGGCGCGGCACGCGGGCGCGGAGCTGCTGGAGGTGCGCAGCGACCTTCACCCCGTGGAGCTGGACCTCTTGCCGGCGTCACGCGCGTTGCCGCTGCTGGTGGCGCAGCGCACGGCCGCACCGTTGCCGGCGTCGTGGCTGAAAGTGGCGGCGCTGGTCGACACCGAACTCCCTCTCCCGCGGGGAGAGGG
>CAMLFP010000244.1 GCA_946479335.1 uncultured Archangium sp.
TACCGGTGCCACCGCCGGTGCTGCCCGTGCCGCCACCCGTCGCGCCCGGCCCACACTCTTCGATGCACCGCGCGGCGGTGCAGCTGGTGGTGCCCGCCGTGCACACGCAGGTCTGCGAGCTGGGGCAGGAGTTGGGCGCCGACAGACAGTCTCCCGCGGAGGTGGGGATGGCGCCGGTGCTGCTGTCGAGACAGAACGCCGTCGTGGAGTCGACGCCGAAGCAGGTCGTGCCACTGCCCACGCAGTTGTACGTGGGGGCCGTGCAGGCGCGGTAGCAGTGACCCGTGCTGGAGCCCGACGACGCGTAACACGACGCGCCCGCCGTGGTGCAGGCCATGCTCTGCGAGCACACCGTCGCGTCGGCCGGGAGGTCGCCCGCGTTGGTGAGGCAGATGCCGTAGCCCGCCGGGCAGAACTCGCCCGACTGGCAGCCACCCGTGCCGGTGCCGCCGCCCGAGGTGCCCGTGCCGCCGCCCGTGGTGCCCGTGCCACCGCCCGTGGTGCCGGTGCCGCCGCCCGTAGTGCCGGTGCCGCCGCCCGTGGTGCCGGTGCCGCCGCCCGTGGTGCCGGTGCCGCCGCCGGTGGTGCCGGTGCAGTCCTGGTAGCAGTGCGCGGTCGCCTGGGTGCTGTCGTCATAGAAGCAGGAGAAGCCCGCAGTGCAGGTGCCAGACGACAGGCAGTCGACGAGGCCCGACGGCGGATCGCCGGCCGGCAGGAGGCAGAGGAAGTCGCCCGCGCCCGTCGCGTCCTGGCAGGTCTGACCCGAGGGGCAACCGCCGGTGGTGCCGCCGTCAGACGACGAGCCGCAGGGGTTCACGGTGGTCGAGCCGCCGTCGACCCAGTCAGCCGCGTTGTAGCCGCCCATCGCCGCCGCGTAGGCCGCCTTGGCCTTGATCCACGCCGCGTGGCCATAGACCGAGCCGTAGACCGTCTGGTTGCACGCGTCGCCGGGGCCGCGCGAGACCGCGCCCGTGACGCGGCCGATGGAGTCGAGCGAGGGACCGCCGCTGTCGCCTTCGCAGGTGCCTTTGGCGGTGGAGGCCGCGCCGACCCATTCCAGCGTGCCGCTGATGCCATCGGCCGTCTGGCAGCCCGACTGGTTGAGGCACGCGACGGTCATGCCGCTGACGGTGCGGCGGGTGCCCGCGGTGCTCTGGTAGGTGGAGATGGGGTTGCCCTGCGAGTCATACGCCGGCCCGGTGATGCCGAAGCCCTTCGCGGTGTACGTCTCGCCGACGCTGAGGATGGAGTCGACGCGCGGCACCAACGGGCACACGCTCGGGATGCTGGTCGACAGGCGGATCAGCGCCACGTCGCCGCCGCAGATGCTGTTGGTGGTGGGATCAAGGATGACCTCCGCCGCGCCGAACCAGGTCGAGTTGTCGACCGCCGGCCACCCGCCGCTGCCGTTGAAGATGGGGTCGATGGCGTTGTAGCTGGTGGTGATGCGGAAGGAGCTCGCCGCCGCGGGCGAGCTGAAGGGCTGCGAGCTGCAGCTGCTCAGGTTGCTGCCGATGTCGCCCACGCAGTGACGCGCGGTCAGCACGAGGTTCGGCGCGATGAGCGAGCCGGTGCAGACGCCCGCGCCCTGGCTGGTGTTCAGCAGGATGCCGACCACGTTCGTCGACGTCGAGTCGGTGGTGCCGCCCTGAATCGGCGAGCTGGCGCGAACGAGCTTCGTGCCTGGCGACGGCTGAAAACCCGGCTCGCTGCACGCCAGTGGCAGCACCAGGAAAGGCAGAACGCGGAACAACTTCATGTGTGGACTCCGGGGAATTCGATGGCGGTGGCCTCGAGG
The DNA here is from genome assembly GCA_946479335.1 of uncultured Archangium sp. The sequence continues at coordinate 1,799 of CAMLFP010000244.1, forward strand.
CGCCATCGGTAAAGGGGAACTCTGCCTACCTGCTGTTTTTCGCGTTGAAAAGAAGGCTTCACCTCAGGCTCTCACTGAGCAAGACAGTGGGGCATGTTGCACCTGATTCCCCAGCGCCAGACGCGCCCCGACAAAGACGTCATCTTCGCCCTCAACGCCGAAGCGACGCGCCGCAAGCAGGCGGGCGAGCTGATCATCAACGCCACCATCGGCAGCTTGATGAACGACGACGGCTCGCTCTCGATCCTCTCCACGGTGACCAACACGCTGCGCGAAGTGCCCGCGCGCGAGTGGGCCGCGTACGCGCCGATCCCCGGGACGCCGGCCTTCAATCAAGCCGTCATCGACGACGCCTTCGCCGGCCACCCGGAGCTGCGCGCTTCAGCCACCGCGGTGGCCACGCCGGGCGGCACGGGCGCGCTGCGCCACGCGCTGATGAACTACCTCGAGTCGGGCCAGAAGCTGCTGACGCCGGGCTTCTACTGGGGCCCGTACCTCACGCTGTGCGACGAGCACGAGCGCAAGCTCGACACCTTCCGCATGTTCAACGAGGCGGGCCAGCTCGACGCCGCGGCGCTCGACGCGAAGCTGGGTTCGCTCCTCGCCGAGCAGGGCCGCGCGCTGATCTTCCTGAATGATCCGTGCAACAACCCCACCGGCTACTCGATGACGCGCGGCGAGTGGAAGCAGGTGGTCGAGGTGCTGCTCAAGCACTCCGGCAAGCCGGTGACGCTGCTGGTCGACATGGCGTACTGGCTCTACGCGGGCGCGGGCGACGTGCGCGGCTTCATGACCGAGCTCCAGCCGCTGCTGGGCAACACCGGCCTCCTCTTCGCGTGGAGCGCCAGCAAGTCGTACACGCACTACGGCCTCCGCGTGGGCGCGCTGCTGGCGTGCGAGCCCGACGAGAAGGCGCGCGCGGCGACGCAGGCCGCGCTGGCGTACGCGTGCCGTGGCACCTGGAGCAACTGCGTGCACGGCGGCCTCTCGGCAGTGACGAAGCTGCTGACCGACGCGAAGCTCAAGGCCGCGTGCGACGCCGAGCGCGAGGTCTTCAAGAAGCTGCTGACCGACCGCGTGACGGCCTTCAACGCCGCGGCGCAGCCCAGGGGTCTCCAGTACCCGCGCTACGAGGGCGGCTTCTTCGTCACCGTCTTCCACCCCGAGGCCGAGGCGCAGGCCGAGAAGATGAAGGCGAAGGGCGTGTACGTGGTGCCGCAGAAGGGCGCGCTCCGCGTCGCGCTGTGCAGCACCGCCGCCGCCGACGTGCCCCGCCTCGTCGACGCCCTGGCCAGCTGAAGCCCATGCAGCACGACACCCAGCGCGGCGCGGAGCTGCTGCTCGCCGGCCTCATCGCCGCCGTGGCGCACGCGCTGTGGTTGGGTCAGGGCCGCGACACGGTGACGATGGTGCTGGGCTTCACCCTCACCACCGGCATCCTCTGGTGGATGCTGGCGCTGCGCACCGTGGCCAACGGCGGCACCATCGCCGCGGAGGTGCCCGACGGCTGGGCCTCGATGGCGGCGACCGCGTGGGCCTTCGCGGTGGTGCCGCCGCGCGCGGGCAACTTCCTCCCGGTGCCGACGGTCGATGACTTCTCGCGGCTCTACCTCCCGCTGTGTCTGGCGCCGGTCTTCGTGGTGCTGGGCGCGCAGAAGCTCTTCCCCGGCGTGTTCTGGAAGCGCCTCGTCTTCGGCGTCGGCGGCACGCTGCTGTGCGCCGCGCTGCTGTTGCTGACGCTGGCGGCCGGAGAAGACGCGGGCCCGTTGGCGCTGCGGGCGGGCGTGTTGGGCGTGCTGCTCACGGCCGGTGCGTTCATCCGCAGGCGCTGACTCCGACGCTCCCCGCACCCCTCGCTTCGCGAGACCCTCTCCCCGCGGGAGAGGGATTATGGTGCGCCCCATGAATCGCCCCAGCGACTCCCAGGAAGTGAACGTCGAGATCGTCAAGCTGCTGCTGCAGGTCGCGTGGGCCGACGACACCCTCGACGACCAGGAGCGCGCCGCGGTGGCGACGCTGTGCAAGCAGTGGGGGCTCCCCGACGAGACCACCGCGTGGCTGCTGCAGCACCTCCACCTCGGCAAGCCGCTGCCGCAGCCCAACATGGGGCTGCTGAAGGCCCACCGTCAGGCGGCGCTGCAGGCCGCGGAGTGGTTCATCGGCGTCGACGGCGTCATCGACGATGCGGAGAAGGACTTCGTGGCCACCGTCGAGCAGCTGCTGGGGTGATCAGGCCTTCGCGCGCGGAGGAATCTGCAGCGCGTCGCGCAGCGCCTCCACCGTCAGCGCCATCGAGCGCTCGTAGCGCACCGAGAAGAGGCTCTTCGTCGCCTTGCCGCGCGCGTACGCGTCACGCAGCCGGTCGGCGTACTTCCAGATGCCGGGCAGGTTGTGCGGCCGCAGCAGCGCCGCGAAGAGGAGGATGAAGGGGCTGGTGCGGAGCCCGAGGTTGCCCCACACGAAGGCCTGCAGCTCCATCTCGCCCATCGAGTCGGTCGCGTAGCCCGTCAACACGTGGTGCAGGTCGTGCGTCTCGCGGTACCACTTCACGACGTAGTCGAGGTCGTTGCGCACCTCGTACGGCGTGGCGAACGGTTGGATCTTGTTGTCGATGAAGTACTGCGCGAACGCGCGCCCCACCGTGCCCTCGGGGAGCTGCGCCAGCGCCGCGAGGTCGACCGAGCCCGCCTGCAGCGTGGGGCGGTCCTTGAGCAGCGCCGCGCCCTCCGGCGTCTTCAGCAGCGCCTCGGCGTGCGCCAGGAACACCGGGCCGTCGATGGCCGCGTTGAACACCGACGCGGCGACGGGGTCATCGGGGTGCTTCTCGAGCACCCGCAGCGCCCGGAGCGCGACCTTGAAGCGGGTGAGGAGCGACGGCTGCTCCGGCAGGTAGAGCCCATCTTCCGCGCGGGAGGTGGGCGTAGAGAACTTCGATTCACTCGCTTCGACGGCCACCGGAGACCTCCCTGGGCTTCACACCGGACACCCTTGTCCGGAATCGCGGCGAATCTACGGGCGCTCCGGGGCGCGTCAAGGTGCTCTGGTGTGCGCGCGCATCGCCTCGTGGAGCTTCGCCGCGTGCGTCAGCGGCGCGAGGTGCCCGGTGCCGCTCAGCTCGAACAGCGTGGCGTGCGGGTTCACGCGCGCCAGTTGCCGCGCCATCTCGCGCGAGGCGACGGGGCTGCGCTCGCCCATGCCCAGCGTCAGCTTCACGCCGGGGAACGCGAAGGCGTCGAAGCGCTGGTTGTCGAAGAACACCGAGCGCACCTCCTGGAACATCTTCCACCCCACGAGGCGCGAGAAGTCCTGCAGCTCCTTCGGCATGCGCTGCCACGAGCCGGGCTTGTTCCAGTAGTCGATGAAGTGCTCGAGCCACGGGTCGGTGCCGCCGCGCGCGTCATCGGTGAGGAACCACGCGTGGTTCAAGAACTCGCGCGCCTGCGCGATGGCCGCAGCGTCGCCGTCGTCGGTCGCCGCCAGCGCCCCGAAGAGCACCGGCTCGTAGAGGAAGAGCGACGCCACGCGCGCGCCGAGGCGCCGGGCGAGCTCCAGCGCCACGAAGCCGCCGTAGGAGTGCGCGTAGAGCCGCACCGGCGCGCCATCGTCGGGAAGCAGCGCGTGGAGGTGCGCCACGTCGTCGAGCGCGGTGACCTTCGTGCCGCGCGGCACGGGGGCGTTCGGCGGGTAGCCGAGGTTCGAGGGGAAGTGCGCGGTGGTGCCGGCGGTGACGTCGTCGGGCACGCTGGCCCACAAAAACGGCCCCGCGCCCGTGGAGTGGATGAAGAACGAATGCGCCATGTGGCGCGAGGCATAACCGCGTCACTCCAGCGCGGCATCCAGCGACGAGATGTCGGCGGCGTCCTCGTCTCCGCCGGGCGCACCATCGGCGCCGAGGCTGATGACGACCGGCTCGCCATCGCGCAGCGCGTACACCAGCGCGTAGCCCCACGGGTCCTTCGGCGGCTGCTTGAGCAGCTTCGCATTCACCAACGCGCTGAAGCCCTCGTGCTCCAGCGGGTAGCGGCCGTGCGTGCCGCGGTACATCTCGAGCGCGTCGACGGCGGTGCGCGTGTCGAGCCACGCCGTGCGGCGCTGGGAGTCGCGGTGCACGCCGACCGCGTAGACGCTGACGGCCGCGAGCAGCATGGAGACGATGGCGATGTAGACGATGATTTCAATCAACGAGAGACCGCGAGGCAGACGACGCTGGCGCACGTGAGCGCTCCTTTTCGGGCACTCCCAGGAACGCGCGCGGCGTTGCGAAGCCCGTGCCGCGCGGCACGCCCTCGACGCGCGCACCGCGATGGGGCGACCAAGTGCCGTTTCGTCGCTTCGAGCAGGCACGCGAACGTCAGATTGTCTGTTTGCGGATGTTGCGTGGCCGACGGAGACTCGCGCCATGGCTGAAGTCGCTCCGCCCCCCCAGACGGTTCTCATCGTCGATGATGAACAGACCATCGTCACGGTGCTCGCCGCGGGCTTCAAGAAGGCGGGCGTCACCACGAAGACGGCGCTGACCGCCGAAGACGCGATGGCGTTGCTGGAGACCGAACAGTTCGCGGCGGTCGTCACCGACAAGAACCTCCCGGGCAAGAGCGGGCTGGAGCTGCTGCGCTACGTGAACGAGCGGCTGCCCGACTGCGCGCGCGTGATGATCACCGGCTTCGTCAACACCGAGTCGGTGCTGGAGGCGCTCAGGCTGGGCGCCGACGACTACCTGCTCAAGCCCTTCGAGAGCATCATGCTGGTGGTGGAGCGCGTGAAGCACGCCATCGAGCATCGGCGGGTGCTCGCCGAGCGGCGCCGGCTGTCAGACGCGCTCCACGCGATGGAGAAGTCGCTGCGCAAGACCGAGGCCGAGGTGTTCAGCAGCCGCACCGAGCTCGACCTGCTGCAGACGGTGGTCGACCTGCGCATCGAAGAGGCGACCGAGGCGCTCACCGCGCGCGTCGCGGAGCTCGAGCGCCAGCACACCGCGCTCAAGGCCACGCTGAAGGAGCTCGCGGCCACCGCCGACGAGAAGCTCAAGCAGCGGTTGCTGGCCGAAGCAGAAATTCTCTCGTGAGGAGGCGGTGATGCGCATCGGGATTCTCGGCAGCGGCAACGTGGGCAGCACCATCGGCGCGAAGCTCAAGGAGTTGGGCCACGAGGTGAAGCTGTCCTCGCGCGTCGCCGGCGAAGGCAAGGTGACGTTCGCTGACGCGGCGGCGTTCGGAGAGCTGCTCTTCAACACCACCTCCGGCTCCGGGTCGCTCGACGCGCTGAAGACCGCGGGCGAAGCGCACCTCGGGCACAAGGTGCTCATCGACGTCGCCAACCCGCTCGACTTCTCGAAGGGCTTCCCTCCGTCGCTCACCGTGGCCAACACCGACTCGCTGGCGGAGACGCTGCAGCGCGCGTTCCCCAAGGTGCGCGTGGTGAAGGCGCTCAACACGGTGAACGCCAGCGTGATGGTGAACCCGCAGGCGCTGGCGAATGGCGAACACGACCTGCTGATGTGCGGCAACGACGCCGACGCGAAGACGCAGGCGACCGAACTGCTGCGCACCTTCGGCTGGAAGCACTTCGTCGACCTGGGCGACCTCACCGCGGCGCGCGGCACGGAGGCCTACCTGCTCCTGTGGGTGCGGCTGTACGGCGCGCTCAAGACGCCGCAGCTCAACGTGCGCGTGGTGCGCTGAAGACGCTTCAGAGCTTGCTGAAGTCGGGCTTGCGCTTCTCGAAGAACGCGCCGATGGCCTCCGCGACCTCCGGCGAGGCGAGCTGCTTCACGAAGAGGTCGCCCTCGATGCTCATGCGCTCGTGCAGCACCTTCGTGTCGCGCAGCAGCTTCTTGGTCAGCTTGAGCGCCGTGGGCGGCTTCTCGCCCAGCACGCGCGCGACCTCGAGCGCCTTCGCCTCGACCTGCTCCGGCGCGACCACCGCGTTGGCGATGCCCAGCTGCGCGGCGCGCGTGCCCGAGACGGCTTCGCCGAGAATCAGGATCTCCGAGGCCACCCGGTGCCCGACCAGCGCGGGGAGAATGAGCGACGAGGCCGCCTCCGGCACCAGCCCGAGGTTCACGAACGGCGTGGTGAGCGACGCGCGCTCCGTGACGTAGACGAAGTCGCAGTGCAGCAGCATGGTGAAGCCGAGGCCCACGGCCTTGCCGTCGACCGCCGCGACGAGGGGCTTCTCGAACGCCCCCAGCGCGCGGATGAAGCGGAACACCGGGGCGCTCTCGTCTTGCGGCGGGTTCTGCATGAAGTCGCCGAGGTCGTTGCCGGCGGTGAAGGTCTCCGAGGTGCTGCTGAACACCACCGCGGTCACCGACTTGTCGGCGGCGGCCTCGGTCAACGCGGCGTTCATCCGCTCGTACATCGCCAGGGTCAGCGCGTTCTTCTTCGCCGGCCGCGCGAAGCGGATGACCAGCGTGCCGCCTTCGCGGCGGGTCTCGATGTCGTCGATGAGCGTCGTCGTCATGCGCGGGCGCTGTAATCGCTCGCGCGCCGTCAGGCGAGCCGTTCCGCCGGTGGAACGCGCCTTTCCTCCCGTTGCACCAGCGGAACGCGCCGCCGACGCTATGTTCTCACCCATGCGCACCTTCCATCGCCGCGACGTCTTGCTGGGGAGCGCCGCGCTGCTCG
>CAMLFP010000245.1 GCA_946479335.1 uncultured Archangium sp.
GAACCCCGACGTGCGCCTCAAGCGGCACGCCCAGCGGCGCGGCTGGCCGGTGGCGGACTGGGGCTCCTGAAAAAAGTCGGTCACAAGCCGGGCGCGACATGTCTCCAATGGGGGAGATGACGCCCGAAGCCCTCGTTGAACGCTCCCTCGCCGGAGATCGCGCCGCGTTGGACGCGCTGGTGCGCACCATTCAAGACGACGTCTACGGGCTGGCGCTGCGCATGCTGTGGGTGCCCGCCGACGCCGCCGATGCGACGCAGGAGATCCTCGTGCAGATCATCACCCACCTCTCCGCGTTTCGCGGCGAGTCGTCGTTCCGCACGTGGTGCTTCCGCATCGCCTCCAACGCGCTGCTGCGCGCGAAGTCGCGGCGGCAGCCGGTGCTGGAGCCGGTGGATGACGCGCCCGCGCCGGTGCTGACGACGCCCGAAGATCGCCTGCTGGAGCGCGAGGTGCGGGTGCAGTGCTCGCTGGGGCTGTTGCAGACGCTCGATGCCGAACACCGGCTGGCGTACGTGGTGGGCGAGGTGCTGGGCCTGCCCGGCGACGACGCGGCGGAGGTGACGGGCGTCGAGCCGGCGACCTACCGCAAGCGCCTGTCTCGCGCGCGCGAGCGGATGCGCGAGTTCCTCACCGCGACGTGTGGCGTGGTGAATGACGCCGCGAAGTGCCGCTGCAGCAAGCACGTGCGGAAGCTGGACGGCCGCGAGCGCGTCTTCACGAAGCACCTGCCGCGCGTGACGCCGTCGCTGCTCGAGCACGCGCAGCGGCTGGCCGCGACCCACGAGAGCACCGCGCTGTACCGGGAGCTCCCCGATTCGGCCGCGCCGGAGACGTTGCGCGCGGCGCTGACCCACCTGCTGAACCCCTGAGAGAGACCCATGCACACCGCTTCACTCGTCGTCGCCGGCATCGTCGCAGCGCTGCACCTCTATTTCCTGACGCTGGAGATGTTCCTCTGGGAGAAGCCCATCGGCCTGCGCATCTTCGGGAACACGCCGGAGAAGGCCGCGATGTCGGCGGTGCTGGCGAAGAACCAGGGGCTCTACAACGGCTTCCTCGCCGCGGGGCTCATCTGGGGCATCGCCCACCCGGAGCTGGCGGTGGGCGTGCAGTTGCTGCGGTTCTTCCTGGGGTGCGTGATCACGGCGGCGGTCTATGGGGCCGCCACCGTGTCTCCGCGGATCTTCTTCGTGCAGGGCCTGCCGGCGGTGATCGGCCTCGCCCTCACGTTCGGCTGATCACTGCACGTCGACCTTCATGGTCAACGTCTCCTTCGGCGTCAGGCACTTCTCTTCGCTGCAGACGCTGAAGCTCAGCACGCCCTCGAAGCTGGCGACGCCGGCCTGCTTCGGCGTGAAGGCCAGCGGCACCTTCACCTCGCAGTTGTCGTCCGCGTGGTCCTTGCAGGGCGTCTTCTCCGACGCGGTGAGCTGCACGCGGTCGCCGGAGAACGTCACGGTCTCGCTCGCGGCGGGCTTGAAGGACAACGGGTAGTCGGGGTTCACGTGGAAGCCGTCGCGCGCGGCGATGGTGATGGTGGCGATGGCCTCCTTGCCGGCGGCGAGCGGCGGCGCGACCTCGAGGCTGACGGTCCACGTCTTCTCTTCAGCGGGCGCGGCAGGCGCGGGGGCGGCGGGTTTGGCCTGCGGCGGCGGCGCGGGAGGCGCGGCTTCTTCCTTCTTGCAGGCGGCGAGCGACAGCGAGGCGATCAACAGGAGTTCAGTTCGCATATTTGACCCCGCATCCGTACGGCTTCGTGTCGGGCGTGGCAACCGCGCGCTTCGCGGCGAGGTCGGCCAGCGCGGCGTCGACGTAGTTGACGAGCTTCCCGCCCTCGGGTGACTGGCCCTCGCCGTCGCGCGAGTTGTCGATGGCGCCGCGGTAGACGAGGTCGCCCTTCGCGTCGATGACGAACAGGTTTGGCGTGTTGGTCGCGCCGTAGGCCTTGCCGGTGGCGCCGGTCTCATCGAGCAGAATCGGGTGCTCGAGGCCCCAGGTCTTCGCGCTGTCTTTGTTCTTCGCGACGCCGGTGCCCTGCTTGCCGGGCGCGCCGGAGTTGATGGCCAGCCACACCACGCCGTTCTTCTGCGCGCGCTTCGCGGTGTCGATGAGCGAGCCTTTGGTGTGGGCGTTCTTCACGAAGGGGCACTCGGGGTTGAACCACTCGAGCACCACGGTCTTGCCCTTGAACGACGAGAGCTTCACGTCGTTGCCGTCGAGATCCTTGAGCGTGAAGTCGGGCGCGGGTTTCCCCAGCTCGGCGCCCGCGAACGCGGGGAGTGAGAGCAGCGTCAGCAGACAGAGGGTCCTGTTCATGGCGGCCGGTATAACGCTGCGTTGAACCCGGCGCTCCACGCGTGGTTGCACAGCGATCGCGCTCAGCGTGACTCAGCGCCTTGCAGCACCGGCAGCGATCGGCGTTCACGCGGCGCGAAGGGAATCAGCCGGCGCGCGTCGCGGAAGGCGCGCTTCTTCAAGAACGCGAGGAAGTCGCTCTGGAAGGTCTCCAACGCCAGCCCGAGCGTCGGCTCGAAGGCCGCGGCGAAGTCAGACGCGTCGTGCATCGCGTCGATGAAGGCGAGCACCTGCTCGTGGCCCACGCGCTCCTCGAGGTACTCGAAGGCGTGCAGCGCGAAGCCGTAGATCTCGGCTGACTGGCTCTTCGAGAGCGCCTCGCCGTCGGCGAACGCGTCGAGGTCGGGGTGCTTCGAGAGCCACAGCGTGGTGTCTTCGAGCGAGGGGTACTGGCCCTGTTGCCCGGCGTTGGCGATGGCCATGCCCTCGCGGAACCACAGGGGGATGTTCTTGAACGCCCAGCTCGTCGCGCCGCCCGAGCGCTGGAAGAGCAGCGCGTGCGTCAGCTCGTGCAGCATCAGCTTGTTCAGCGCCTCATCGCTGGCGTTCCACGTCGAGGGCGCCTGGAAGATGACGTCGTTGCGGCGCGTCCACGCGCGGAGCCAGTCGTACCCGACGCGGCCGACCGCGCGCTCGAGCTCGCCGTGCGTGCCCACGAGGTAGATGGTGACCGGCTCCGGCAGCCCGCCCCAGCGCGCGAGGCCCTCGTGCGCGGCCTTCACCGCGGCCTCGACCCGCGACGCGTCACTCTCGTGATGGCCATCGGTGCGCAGCTCGTAGCGATCGCTCACCGGGCGCGCGACGACCAGCTTCGAGAGCGGGCTGCACCCGGTGAAGACGACGAGCGGCAGCCACCACCACCTCATCGGTCGACTCCCAGGAGTGTCAGCGCGGCGGCGCCCACGTCGGCCACGGTGTGCATCGGGGGCGGGGTTGTAGCTCCGAAATGCAGCACCGCGACGCGATTGTGCGTGTGGCCGCGCGTCGAGAGATCTTCCACGTTGCCGTGATCGCTGCAGATGAGCACCTGCGCGTCGGCGGGCCGCGACGCGATGACGGCGCGCGCGAAGGTGTCGAAGCGTGAGAGCGCGTCACGCGCGGCGTCGGCGTCTTGCGCGTGCCCGGCCTCGTCGGCGAGGAAGTGCTCGAAGAGCGTGAAGTCGGCGGCGAGGTTCCAGAAGCGCGCGGCAGCCTCGCCGGGCGGTACGCGCTTCAGATCGTGCGTGAGCGCGCGGCCGGCCAGGGTGTGGAACTCCGCGTCGGCGGCGGCGAAGGCGAGGGTGCTGGCCGACGCCTTCAAGCGCCTCGCATACCGCGGGGGGATGGCGACGCCGTCGTCGGGCGCCTCCGCGTGTCGCAGCTTCAGCGCGTCGAGGTACGCGAGGGGGAACGAGTTGAGGAACGCCACCGTGCGCTGCGCGTCGCGCATCGCTCGCACGACCGAATGGCGCGCGAGCAATTCGCGCAGCGGCGCGTTCGGGTAGCCCAGCACGTGTTGGCCGATGAGGCGCGGCGCGGGCTGCCCGGTGAAGATCGCCGTCTGGTTGCTCGCCGACTGCGGCCGCCCTTCGACGCCGAAGGTGGTGTCGACGTCGAGGCGCGTGCCTCCCGGCGGCAGCGGGGTGCCGGTTCCGTCGTCGAACTGCGAGAGCAGATACGCGTCGCGGGCCAGCGGGTTGGTGGCCGGCGCGCGCGGGCCGACGCCGACTCCATCGGTGAAGAGAATGGCCACGCGCATCGCGGCTTCGAGTGTAGCGTCACCAGCGCCCATGGCCTTCCACGGAGACTTCTCGAGCTACCCGCTGCCTGACCTGTTGCAGTGGCTCGACTCGTCGCGCAAGACGGGCGCGCTGTCGCTCTCGTGGGAGATGAGCCAGCGCAAGGTGTTCCTCCTCTCCGGGCAGATCATCGCCGCGTCGGCCCCCGGCCTCTGGGAGCGCATCTCGCGCGTGGTGGAGCACACCGGCGACGCCACGGGTGACGCGTGCCTCCAGTCGCTGCGGCGCGCGAGATCACAGGGCTTCGCCACCGACACCGCCGTGCGGCAGATCGCCGAGGAGGAGCTGATCGGCAGCCTGGTCGATCTCACGCCCTCGTCCGGCAGCTTCCATTGGACGGAAGACTCCGACCGCGGGGAAGACGAGTGGATCGCGCTCGAGCTGCCGTTGCGGCACGTGCTCTTCGAGACGCTGCGGCGGATGGACGAGGTGCGCGACGTCGAGCGCGCGCTGCCGCACGAGCAGCTGGTGTTGCACACCACGCCCGGCGCGAAGCCGACGCACGCGTTGCAGCGGGCCATCGCGCACGTGGTGGAGCGCGATGACGACGTGACGCTGAGCAGGATCCGCCTCGCGCTGGGCCTCCCGCGCTCGGTCGTCGCGCGCGCGGTGTTCGACATGCTGCGCGCGGGGCGTGCCGTGGTGATGGGCGCCGCGCCCGTCGAGGTCGACCCCATCGCCGACATGCTCGAGAAGGGCGCGGTGTTGCTGCGCGAGCGCCAGTTCGACGCCGCCGCGCTGATCTTCGCCTCGCTGCTGCAGAGCGACCCCGGCGATCGCCGCGTGCGCGAGTTCGCGAGGCTCGTCGAGCGCGAGCACGTCGCCGCGCTGTACCACGAGCTGCCGCCGGTGACGCGCTGCCAGGTGACGCAAGACCCCGCGCTGCTCGCGCCGCTGCGACAAGAGGAGCGCTCCATCGTGCGCTGCTTCGAGACCGGGTGGGATCTCTCGGCCGTGGTGCTCGCCGGCACGCAGCGGGAGCTCGATACGCTCAAGACCGTGAACCGGCTGGTGCGCATGGGCGTGCTGGCGCCGCTCAGCTAGGCGTGGCGCGCGCTCCGCTGCGGCACGAACTGCGGAGGCGTCACTGCTCGGGCGTGGGCAGCCCGGCCTGCGACAACCGCACGAAGAGCTGCGAGAGTACGAAGAGCGAGAACGCCGCGTCGTCGATGCGCGCCGCGCCGCGCTGGCTGCGGGTGTAGAGGTCCAACACGTCGCGGCCGTTGACGCCGAGGAGGAACGCCTGGTGCGCGAGCGACGCGTCACCGGCGAAGGCCAGCCCGCGCTGCACGGTCTCGATGCACGCGCGCACGCAGCCCTCGAAGTCGCCGCTCTCGAAGGCCATCTCCGCGACGCGTGCCGGGTCGATGAGCGCCGCGGGTGCGAGGGCCGCGACGGCGCCCAGCTTCGGCGGGGTGTTCGGCGGCGGCACCACCGGCAGCTCGCTCTGGGTGATGTGCTGCTGCAGCTGCGAGGCGAGCGAGGCGCCGGTGTCCTTCGCCATGGTGGGCGCTGACGGCCTGGCCTTCGGTGCGCCCGCGGGCACGATCTTCCGGGCGCGGAGATCCTTGATGACGAGGCGGATCATCGCCTTCATCACGTCCAGCACGCCGTCGCCACTCATTGCCACGCTCTCGAAGTCGGGCACGTTGCGGCGGTTGAGCAGCGCGCTCATCTGCTCGATGGGCAGCGCGTTCTTGAGGTCGCGCTTGTTGTACTGGATGACCAACGGGAACGAGTCGAGCGAGATGCCTTGCTCCGCGAGGTTCTCCTCGAGGTTGGCCATCGACTCGCGGTTGGCGTCTTCCGCGCCGGGGTTGGAGTCGGCCACGAAGACCACGCCGTCGGCGCCCTGCAGCACCAGCTTGCGGGTCGCGTTGTAGAAGACCTGGCCGGGCACCGTGTACAGCGCCAGCCGCAGCGCGTAGTCGCCGACCTTCTCCACGCGCACCGGGAGGAAGTCGAAGAACAGCGTGCGGTCGGCCTCGGTGGGCAGCGTCATCAGCTCGCCGCGCAGCGAGGGCTTCACCGACTCGTAGATGCGCTTGAGCGTGGTGGTCTTGCCCGAGAGGCCAGGGCCGTAGAAGACGATCTTCGCGGCGATCTCCCGCGCCATCACGTTGACGGTGCTCATGCAGACTTCCTCGCCTTGAGAGGGTCGTTCTTCTTCAACACCGCCTCGGCGGTGCGCACCGCGCGCTGCGCCGCCAGCACTTCACCTTCGAAGCCAAGCCCGGGGAGCACCTGCCGGTTCGCGAGCAGCACGCGCTTCCATGGGGAGTGGGTGGCCAGCCCGCTGACCCCCAGCCACGCGTTGTCGGGCAGCTCGAAGAGCGGCGCGGGCTCTCCGGCGCCGGCCACCACGCGCGGCGCGTCGAGCCACGGCGTCGACTCCAGCGTCACGTGCGCGCGGGTGAAGGGCATCACGCGCGCGAGCTCGGCGTGCACGCGCTTCTTCAGCTCGGAGATCGCGGGCTCGCCCTGCGCGCGCACCGAGATGTCGGCGGGTACCGAGACGCACAGCACGCGCTGCTCCGGCTTCGGCCCCGGCAGCACCTGCAGCAGCAGCGCGCCGCCGAGCGCCGGTGCGTCGAGCAGCGCGAGGCTCCCCAGGCCGCGCGGCAACCCCGCCTCGGGGAGCACCAGGTTGAGGGTGAACAACGCGCGCCGCGTCTCGACCAGCGGCGCCACCTTGTCGGCCGCCTTGCGCTGCTTGTCGGGCATCAGCGCCGTCAGCACCTCGAGATCCATCGCGGCCAGCACCACCCCTGCGCGGTAGACCGCGTCGTGGTGCGCGAGGCGGATGCCGACCGTGCCGCCTTCGGGCGTGACGCGCTCGATGGGCTCGCCGGAGGTGAGGATCTCCGCGCCCAGCTCCTTCGCGCGCGTGGCGAGCTGCTGCCAGAGCCCCTCGCGGCCACCGGGGAAGAGGGCCGGCCCCGCGAGCGTGCGCCCCAGCGTGCGCGCGCGCCCGAGCGCGACGTCGGCGCCGCCGGTGTACGGCAGCAGCTTGCGCAACAGCTCGTCGCTCCGCAGTGGCGTGTCGGTGTCGAGCGCCGGGAAGCGCGAGAGCGCGCGCTTGAACTTCCACCGCGCCCAGAGGCCCTCGGGCGGGAGGTCGGGCTTCGAGGCAAAGAAGGCGTCGCTCGCGTCGCCCGCCGCCTGTGCCTTGCGCGTGCGCTCGTCGAAGGCCTCCGCGTCGTCACCGAGGGCGCGCGCCAGCTCGGGGCCGCGGCGCTTCTCGTCGTGCGAGAGCTCGTACCAGCGCTCCTGCTCCAGCAGCTGCAGCGGGGTGGGCTGCAGCGCGCGCGACAGCGAGGCCACGAGGCCCAGCTCGTTGAGTGACTCCTCGAAGGCCGGCAGGGCCTTCACCGGCGGCAGCAGCAGCGGCGCGTTGGGCAGCGACGCGTCACCGTGCGCGTAGGGCTCCGTCAGCCCGTCGTGGGGCACGTGCAGCACCTGGAGGCCGCGTTTCGCCAGCAGCGCCGTCGACAGCACGCCGCCGAGCTGCCCGCCGATGACGATGACGTCGTAGACGTGCCGCCCGGGCGCGCCGCCTTTGCGGGTCGAAGCAGGAGGCGCCACGTCAGAGTCCCTCTTTCAGCGTCACACGCCGCCCGTCGAGCTGCACCACGCCGTTCGCGATGGCCTTGACGACGCGCGGGTACAGCGCGTGCTCCTCGGCGTGCACGCGCGCGGCGAGCGTCGCCTCGGTGTCACCCGGCAGCACCGGCACCGCCTGCTGCGCGATGATGGGGCCGGTGTCGGTGCCCTCGTCGACGAAGTGCACGGTGATTCCGGTGACGCGCACGCCCGCGTCGATCGCCTGGCGGATGGCGTGCATCCCCGGGAATGCCGGGAGCAGGGCAGGGTGCAGGTTGATCACGCGCCCGGGGAAGGCGCGCAGGAACGCCGGAGTCACCAACCGCATGTAGCCCGCGAGCGCCACCAGATCGATTTTCGCCGCGGTGAGCGCCTGTGCAACGCGCAAATCGAAGGCCTCGCGGTTGTCGAAGAGCGTGTGGTCGATGACCTGCGTGGGCACGCCGGCCTTCGCCGCGCGCTCGAGACACGTCGCGCCGGGCACGTTGCAGAGCAGCAGCTCCACGCGCGCCGGAGAGCCGGGCACGTTGAGCGCGTCGACCAGCGCCTGGAAGTTCGAGCCGCTCCCCGAGGCGAGCACCGCGACGCGCATCATGGGTCGACGCGCGCCTCGGCTTCAGCGCCGGGAGTCCCCGCTTCGATGACGCCCACGTCCCACGCGTCGAGGCCGCGCGCCTTGAGCA
>CAMLFP010000246.1 GCA_946479335.1 uncultured Archangium sp.
TGCGGGCTGCAGCACCGTGACGTGCAGGTGCGTCGACGGCGGCCTTGCGTGCCCGTGAGCAGACTCCGCTGCGGTAACGCGGCCTGATTTCGGGTTGCCGAGGCGCACGCTCGGGAGCAAGACACCGCCCCATGAACCGATCACTTCTGTGTGCTGCCGCCCTCCTCGCCCTCCCGGCGCTCGCCGACGAAGGCATGTGGACGTACAACAACTTCCCCGCCGCGAAGGTGAAGGCGAAGTACGGCTTCGAGCCCACCAAGGACTGGCTCGATCACCTCCGCCTCTCGTCGGTGCGCATCGCCGGCGGGTGCTCCGCGTCGGTGGTCTCGCCCACCGGCCTGGTAATGACCAACCACCACTGCGCGCGCGAGTGCATCGAGAACCTCTCGGGCCTCAAGAAGAAGGACTTCAACAAGGACGGCTTCTACGCGAAGACCGAGGCCGACGAAGCGCGCTGCCCCGGCTACGAGCTCAACCAGCTCGCGGAGATCACCGACGTCACCGCGCGCGTGCAGAAGGCCACCGCCGGCGTCGCTGACGACAAGTTCAACGACGCGCAGAAGGCCGAGATCGCCGCCATCGAGAAGGAATGCGGCACCTCCGACGACGTGCGCTGCGAGGTCGTCAGCCTGTACCGCGGCGGCCGCTACGATCTGTACAAGTACCAGCGCTTTCAGGACATCCGCCTGGTGATGGCGCCGGAAGACGCGATCGCCTTCTTCGGCGGCGACCCCGACAACTTCATGTTCCCCCGGTACGATCTCGACGTCTCGTTCCTCCGCATCTACGGGAAAGACGGCAAGCCGGCGAAGCTGGAGCACTTCCTCAAGTGGAGCGACGGCTCGCTGAAGGAAGGCGACGTCACCTTCGTGTCGGGCAACCCCGGCGGCACCTCGCGCACGCTGACCGTCGCGCAGCTCGAAGACGATCGCGACTACCGCCTGCCGCTGCGCCTCTTCAAGCTCGCGGAGCTGCGCGGCCTCATCACCATGTACCAGACGCGCGGCGCCGAGCAGAAACGGCACTCCAACGACCTGCTCTTCGGCGTGGAGAACTCCTTCAAGGCGCTGAAGGGCCGCCACAGCGCGCTCGCCGACAAGGCGTTCTTCGCGCAGCTCGCGAAGGCCGAGGCCGACTTCCGCGCGAAGGTGAAGGCGAAGCCCGAGCTCGAGAAGCAGTACGGCGCGGTGTGGGACAACATCGCGGCGATCACCAAGAAGGGGCAGGCGTACCGCACCGAGTACAACGCGCTGGAGTTCATGCGCGGCTCGCAGCTCTTCGAGCTGGCGCGGGAGCTGGTGCGCCACGCCGACGAGGCCGGCAAGCCCAATGGCGAGCGCCTCCCGGAGTACACCGACTCGCGTGAGCCGCAGCTGCGCCAGCAGGTGCTGTCGAACGCGCCGATCTACGACGAGCTGGAGGTCGCCACGCTGACCTGGGCGCTCACCAAGGTGCGTGAAGATCTCGGCACCGATCACCCGTTCATCAAGCGCGTCTTCGGCAAGAAGAGCCCCGCGGAGATCGCCACCGCCGCGGTCAAGGGCACCAAGCTCAAGGACATCAAGACCGACAAGAACGGCAACCCCACCGGCGGCTTCCGCAAGGACCTGTTCGACGGCGGCAAGGCCAAGGTCGACGCCTCGAAGGACCCGATGATCGAGCTGGCGCGCGCCTTCGACCCCGACGCCCGCGCGATCCGCAAGAAGTACGAGACCGAGGTGTCGGGCCCGCTCAAGAAGCAGCAGGAGCTGCTCGCCCGTGCGCGCTTCGCCGTCTACGGCGACACCAATTACCCCGACGCGACCTTCACGCTGCGCCTCTCGTACGGCGCGGTGAAGAGCTACGAAGAGAACGGCCACACGGTCGCGCCCTTCACGAAGATCGCGGGCGCGTTCGACCGCCACACCGGCGCCGACCCGTACGCGCTGCCGAAGTCGTGGCTCGCCGCGAAGCCGAAGCTGAACCTGGAGACGCCGTTCAACTTCATCACCACCAACGACATCATCGGCGGCAACTCCGGCTCGCCGATGGTCAACGCGAAGGGTGAGGTCGTCGGTCTCATCTTCGACGGCAACATCCAGTCGCTCGGCGGTGACTACGGCTTCGACGAGTCGGTGAACCGCGCGGTGGCGGTGCACTCCGCGGCGCTGCTCGAGGCGCTCGACAAGATCTACGGCGCCAAGCGCGTCGTCGATGAGCTGAACGCGAAGTAAGGCCTTGAGGGCGGCGGTGGCGAGGGCTCGAAGGGAGCCCTCCCCCGCCTGGCTCTCGGCTTCAGAAGAACTTCATCAAGCGGTTCATCTGGTGGAGCGCGCCTGACGGAGACGAGCCGTGCGCACGGGCCTTTCAGCTCAGCGCCTCCGCCTCCGAGCCAACAACGCGCCGACCAGCAACAACGGCGCGCCACCGACGCTCGAGTTCGCGCAATTGACGCCGAAGCTCCCGACGCTCTCGCCCAGCACCTTCTCGGGCGCGTTCGCGTCACACGGCGTCGGCGGGCGGCCGATGGGGTACGTGAGACAGAACCCCTGCGACGTGCCCTCATCGATGACGCGCTTGCTGAGCTCGCCGATGGGCGCGGTTGCCGCCATCAACGACGTGGGATCTGACACGTGGGAGAAGCCCAGCACGTGGCCGATCTCATGCGTCGCCACGTTCTGCACGTCGTACGCGACGCAGTCGGGCGCCTCCGTCTCCACACACACCGGCGCGTTCACGGTCGTGAAGAGGAAGTTCGCGGCGTTGAACTCCACGTCGGCGTCACTGACGACGCCGGTGCGCGGGCTGTACGTGACGGTGGTGAGCCCCAGCGTCGCATCGCTGTGGTTCCAGCAGCGGTACAGGTTCGCGCAGGTGCCCTCGGCAAGGCACGGGTCACTCGGGTCGACGACGGCGTCGCAGCTCTGCTCGCGGAAGATGAAGACGTTGTCGGCGGTGGTGCCCTTCCCCACCGTGCCGTCGGTGATGTCGCCCCCGCGCGTGAACTGAAAATCGGAGCACGCGTTCGACAGCCGCTGCCACGAGCTCCACGCTGATTGAATCGCGGTGAACTCCGTGTCGCCTGGCGTGCGCGCGCTGCCCAGCGAGTCGATGCGGTACGTCAACTGACGCACCGACCACGTGACGCAGATCGTCCCGTCCTCCGTGTCGCTGGCCACGGTGCGCACGTACGTCTGCGCGGAGGCGGCACCCGCCCACAGCGCGATGAGCGCCAGGCGGTTCATGCGCGCGCGCGGCGGCGACGGAACAACAGGGGGAGGACGATCAGCGCTCCACCGGCCGTCACGGAGCACCCCTTCGGCGCCTTCCCCAACGTCTCCTCGACCGTGGGGATCACGCACTGCCTGGCGCGCTGGCCCACCGGGTACGTGTCACAGACGAACTGCGCGGAGCCGACGTCGAGCGTGCGCTTCTTCGTCTCTCCGGTGCTGGCCGACGCGAACATCGTGCTGTTGCTGTTCGTGAAGTGCGCGAGCCCCAGCAGGTGCCCCAGCTCGTGCGTCGCGGTGTTCTGCACGTCGGTCACCACGCAGCTCTGTGAGCTGACGCCGGTCGGGCACGGCACCGTGTCGGGGGTCGCCGTGAAATAGAAGCTGGGCCAGTTGAACTCGATGTCCGCGTCGAGGATCTGCGCGTTCGACGGGTAATACGACGTGGTGGTGATCGCGATGGCGCCCGAGGCGTGCTGCCAACAGTCGTACTTGCTGCCGCAGTTGTCCTGGTCGGCGTCCCAGCAGGCGTCTGCCGAGTCGACCTGCTTGCACAGCGTGTCGTTCGCCGCGCAGCTCTTCGAACACTTCTTGAAGCGGTAGACGACGACGTTCTCGTTGTCACCCGAGGTCTTGAACTCGGTAGCCCGCGACGCGGTGCGCGCGCCGTCGGCGAGGCTCACGCTGGCGCACGCGTTGAGCTGCGTCTGCCACGTGGTGATCGACGCCTGGAACGCGGTGAACTCCGGCCCGCCGATCTCCGGGTTGCCGTCCTGGTTCTGGTGCAGCGCGATGGCCGAGTTCTCCGGCCAGTAGAGGCACAGCGAGTTCGGGTCGTCTTGCGTAACGCGGCTGCGGAGGTAGCCCGTCTGCGACAGGGCCAGCGCCAGACTGAGCGACAGGATCACGGCGACACCCGGGTTCCCGTCCCCGCCGGGGAGGTGGAGTTGGTCTGCAGCGCCGTGTGCACCTGCTGCGCGAGCGCGTCGATGCGCATCGAGAGCGTCTGCGGCGCGATCGGCTGCCGCGTCACCGGGTCAATCAAGAACGCGTCATGTTCCAGCGCCTGCGTCGCGGTGTCGCCCGAGATGCGGAACACGCCCTGCACCATGCCGGTGAGGATGAATCGCGGCCCGTGCTCTTCGAGGAACAGCACCACCTCGTCGCCCGGCTTGAAGACCACCGTGCCGTGCACCAACTGCCCGACGTCACCCACCACGCCGCCCTCCTGCATCACGGTCAGCTCCGAGACCGGCGCGCCCTTCCACGTCTCGCGCACGCTGATGACGATCGCGGTGGAGATGCGGGTGTGATCGCGGTTCCAGCTCGCCTGCGACGACTTCACGGTGCCGCGCACGATCGACGCCGACATCTTCGTCAGCGCCGGGAGGTCCAACTTCAGCAACGTGGTGGCCGATGCCGGGAGCGACAGGAGCGCCACCGCCGCGAAAATTCTGACTCTCGAAAACATGCGTGCCACCGACCTTAGCGGCTTCGTGCTACGGCGCGCACGCCATGAAGCCCCGCGTTCGTTTCGCACCCTCGCCGACCGGCTATCTGCACATCGGCGGCGCCCGCACCGCCCTCTGGAACTGGCTCTACGCCCGCCACCACGGGGGCACGTTCGTGCTCCGCATCGAAGACACCGATCAGGAGCGCTCCACGCCCGAATCGGTGAAGGCGATCCTGGACGGGCTCAAGTGGCTGGGCATCGACTGGGACGAAGGCCCCGAGGTCGGCGGCCCGTACCCTCCGTACTTCCAGATGGAGAAGGTGAAGCGCTACCACGAGGTCGCCGAGCAGCTCATCGCGCAGGGCCTCGCGTACCGCGACTACACCACCGAAGAAGAGACCGCGCAGATGCGGAAGGACTTCGCGGCCAGCAAGGGCCTCACCGAGAAGGACGACCTGCGCAAAGCCGGCTTCAAGTACTCAAGCCCGTGGCGCGACAAGAGCGAGAAGCTCGAGAAGCCCTGCGTCATCCGCTTCAAGATGCAGCCCAAAGGCGAGCGCATCGGCTTCGATGATCAGGTGCTGGGCCGGCTGGAGAAGCCCGACGACGATCTCGACGACTTCGTGCTGCTGCGCACCGACGGCATCCCGCTCTACAACTTCGGCTGCGTGGTCGACGATCACGACATGGCCATCACCCACGTGGGCCGCGGGCAGGAGCACATCAACTCCACCTACTCGCAGATCGCGCTCTACCGGGCGCTGGGCTGGGAGCCGCCGGTGTTCGCGCACTTCCCGCTGATCCTCGGGCAGAACAACGAGAAGCTCTCCAAGCGCAAGCACCCCGAGGCCGACGTGATGGCGCACCAGCGCAACGGCGTGCTGCCCCACGCGCTGCTCAACTTCGTGTGCCGCCTCGGCTGGAGCCACGGCAACGACGAGCTCTTCACCCGGGCGCAACTGGTCGAGCTCTTCGACTTCACCGGCGTGGGCAAGACCAACGGCGTGTGGAACGAGAAGAAGCTGGTCTCGATCAACGAGCACTGGCTCAAGACGCTGCCCACCGCGGAGGTCGCCACCGCGCTGCTCCCGTACCTCAAGGCCCTCGGCGTGGAGGCGCACGTCGACGCGAAGCTGGAGGCCGCGGTGAAGGCCTTCGCGCCGCGCGCGAAGACGCTGGTCGACATGGCCGCGTCGGTGAAGCCCTACTACGCGCACGGCGTGACGATGGACGCCGCCGCCGCCGCCAAGCACCTCGACGCCACCGGCAAGGAGCTGTTGGGCAAGGCGCGCGCGAAGCTGGCCGCGCTCCCTGAATGGACCGCGCCCGTCATCGACCCCATCGTCGACGTGCTGGCCACCGAGACCGGCGCGAAGAAAGGCGCCATCGCGCAGCCGCTCCGCGTGGCGGCGACGGGTGGCACCACGTCTCCGGGCATCGGCGACACGCTGGCGCTGCTGGGCCGCGACGAGACGCTCTTCCGCCTCGATGCTGCGCTCGGCGCTTGAAGAAAAAGGGCTCCTCGAGGAGCCCGCGATCATCATCTACGGCGCCTCCGCGGCGCTGGTGCTCGGCCACTACCAGGGCTCGACGGGCGCGTTTCACCGGGCCTTCGCGCAGCGCTACGCCGACCTGCCCTGGGGCGGCGCGCTGGCGCACTTCTGGTGGTTCGGCGGCGCCCTCGTCTTCTATTTCCTGCTCCCCCTGCTGATCGCGCGCGTCACCCGCGGCAGCTTTCACGAGCGCTACGGGCTGCAGCTGGGCGACTGGCGGCTGGGGCTGAAGATCAGCGCCCTCTTCCTCGCGGTGATGCTGCCGGCGGTGTGGTTCGCCTCCACCCTGCCCTCGTTTCACGGGCAATACCCGCTCGCGGGGAAGGCCGCGTACACGGTGAAGGGCGCCTTCGACTGGCCGCTCTTCCTCACCTACGAGGCGAGCTACGCCGCGTACTTCTTCGGCTGGGAGTTTCTCTTCCGCGGGTGGATGGTGCACGGGCTGGCGCCGAAGTGGGGCCGCGCGCAGGCGATCCTCGTGCAGGTGGTGCCGTTCGCGGCGATGCACCTGGGCAAGCCCGAACCCGAGGCGTTCGGCTCGATCATCGCCGGCGTGGCGCTGGGGATCCTGTCGATCCGCACCCGGAGTTTCCTCTACGGCTTCGTGCTCCACGCGACGATCGCGGTCTTCATGGACGTGTTGAGTGTGCGCGGCGCTTGACGAGGCGAGTTCGCTTCAGGTACTTGCCGCGCCGCAAATGAAGGGCGCGATCGTCACCGGGTTGGTGCTGTTGGCGACGATCGCGAGGGGCGAGAGCGAGTTGGGGGCGCAGCTCCCGGACAATGCGCGGAAGGTAGCGGAGCATCGCTACAAGTCGCCGCACGACTGGGAGGGCACGTTCAAGTTCTACAAGAACGTGTACCCGTCGACCTCGTACCCGCGGAAGGACGTGGTGAATCAGCCGGGGGTGAAGGCAGTGCACATCCCCAACACGTCAGGAAAAGGTGAGTGGGAAGGTCTGAATATCTACGAAGCGAACGATGAGGTTCGCATCTATGTGGTGCCGGCGCGGCAGAGTGGTAAGAGCAGCGCGCCGAAAAAGAAAAAATAGGTATTGGGGAATCGTCCAACGGCAGGACTCCAGATTCTGACTCTGGCTATCTAGGTTCGAATCCTAGTTCCCCAGCTTGCCCCCGCTCTTTCATCGCGAAAGAGCGGGGGTTTTCGTTTCTAGTCGTGCGCATGAACGACGCGCTGCCACGGGTCTACCTCTCGAGTGCGAGCCTCAAGGTGCTCCAGCGCACCGGGCTGGTGCTCCTCTTCATCGCGGCGCCGGTGACCTCCTTCCTCGCGGCCGAGCCGTATGCCGTCATCGCGAACGACTGGTTTGCGTTTTTCGCGATCGGAGCCGGGCTGGTGATGACCCTCATCGGGCTCGTCGCGCGCAGTCCAGAGAGCAGCTGCGCGATGTGCCGAAGGCCCAGAGCCCAGGTTCGCAAGCTCGTCGCGAGCCCCGCCGTCAGCGTGTGCGACGCGTGCATTGCGCTCGCGGCGCAGGTGATCGCCGAAGGCCTCCTGCACGAAGGCGATGCCGCTGGCTGGCTGAACCAGGTTCTCGAGTCGCTCCCACCGCACTGTCCGACAGCACTCTCCACACCAGCGCTCGAGCGACTGGCTGAACTCGACGGCACCGCAAGCGCGCTTCGTCGGTTGGCGTCGTCTGCGTTGAGACTCGGCAACCCACAACAGGCCGTGACGCTGCTCGAGCGCGTCGCAGAGAACGAGCGACAGGCGAGCGATTGGTTGAATCTGAGTCGTGCACTCGAACTGAGCGGCAAGAATGAACTGGCGCTCGCCGCGACCAATCGCGTGACTGAAGCCGCCGCTGAATGGCCTCTCGCGGTGAACAACTCCGTCTGGTTCCGAGCGCGTATCGCGCCGGAGCGCATCGCCGAGGAGAGCGGCGCACTGTTGCGGAAACTCGAAGCGGCGCGAGATGTCGTGAGCGCCCGGCCTCAGGCTGAGTGGCAGCGCCTGCTCTCGCACTTCTATGGCACCGCCGCCGAGGTGAGGCGCATCGCCGGCGATCTTGAGGCGTGCCTGCGCGATCTGGACGAGGCCGATCGACTCGGTGGAGTGGACGGTGAACGCATGCTGACCCGCGGTTACCGCCTCATCGCGCTCGGCCGCAACGACGACGCCCGAGCTGTCTTCGAACAGGCGCTCCGGGAGCTCCACCCGGAATCACTG
>CAMLFP010000247.1 GCA_946479335.1 uncultured Archangium sp.
CGAGGCGCCCGTCACCGTGCCCGTCGACGGCACGCTGGTGGTGATGGGCAACGACGTCGCCGAGTACACGACCGACGTGGGCGAGCCTGTGCGCGAAGGCTTCGGCTGGCTGTGGAGCGCAACGGGCAACGTCACGGTGCACAGCAAGGCATGCACGTACACGCACCTGTTCGTCACGCGCGAATAGGCTCGCCGCCATGGAGTCGCCGATGCGCATCTGGGCGCGCTCCCTGCTGGCGCTCTGCAACACACTGCTCGCGCTGGCGATGTTCGGCCTCGCGATCATCGCGTTCGCCAGCGGTCGCGAGCATTACGTGGGGAGTTCCGTCTGGTTGAGGGTCATTCCGTGTCTGATGTTCGCGGCGCTCTTCGGCCTGCTCACCCACAACGCCGCGAAGCGCCGGGGTCGCGTGCTGCAGACGGTGGTCTCCGTCGGCGCGCTCGGGCTGTCGATGATGACCGACTGGTGGTCGACGCCGGCGCTCTACGGCGTGTCGTCGCTGCTCATCGTCTGGTGGCTCGGCGACTACGAGAGCAGCGGCCCGACGCCGGCGAAGCGACTCCCGGGAACGCCGCACGAGGTCGCGCGCTTCATGTGGCGTCGCGGAGACAGCTACGACGCGATCCGCGCCGAACTCTCCGCGCGGCAGCTGCCCGCCGACGAGATTGAGAAGCTCGTCTACGCGCTCACCGTCGAAGAAGAGGCGCGTCAGCGGGCGACGCCGCCCACCTGAGCGACTCCCTTCGCATGGGAAGCAGATCGGGCTACGGCGGCGCGCATGAGACGACTGATGATCCCGCTCCTGCTCGCGTTCTCGGCCTGCCTGCAGCCGCTCCACCGGTACGCGCTGAGCCCGCTGAGCGGCACCGACGAGGAGCGCACCACCGCGCTCGCCCGCGCCTTCGCCGCCGCCGGAGCCGAACCCGAGGTCACCGACGCCCGCCTCGCGATGGTCGCCAGCGCCTGGCAGACGCCGTACGGGAGCAGTCAGGGCTCGACGTGGACGCGCCGGTGGGTCGCGACCTTCGACCAGATGGGCGCCGTCACCATCCGCGCGGAGATCAAAATCTGCCGCGTGTTCCAGGGCTGCACCGACCTCAAGGGCGAGGCGGCGCCGCAAGACATCGACGCGCTCGACGAGTTCGCGCACGAGGTCGCGCGCTCGCTGAACGTCGCCGTCAACGTCGCGCCGTGAGCGTCGCTCAGAGGATGTCGCCGGGCCGGTAGGCCGCTTCCTTCGGGAAGCGCGCGGTGACGGCCTCCACCTTGCGCACCACCGCCTGCACCTGCGCGACGGCGGCGCCGGTGAACTCGATGGGCGCGGCGACCAGCGACGCGAGCTGCGCCTGCGTGAGGCCCAGCCGCTTGTCGGCCGCCAGCCGCGCGAAGACGTCGTTCTCCTTCTGGCCGCGGCGCATCGCGAGCGCGGTGCCCACCGCTGCTTCCTTGATGGCCTCGTGCGCCACTTCACGGCCAACGCCGTTGCGCACCGCCGCCATCAACACCTTCGTCGTCGCCAGGAACGGCAGGTAGCGCTCCAGCTCACGCTGGATCACCGCGGGGAACGCGCCGAACTCATCGAGGATGGTGAGGAACGTCTCGAAGAGCCCATCACACGCGAAGAACGCGTCGGGCAGCGCGACCCGGCGCACCACCGAGTCGGACACGTCACCTTCATTCCATTGGTCTCCCGCGAGCTCGCTCACCATCGAGAGGTAGCCGCGCAACACGACGGAGAGGCCGTTCACGCGCTCGGAAGATCTCGAGTTCATCTTGTGCGGCATCGCCGATGAACCGACCTGCCCTTCCTTGAAGCCCTCGGTGACCAGCTCGTTGCCCGCCATGAGGCGAATGGTGGTGACCAGGTTGCTGGGGCCCGCCGAGAGCTGAACCAGCGTGGAGAGCACGTCGAAGTCGAGGCTGCGCGGGTACACCTGCCCGACCGAGGTCAGCACGTGGCTGAAGCCGAGGTGCTCCGCGACGCGCTGCTCGAGCTGCGCCAGCTTTGCTTCGTCGCCGTCGAGGAGGTCCAGCATGTCTTGCGCGGTGCCCATCGGGCCCTTGATGCCGCGCAGCGGGTAGCGCGCGAGGAGCTCCTCGAGGCGCGTGAAGGCGATGAGCAGCTCGTCGGCGATGGTGGCGAAGCGCTTGCCCAGCGTGGTGGCCTGCGCGGCGACGTTGTGCGAACGCCCGGCCATCACCGTGAGCTGGTGCTCGCTGGCGAGGCGCGCGAGGCGGGCCAGCGCCGCCACCACCCGCCCGCGGATCAACTTGAGCGACGCGAGCTGCTGGAGCTGCTCCACGTTCTCGGTGAGATCGCGGCTGGTCATGCCCTTGTGCACGTGCTCGTGCCCGGCGAGCGCGGAGAACTCCTCGATGCGCGCCTTCACGTCGTGGCGCGTGACGCGCTCCCGCTTCGCGATGGAGTCGAGGTCGACCTGCTGCAGCACGCGCTCGTAGGCCTCGATGGCGCCGTCGGGCACCGCGATGCCGAGATCCTTCTGCGCCTTGAGCACCGCGAGCCACAACCGCCGCTCGAGGATGATCTTCTCTGCGGGAGACCACAGCGCCGTGAGCTCCTTCGACGCGTACCGGCTGGCGAGCACGTTGGGGACGACCATGCGCAGGGCCATAGCACCGAGAGGTACCCGCGGGCCCCTCGCCGTGCCGTGAACAAGGGGGCTGAAGTCGAGTTCGACCGTGCGCTGCGCACGGAACAGCGCGGCGCTACTCCACCACCTTCACCGCGAGGTTCTGCCGCGCGGCGAACGTCATCGCGTCGAGCGCGATCGCCTCGGCCGCGCCCAGCTTCTTCGCGGTGGTGAGGTTCAGGTTCAGCTCCAGCCCCTCGGGGTTCGCCACCGCCAGCGCGCCAGGGTCGACCTTCTCCACCAGCACCCGGTTCGCGAGCCGCCCCGCCTGCTGCCCAATCGCCAGCGGCGCAGGCGCGAGCGCGAAGAGCGCGCCCTGTTTCACCTGTGCGGGCGCGAGGCCCACCGCGGGCACCTTCTCCTCGAGGCTCCACGCGATGAGGCGCTCCACCACCGCCGCGTTGCCCACCGTCTTGTCGGAGATGATGAGCAGCGCGTCGACCTGCCCGCGCGCGCCCGACAGCACCTTCTCCAGCTTCGTCGGCGAGTCGAGGTCGAGCGGCACCAGCTTCAACCCGCGCGCTGACGCCGCCGACGCCGCGTTCTCCAGCATCGCCTTCGAGAACCGCGGGTCGTTCACCACGCCCACGCGCTTCGCCTTCGGCTGCACCGCGCGCAGCGCCGAGAGCTCCATCGAGAGGTCGGAGGTCAACGCGATGCCCGTCGTGTTCTGCCCTTCGATCTCGTACTTCTCGAAGTACGGCACCATGGTGAAGAGCACCGGCACGTCGGTCAGCTGCCGGCGCGCGGCGACCGCGGCCGCGGGCCCGATGGCCAGCACCAGCGCGGGCTTCGACTGCGCGACGGCCTTCAACGCATCACTCGCGGCGTCGCTGCCCGACTCCAGCGTCACCTCGTCGACGTGCGCCTTCACCTCGGCCGAGAAGCCCGCCACCACCTGCGCGTAGGCCGACAACGGAGACGACTTCACCACCACCACGCGCGGCCGCTCGCCAGCGAACGCCGGCAGCGCCAGCGTCAGCGTCAGTGCAAGTCGGCGCAGCATCGGAAACCGACCTCGGAAGAACGCGAGAACGACGCGCCGTTCTTTCGAGCCGAACAGCGCACGGCGTAGTCGCCGCTGGCGAAGGAGCCGCCCTTGATGATCTTCTCCTCCGTCCACTCCGCGACGTTGCCTGACAGGTCGGCGACGCCGTACACGCTGCGGCACTTCGAGAACGCGCCGGCCTTCGCCACGTTGCGCGGGTCACCGATGTCGTCTTCGGTGTTGCAGGTGTCGGGGTTGAACGTGCCGCCATACGGCCACTTCGCGCCACCGGTGCCCTTGCACGCCTTCTCCCACTCGGCCTCGGCGCACAGGCGCTTGCCCTGCGCGTCGCACAGCCGCTTCGCGTCGGCGTAGGGGATGCTGGCCGTCGGCGAGGCGCCCTTGCGGTTCGGGTACTCGTAGACGTCGATGCAGAAGGCCGCGACCTCCACGCTGGCGAGCTGCTTCTCGTCGAAGCTCATCATCGGGTCGCCAGACGCGGTGCCCATCTTGAACGCACCCGCCGCGACCGCGCGCATGCCGTCGGGGCACGTGCCGCTCGCCGCGGCCGTCGGCGCCGCCGCCTTCTCGGGAGTCGCCGCCTTCTTCTCGGCCGCGGCCTTCTCGGCGGCCAGGCGCTTCTCTTCCAGCGCGGCCTTCTTCTCCTCGGCGGCCTTCTCGGCAGCCAGGCGCTTCTCTTCGGCCTGGGCCTTCTTCTCCTCCGCGGCCTTCTCGGCGGCGGCGGTCATCGCGGCGCGCAGCGCGTCGGCCTTCTCCTTCTTCGTCTGCGGCTTCTTCGCTTCGGCGGCGAGGCGCTCGGCTTCGGCCTTCTCCGCCGCGGCCTTGTCGGCGGCGGCCTTCTCGTCAGCCGCCTTCTGCGCGGCGAGCTTCTCCTCCGAGTCCTTCGCGGCCTTCAGCTCGGCGGCGCGGCGCTCGGCCTCGCGTTCGATTTCATCGGCCGTCGGCAGCGGCGTGGGCACGGCCACCACCGGCGGAGGCTGCGGCGTCACCTTGTTGCGCTGAATCAGCCACCAACCGCCACCCGCGCCGACCCCGACGCCGGCGAAGATGAGGAGCCCGACCAACAGCCAGGTGTTGTTGCTCTTCTGCGGCTTGGCGAACGTCGACGGCGGAGGCCCCAGCGTCACCGGCGGCAGCGCAGCCACCGACTCGGGCGGCGGCGGAGGCGGCAGCTCCGGAGGCGGCGGCAACACCGTCGCCACCATCGCCTTGGTCTCGACCTGATCGGGGTCCTCGGTGACGAACTCCTCCGAGTTGATGATCGCCGTGGGGACGCGGTCTTTCCCGTCTTCGCGCACCGTCTCGGGGAGCTCGAGCTCGCCGGTCTCGATGGGCGGCGGCGGCGGCCCTGACGGCAGGTCGGGGATGGGCGGAGGCGGCTTCTCGCGGCGCGGCGAGAGCTGCAGCATGCCGCTCTGCGTGCGAGGGCGCGGCGGCGGCGCGATGCCGCTGGCCGGCTCCGGGCGCGACGGCGCGAGCGGCGGCGGCGCCCCCTTCTTCGCCAACGCCGAGAGCTCCCCCATGAACTCGCCCGCGCTCTTGAACCGCGCGTTGGGGTTCTGGTTGAGCGCGCGGCGGTACAGGCCTTCGATGGCCGGCGGCACCTCGGGGTTGCGCCGCCCGAGCTCGGGGATGGCGCCGTCAGGCGTGAGGCCGGAGAGCATCTCGCCGAGGATGACGCCCACGGAGTAGATGTCGGCGCGGCCGTCGATCTCACTGCCGCCGACCAGCTCCGGCGCGAGGTAGCGGTCGGCCTTGCGCGCCTTCATCGCCTGCACGAAGGGCAGCCGCGGCAACGCCAGCGCGAGCCCGAAGTCGGTGATCTTGAGCAGGTCGGGCAGCACCAGCACGTTCTCGGGCTTCAGGTCGCTGTGCGGGCCGACCTTGTGCGCGCCGTCGAGCGCCGCGCAGATCTGCGAGAGGATCGGCTCGATTTCACCGAGCGAGAAGAACTGACCCTTCTGCAGCCGCAGGTCGATGATCTTCCGCAGCGTCAGGCCGTCGAGGAACTGCGAGGTGAAGTACGGGCGCTCCGCGTCTTCGCCCTCCTCGTACACGCGCACGATGTTGGGGTGCGAGAGCTTGCGCGCCAGCCGCAGCTGCTTGCCGAACTGCTTCCGCTCCTCCGGCGACTGCAGCAGCTTGGGGTTCAACACCTTCAGCGCGACCTCGACGTCGACCTCCTTGTCGTGCGCGCGGAAGACGAAGCCCAGCGGGCCTGCGCCAGCGATGTCCTTGATGAGGTAGCGCTCGGCGACGAGGTCTTGCGGTTTGTACGGCGCGCCCTCCAGCGAGTTCGCCGACGGGCGCCGCCGGCTGAAGGTACCTGTCGCGTTGCGTTGGCCGCCGGTCGTCAGGTTCTGCCCACACGTCGGACACTTTTCAGCGGTGTCTGGCGAGTGGGTGCCACAGCGGTAGCAGAGCAACGGAGGAGACCTTCTTCGGTGGCGTGGGGGTCAGCGGTAAAACACTTTGAATTTAGACCACATTGTAGGCGGCCAGCAATCTACCTGCCGGTGGAGCCAAAGCCGCCCGCGCCCCGGGCGGTGTCGCTCAACGCGTCGGTCTCGTCCCACACGGCCTGCACGACGGGCGCGATGACCAGCTGGGCGACGCGGTCTCCGCGGTTCAGCGTCACCGCCTGGTTGGAGAGATTCACCAGCAGCACTCCGATCTCGCCGCGGTAGTCGGCGTCGATGGTGCCCGGCGAGTTGAGGCAGGTCAGCCCCTGCTTGAGCGCCAACCCGCTGCGCGGCCGCACCTGCGCTTCGAAGTGCGGCGGCAGCTCGATGGAGAGCCCGGTGGGGATGAGGCGGCGCTCCAGCGGCGCGAGCTGCACCGGCTCCGGGAGGTCGGCCAGCAGGTCCATCCCCGCGGACAACGGCGTCTGGTACTTCGGGAGCGGGAGGTCTGACGGCCGCACTCGGCGGACTTTGACGGTCACGGTCACGCACGGTGCTTTAACACCGCGCCTCGTCGAAACGGTCCCACTGAGCGGCGAGTCTCACGCGTTGAAAGTCACCGGTAGCCGAGCGGGTCGACCGGTTTGCCGCCGAAGGCCAGCTGGTAGTGCACGTGCGGCCCCGTGCTGCGGCCGGTGGTGCCGGAGCGCGCGATGACGTCGCCCGCCTTCACGCGCTGCCCGACCGACACCTGCAACTCGGAGTTGTGACAGTAGGCCGTCGTCACGCCGTGGCCGTGTTCGATGAGCACCACCCGGCCGTTGACCTGATCTTCGCTGGCGCGGCGCACGATGCCGTCGGCGGTCGCGCGCACCGGCGTGCCCTCCGGCACCGACAGGTCCACGCCGGTGTGGAACTGCTGCCGCCCCAGAATCGGGTGGTCTCTCCAGCCGAAGGGCGAGGTGATGCGCGTCTTCTCCGGCACCGGCCACGCGAGGCTGTACGCGGTGCTCAACATCAGCGCCGTGGAGGCGGCGTCGATGGCGCTCTGGCTGGTGGGCGGCAACTGCGTCGCCATGAGCTCGAGGCGCGGGCTGCCGGAGCGCTGCAGCGCGTGGCTCGCCACCTCGAAGCCCGCGAAGAGCGCCAACACCGCCGCGTCTTCGCTGTCGCCGAGGTCGGCCTTCGCGCGGGTGATGAGCGCCGACGCGTCGTGCGGGTCGGTGAACGGCATCGCGTAGCGCGCGGCGAGCGCGTCGACGTTCTTTCGTTCAGCGGGCGCGGCTTGCGCGGCAGCAGCGAAGACTCCGCGGCCGAGCGCGTCGCCGGGAGGCGCCTGGAAGACGGGCGTCTCCAGCACCACCGGCGCCGCGTCGTAGATGCCGCCGGAGTAGTAGCTGAGCAGCGGGCGCGCGTTGGTGTGGCTCGAGGTCAGGCGCGCGACGACGCCACGAAACAGGGCCCCGGCGGGCGTGTGGTACGCGGCGGCCCACAGACACAGCGCGGCCGCGACGAAGTCCATCAACCCGCGCTTCACAGGCGCCGGACGAATCGCGGGGCGAACGACGTTCATCGCGTCGTCCCCCCTGTGCCCCGGGGAGCGGGCGAGGAGGACGGCGGACTCCCTCTCCCCTGGGGAGAGGGCTGGGGTGAGGGGCGAGATTCATCACGCTTTGCGATCTGCTGCGACGCGCTCCCCGCGGGAGCGGGAATGGCGTGGGCCACGAGCGCCATCGCCAACGGGAGGGCCACGAGCGTCCCCACGACTCCGGAGAACCATGGGCGCCTCGACTCGCGGCACACCGCATCGGCGTGCTGCAACGAGCGCAGCACGGCGCGCCAGCCGTGGCTCACCAGCACGATGAGCGCCGCGGTACCGCCGGCGACGCGCGCCAGCCACGCCGACACCTGCGGGTTCGCGACGTCACCCACCAGCCCGACGAAGAGCGTCGACTCCACCAGCGTCGAGACGGCGTACGCGCCGGCCACGGTGAAGCTGGCGGTGATGAGCGGCCGCAGCACGCGCATCGGCGTGGGTTGCTGGTTGAGCCGCTTGAGCAGCTCGCGCACCGGCAACACCTCTTCGTCGAAGCCCAGCTTCGGCACCGCGATGAGCACGTCGGCCAGCAGCTCCCAGCTCAGCGCCAGGGCGCGGGCGAGGTAGGTGCGCTCGCGCGCGTCGACGCGGTCGACCCACGAGGCGGTGAAGTCGTGCGCCGAGAAGAGGCCGTCGAAGAAGGCGTCGAGCGCCTCCACCAGCCGGAGAATCGTGTCGTCGAC
>CAMLFP010000248.1 GCA_946479335.1 uncultured Archangium sp.
CGACTCCGTCTGCGGGGCCTTCGTCTCGTCGAAGCCCTTGCCCGCGGTGTCGAGGAAGAGCACCGGCGGCGCGTCGAGCGGCGCGTTCAACAACGGCGCGAGGTCGCGGTGCGCGGCGGCG
This sequence comes from uncultured Archangium sp., assembly GCA_946479335.1. Next base: position 122 of record CAMLFP010000248.1, read on the forward strand.
GGGTGCGCGCGGAGCTGCCCGCCGTACGTCGCCTCGGAGGGGAAGCGCATGATGGTCTCGTGCATGCGGTGCTGCTCCTTGAGCATGCGCTTGACGCTCTCGCCGTGGTCGCCCAGCAGCCGCTCGAAGAGCGAGCGCCCGAGGCCCTGCTTCTGCGCGTCGAGCGAGATGACGGTGGGCGAGAGCTGCATCGGGTCACCCGCGAGGATGACGGTCTCCGCCTTCGTGAAGGCGCCCAGCGAGAGCGGCTCGATGGCCTGCGTGGCCTCGTCGAAGAGCGCCACGTCGAAGGCCTCGCGCGAGAGGATGGAGCCGTCGAGCATCGACAGCGTCGCGCACACCACCTGCGCCGAGCCGAGGATGGCGTTGACCGCCTTGCGCTCCAGCACGCGCGCCTCGTCCATCAACTTGTACGCCTCGGCCTGCGCCTCACGCGCGTTGGAGAAGCGCTCGCGGCTGCGGCCCCGGCTGCGCTGCTTGCGCGCGTAGCCGAGGAGGTCGAAGGCGTCTTCGAACAACTCCCGCGCGAGCTGGCGGTCGGCGTGCTCTTCGACGAGCAGGTCGAGCGTGTGCTGCTGGAGGTGCGGCAGCACGCGCGCAGGGTGGCCCACGCGCACCGCGGTGAGGCCGGCGTCGAGGCACAGCTCCAGCAGGTGGTCGACGGCGGCGTTGCTGGCGGCGGTGCACAACAGGCGCTTGCCCTGCCGCACGAACTGCACGGCGAGCTCCGCCAGCACCGTCGACTTGCCGGTGCCCGGCGGCCCGTGCACCAACGCGAAGTCACGCGCGGAGAGCGCGAGGCCCACCGCGTCGAGCTGCTCGGGGTTCAAGCCGCGCACCGGCGTGAAGGCCGGCACCTTCTCGAAGCGCGGCGGCTGGTTGCCGAGGAGGATCTCCCGACGGTCGCACGCCTGGCCCTTGTCCATCGCCTCCCAGCGCTTGAGCTGTGCGCGGGCGCGCTCGAAGGTGACGTCGTTGGCGGTGACGTCGAGGCGCAGGCGGCCCTCCCCGACCCACGGCGGCGGCGGGCGGTCGAAGGCCACGGTGACCGCGGTGCGCGTCGACGAGGTGACGGTGCCGGTCGGCGGGTCCTCCACCTCCGCCTTGCGCGGAGAGACGCCGACCAGGTCACCCGGCCCCAGCCGCGTGGAGAGCGGCCCGCGCGAGACGTGCTTGAAGGTGACGAGGTGGCGGCCGCCGAGGCCGACGTTGTCTTCGACCGACTCGACGTCGAGCACCACCAGCCCGCGCGCCTCCAACTCCGCCAGCGGGAGCTGCTGCTTGTCTTGCGCGAGGCGCGCGCGTTCGGCCTGCCGCTCGAGTTCGAGCAGCCGCTTCAACGTGTGGAAATGTTCGAGGTCGCGCACCGTGAGCCGCCCAAATGAAAGTATGAGAGGTACGTGCTTATCGTTCTCGCCAGCGTGTTGCTGCAAGCAGCCCCTGTGAGCGTCGCCGCGCCCGGCCTGCGCTCGTACGGAGTGGACCCCAAGCTCGTCGACGCGTGGCTCGATCGCGGCGTCACCGTGCTCTCGTCGTCGGGCATCAAGGTGACCAGCCACTCCGACCTCGAGCAGGCGCTGGGCTTCGAGCGCCAGCGGCAGTTGATGGGGTGCTCCGACAACGCCAACAGCTGCCTCGCGGAGCTGGCGGGCGCGCTGGGCGTCGACGCGCTGCTGGTGGGCAGCGTGGTGAAGGGCGAGTCTGGCTACACCGTCACGCTGCGCATCATCGGCACCAGCAGCAGTCAGGAGTTCGCCTCCGCGTCGGGCCGCTTCACGAAGGAGGCGGCGCTGCTCGACTGGCTCGACGAGACGATGCCGCAGCTGGCGGCGAAGCTGCGCAAGGCGCTGGGGCGCGACGAGGGCGCCACGGGTGCGCCGACCGCGACGCCGGCCATCGTGCGGTGGGTGCCCGCGTTCGTGGGCCTCGCGGCGGTCGGCGTGGGCGTGACCTTCCTCGGGCTGTCACAGGGCGCCGCGACGCAGCTCCGCACCGGGCAGTTCCAGTCGGCCGCGGAGATTGATGCCGTCGCGCAGCGGGGCAACACCTTCCAACTCACGGGGTGGATCCTCACCGGCGTCGGGACGGCGGCCATCGCCGCGGGCGTGTTGTGGGGGGTGCTGGGCGGCACGAAGGCGCCGCTGGCGAGCCTGATGTTCGACTCACATGGAGCGTACGTCTCGCTCGGAGGGACCTGGCCATGAAGCGCTTCGTCATCGGCATCACCCTCTGTCTCCTCGGCTGCGAGAACTTCGACACGCTCGCGAAGAACGCGAAGTGCGACGGAGGCTTTGGCTGTGAAGGCGACACCGGCGGCGGCACCACGACGGGCGGTGGCACGGGCACCGACGGCGGGCCCACGACGGGCGGCGGCGCGGCGACCGGTGGTGGCACAGCGCAAGGCGGCGGCACGGCGAGCGGCGGCGGTGACGCGACGGGTGGGGGCTCGACGCTCGGCGGTGGTACGGCGACCGGCGGCGGTGGGAGCGACACCGGGGGTGGCACCGCGATGGGCGGCGGCACCGCGACCGGTGGGGGCACGGCCGTCGGCGGAGGCACGGGGACCGGCGGCGGCACCGGCACGAGCTGCCCCACGCGGGACGGCGGCTGGAGCCTCTTCTTCTCTTCTGACGCGGGGACGTCCGACGCGGGGAGCGTGTACCCGGCGACGCTCCCGTGGGGCCTGACCACCATCGGCTGCAACGCCTACGTGTTGCTGGTGAACCACAACGCCACCAACCACGACACCACCGAGCTGCTCGCGTTCGACAGCATGGGCACACAGCTCGGCGCGAAGACGCTCGGCGAGTCGTACAACGACACCGGCGACCAGGGCGCGCACCGGCTGGCGTCGCTCGACCACACGCTGGTGGCGGCCTACCCGACGCGCGACGGCGGCGGTCAGCTGGTGCTGCTCGACGTCACCGATGGCGGGCTCCAGGAGTTCAAGCGCGCGTCGACCTCGTTCATGCCCCAGGCCGTCGCCGTCGACTCCATGAGCGAGATCGCCCACCTGTTCGGGCGCTCGGGCACGAACTTCATCTATGCGCAGGGCACGCTGAGCACGCCGACGTTGATCATCGGCACGTCGTCGTCCAACGTCTGCTCGGGCGTGAACACCGAGCGCGCGGTGCTGGCGCCCGACGGCTACGTCGTCTTCGCGGGCGTGCACGCGGGCACCGGCAGCTGCACCGTCGGCTCGTATGTGAACAGCACGGGCAGCGGCGTCTTCGTCGGGGAGATCCCCCCGGAGAGCGTCTCCATCACCGCCATCAGCGTGCCCGGCGCGTCGACGGGCGAGTTCGCCGACATCTCCGTCGCGGCGGGCGACAGCGTGTGGTCGACCTTCAACACCTCGAGCGGCGCCTCGGTCGGTCAGATCTCCCGCGCGGGGAGCTCGTCGTCGTTCACGCTCTCGCTCTCGAACACCACCAGCAGCGCCAACTTCCGCACGCTGCCCGGAGACCTCGCGTTCGGTCGCGACGGTGGGCTGGAGCTGGCGGGCACGGTCAGCGGCGCGAGCAGCTTCGCCGGCGTCCCCATCACGCCGGATGCGGGCGACTACGACGCGTTCATCCTCCACTTCATGAATGGCACCGCGAGCGACGTGGAGACCTTCGGCACCCCGGGCACCGACGGCTTCACGCACGTGCTGGTGTTCGACAACCAGGAGCTGCTGCTGGGGATGTCGGCGACGTACTCGCCCGACGACTACATGAAGGCCTTCATGCTGAGCCTGCCGCGGTGAAACTCAGGCGGGCTTGACGAAGAAGCGTTCGCCGTCGACGTCTTCCGCGCGGAGCTCCCCTGACGCGAGCATCTCCGGGAGCATCTCGCGGCCGTAGAGCGCCTCGGCCTGCTCGACGGTGAAGCGGCGCTCGCGTGCAGTTTCGGTGGCGATGGCGCCCCTCACCCCCGCTCCGCGGACCCGCTCCTCATGGGAGAGCGCGTCGCGCACTTCGTTCAAGTCGGAGAACCGGTCGCCCGGGTTCAGCGCGCACATCTTCATCACCGTCTCGCGCAGGTCTTCGGGCACCGACTCCGGCAACGCGCCGATGCCCTCCTCCGTCACCCGGCGGATGATCTCCACGTCTTCCTCGGCGTCGAACGCGGAGCGCCCACTCAGGCACTCCCACAGCACGACGCCCAGCGAATACTGGTCGCTCAGCGGTGAGGTGACGTCTTCCAGCAACTGCTCCGGAGCGGCGTACGCGTACTTGCCGCCGCTCTCGCCCGCGCCGGTCAACGACGCCACGCCGAAGTCGATGAGGCGCACGCGGCCATCTTTCCCGAAGATGAGGTTGTGCGGGCTGACGTCGCGGTGAATCACCGGGCTCGCGCGGCCATTCGCGTCACGCGCGCCGTGCGCCGCCAGCAACGCCTGCGCGCCATCGGCGCCGATGCGCCGCACCTGCTCCAACGTCAGCGGCCCGCGCTCCAGCATCGCCTGCACGTCTTCGCCGTCGACGAACTCCATGGCGATGAACCACTCGCCCTTCACCTCTCCGAGCTCCACGGTGCGCGCGACGCACGCGTCGTGGATGCGCGCCATCACCCGCGCCTCGTGGAGGAACTGCTGCAGTGACTCGGGCCGCGCGACGAGCTGCGGGAGCACGCGCTTGATGACCACCGGCGCCGCGTCGCCCTTCTGCGCGAGCCACGCCTCACCCATGCCCCCGGCGCCGAGGCGCTTGAGCAGCTCGTACTCGCCGAACTTCACCGCACCTCGGCGACCGACATCGACCCGATGAGCATGGTGATCTCCGACGAGTTCTCCTCGCCGAGCCCGAGGCGACCGGCCCACGCGATGTCCTGGCCCCACGTCGGGTCGAGCTGCGTCCACTCGCCGACGTACGCCTCGACCCACTCGTGCCAGTACAGCGCGGGCACGTGGTCTTCGTTCATCAGGTAGATGAGCCCGTCGACGCGCCGCGCGGGGATGTGCAGCGAGCGCAGCAGCGCGACCTCGAGCAGCGAGTGTTCGGTGCAGTCGCCCTTCTTCAGCTTCAGCACGTCGCTCGCGGCGTCAGACGACGAGCCGTAGTCCTTCTCGAGATTCTTGTAGACCCACTGGTTCACCTTCCTGGCGACGGTCCACGCGTCCTTCTCGTCGCCGGCGATCTGCTTCGCGAGCTTGATGATGTCGGGGTTGTCGGCCTCCACCGCGAGCGTCGACTTGAGGTTCGCGCCGCCGTTGGGGTCGATGAGCGGGCGCGGCTTGAGCACCTTCGGCGCCGCCGCGGTCACCGTCACCTCCACCTTGCCGCCGTCGAGCTTCTTCCACTGCTGCCGGTACGAGTTGTTCCAGAAGCGCTCGGGCACGTTCTGCAGCACGAGCGTGAACTTGCCGGGGACCTCCTTCGCCTCAGGCGGCGCGGGCTTGGGCATCGTCACGCGGGTCAGGCTGAAGACCTCCACCATGTCGACGCGCTTGGCGACGTCTTCAGGCTCGAGCATCGCGCTCATCGTCGGCCCGAAGTGCACCTCGACCATCCGGCCGGAGGGGTCGACGAACGCGTCGGTGGGCACCTTCTCCTTCTCCGAGAGCGTGGTGACCTTCTTCAGCTTCACCGGCACGCCCGACACGGTGCGCGTCTCCGGAGCGCCGACGGTGGTGACGACCTTGTACTGCATCAAGTCGGTCGAATCGGTGATGACGCCCTCGACGGTGGCGTTGCGCTTCAAGGCCACGCGGCCCTGGTCAGCGTCCTCCACCACTTCCTTCGCGGGCGGCAGCATCTTCACGTCGGTCGGGAGCCCCGGCTTCTTGCGCACCACGCGCACGCCGGTGGGCAACGCGGTGCCCTCGAGGCGCTGCTGGCCGCCGTCGCCGCTCTGCTCCATCACGAACGAGAGCAGCTTGCCGCCGGGCTTCGATTCGTAGACGCGCGTCTCTTTCATGGTGCGGTCGCTGACCTGCTGCCCGACCTTCGCCATGAAGTGGATCTCGGTCACCGCGGTCACCGTCTTCTTGTCGGCGGCCAGCGTGACGTTGCTGAACATGTAACCAATCTTCTGGTTCTTCAAATACAGCCCCATGAACTCACCGCCCTGCGGGCGCGGCACGGAGACGACGTCGGAGAGCTCGCCCGCGGCGAAGGCCGAGGTCGCGAGCAGAACCACCAGCAGAGAAGAGCGCACGGCGCTTTGACGCAGCATTCCCAACCCTATGCATCGGATTGTTCGGGTTGCATCACCCAAACGACGCGCGGCAGTTCGACTAGGGAGCGCGCATGTCCAAGACGCTCCCTGCCACCGGAACCAGCCGTGACGAAGTGCTCGGCCGCCTGCGCTCTCTGCACACCGACGACGCGAAGTGGAAAGACGGCCGCACCTTCTCGCTGGTGTACTTCGCGGGCGACGAGGTCTCGGCGCTGTTGAAAGACGCGTACTCGGAGTTCATCGCGGAGAACGGCCTCTCGCCGCTCGCCTTCCCCTCGCTGCGGCAGATGGAGTGCGAGGTGGTGTCGATGGCCGCGTCGATTCTCGGCGGTGACGACGACGTGCAGGGCACCATGACCTCCGGCGGCACCGAGAGCATCATGATGGCCATCAAGGCCGCGCGTGAATTCGGTCGCAAAGAGAAGGGCCTCAAGCGCCCGCACATCATCGTGCCGGCGTCGGCGCACCCGGCGTTCGACAAGGCGGTGCACTACTTCGACGTCGACTATTCACACGCGCCGCTGGGCCCCGACTTCCGCGTCGACGTCGCGGCGATGGAGAAGCTGATCCGCCCGGAGACGGTGCTGCTGGTGGGGAGCGCGCCGGCGTACCCGCAGGGCGTGGTCGACGACATCACCGCCATCGCGAAGCTGGCGAAGGCGCGCGGCATTCTGTGTCACGTCGACGCGTGCCTCGGCGGCTTCTTCCTGCCGTTCGCGAAGAAGGCCGGCGCGCCGATTCCTCCCTTCGACTTCAGCGTCGACGGCGTCACCAGCATGTCGGCAGATCTGCACAAGTACGGCTACGCGGCGAAGGGCGCGTCGGTTGTGTTGTATAAAACTGGCGCGCTGCGCCGGCACCAGTTCTTCACCTACTCGGGGTGGAACGGCGGGCTCTACGCGTCTCCGTCGTTCTGCGGCACGCGCCCCGGAGGCGCCATCGCCGCGGCCTGGGCGGTAATGCACTTCCTCGGCGAGGAGGGCTACGTGAAGCGCGCGAAGACCATCCTCGAGAGCAGCAAGACGATGCAGGCGGCGCTGCGCGACGCGGGCCTCCAGATTCTCGGTGAGCCGGTGGGCGGCGTCTTCGCGTTCACCAGCGACTCGGTGAATGTGTACGAATTGGGCGACGCGATGGACGCGCGCGGCTGGAAGTTGGACCGCCAGATGAACCCGCCCGCGCTGCACGTGATGGTGACGCCCGCGCACCAGGGTGAGGTGCTGCAGAAGTTCCTCGACGACGTGAAAGACTGCGTCTCGCGCCTCAAGTCGGGCGAGCCCGCGCCCGATGGCAGCGCCGCGATGTACGGCATGGTCGGCCAGATGGCTGACTTGAAGGAAGCCAACGCGTTCCTGCTCGACTTCCTCGACGGCATCTTCTCGCGCGCGTGACTCAGTTGCCGTTGCTCGCCGCGTTGGTGTTCCTCGCCTTCCTCGTGGAGGCGGCGGCGGGCTTCGGCTCGACGGTGGTGGCGCTGACGCTGGGCGCGCTGTGGTTCCAGCTCGACGAGCTGCTCTCGTGGCTGTTGCCGGTGAACGTGTTGCTCTCGCTGTACCTGGTCATCAGCGGGTGGAAGCACGTCGCGTGGCGCTTCGCCTTCACGCGCGTGTTGCCGGTGATGGGCGTGGGCCTCGTCGGCGGCTCGCTGGTCGCCGCGCGTGCGTCGCAGCAGGCGTGGCTCAAGGTGACCTTCGGCGTGTTCGTGATGGCGGTGGCGTTGTGGCAGCTCCTGGGGCCACGGGAGTCGCGCGCTCTCTCGACGCCGGCGCGCGTCGCGACGTTGACGGCGGCGGGCCTCATCCACGGCATCTTCGCGACGGGCGGGCCGCTGGCGGTCTTCGTGTCGGCGCGCGAGCTGCCCGACAAGGCGTCGTTCCGCGCGACGCTGTCGCTGCTGTGGCTGTGCCTCAACGCGCTGGTGCTGCCGCGGCTGGCGTTGGAGGGCACGCTGAACGCCTCCACGCTGCGCATGAGCGGGCTGCTGGTGCTGCCGTTGCTGGCGGGCATCGGCGCCGGCGAGTGGCTGCATCACCGCTTCGATGAAGCGCGCTTCCGCC
>CAMLFP010000249.1 GCA_946479335.1 uncultured Archangium sp.
TGTGCGCTCGACGCGGGCGCGGAGCGGGAGCGGGCGCCGCGCGGCCTGGCGCTCGCGCTGGGCGCGGCCGTCGCGGCCTGTGGGCCGATGTTGCTGGTGGCGCTCCCCGGCTTCGTGGGCGCCGAGAAGGCGCTGCAGTCGGCCATCACCGAGGGGCGGCGCTTCGAAGACGTGCGCGCGGAGGCGGTGCGCGCCATCGACCGTCACCCCGCCGACTGGGTGCTGTACGCCAACGTCGCGCAAGACGCGGCCCGCCGCGCCGGCCCGCGAGAGGCGCTGGCGTGGATCAACCGGGTGCTCGTGCTGCGCCCCGAAGACGGCGCGAGCCACGTCGCCGCCGCGCACGCGCTGCTGCGCCTCCAACAACCCGCGCAGGCGCTGGGCGAATACAAGCTGGCCTGGGAGAAGGGCGACACGTCGTCGCTCGCCGACGGTCTCGCGTTGGCGGTGAAGCTCGACGCGCTCGACCGGGTGTTGCTCGACAAGCCCGGGCACCTCGAGGCGCTCTACCGCTTGTTGCGCAACCAGCGCGACGACGCGCGCGCGCTCCAGTTGCTGGAGACGGCGCAGCAGTTCCCTTCCAGCGACGCGGTGGCCAAGGAGGCGAACCTGCTGCGCGTGCGGCACGAGGCCGAGCTGGGCTCGTCGGAGGCGGCGCTGGCGGCCCTCGACGCGCTGGCGCCGGAGGTGGCCAACGCCCACGACCTGGTGATGACGCGCGTGCAGGCGCTGACCCGGCTCGGGCGCCGCGACGAGGCCGCGAAGGCGCTGGAGCGGCTGCTCAACCGCGAGCCGTCGAACGTCTCGGCGGCGCTGGCGCTGAGCGACGCGCTGGGCGCGATGAATCGGCCCGCGGCGGCACGCGAGGTGTTGCAGCGCGTGCGGCCCTTCGTGTCGAACACCGCTCAGCGCAGCGCCCTCTTTCAACGCGAGGCCGCGCTGTGGTTGCTGGAGGGCCGCTTCCCGCGCGCGCTCGACGCCCTGCAGACCGCGTCGCGGCTGGAGCCCTCGAGCGCGGGGCTGCACTACCGGTTGGCGGAGGTGTACGAGCGCATGGGCAGCCTGCACTCCGCGGCCGACGAGGTGCGCCGCGGCCGCCTGTTGGACTCGCCGGAGGGCGCGAAGAGCCGCGACGAGTGGCTGCGGCGGCTGGAGAACACCGGCGTCATTCAGTGAGGCGCGGTAAATTGAACGATCCGCCCACCCGGTGGTACTCAGTCGGGAGATGTCGGGTTCCGTCTCCACCGGCGAGGTCATGTCTTCGGGCTCCGTCGACCCGCGCTTCTACCTGCGCGTCATCCTCCGGAGGAAATGGCTCATCTTGCTGGTGTTCGCGCTCACCGTCGGCGCCACCACGCTCTACACGACGCGCCAGCCCCGGGTGTACGCGGCGCAGATCTCGCTGATCATCGACTCCAAGGAGCCGCGCTTTCTCGACAGCCAGATTCAAGACGTCAACACCGACAACAACTCCTATTACTGGGCGAACAAGGAGTACCTGGAGACGCAGTACAAAATCATCCAGAGCCGGGCGGTGAGCCAACGGGTGGTCGAGAAGCTGGGCCTCGCCTCCGACCCCGAGTTCCTCGGTGTCACCCGCATCGCCGACGCGAAGCTGCGCGCCGACGTGATGCAGAAGATGGACGCGGTGGCCAAGCTGCAGGGGATGATCAAGGTCGAGCCGGTGAAGGACTCGCGCGTCTCGCTCATCAAGATTGAAGACCGCGAGCCCAACCGCGCGGCGCTGCTGGCCAACGAGGTGGCGCAGGCCTACTCCGACGAGGTGCTCTCGCAGAAGCTGCAGCTCACCGAGAACGCCAGCAAGTGGCTCGACGAGCGCCGCGACTCGCTCTCTGACTCCGCGCGCTCCAGCGAGCTGGCCCTCTATGAGTACCGCAAGCAGAGCGACATCCTCGCGCTCGACGACCGCTCGAGCCTGGTGTCGAACAAGCTGCAGGAGACCGGCAAGGCGCTCACCGAGGTGCAGCTGAAGATCGCCGGCCTCAAGGCGCGCAGCTCCGCGATTCGCGCGGTGCAGTCGCAGCAGGGCGGCACCGACACGCTGTGGGCCGAGGCGCTGCCCGCCGCGCGCGAGAACCAGACGCTCAACAAGTTGAAAGACCGCGTCTTCGCGCTGCGCAACGAGTGCAGCGACCTCTCGTCGCGCTACCTCGAAGAGCACCCCAAGCTGCAGGAGTGCCGCGAGAAGCTCGGCTCCGCAGAGAAGGACTTCGCGCGCGAACTGGAGAACCTCGTGGTGTCGACCGAGGCCGAGCTCAAGGAGGCCGTCGAGAAGGAGCGCAACCTCAAAGGGCTCTTCGAGGTCGCCAAGGCCGAGGCCTTCGAGCTCGAGAAGAAGAAGGTGGAGTTGGACAAGTTCAAGCAGGACGCCGACAACGCCAAGCGCCAGTACGACTCCGTCTACAAGCGCCTGAAGGACATCGAGCTCTCGGGCCTGCTGCGTACCTCGAACGTGCGGGTGCTCGACGCCGCGCGCCCACAGCTCGCGCCGGTGCGGCCCAACGTGCCGCAGGGCGTGTTGATGGGCGTCATCGTGGGTCTGGTGCTGGGGCTCGGCCTCGCGCTGCTGCTGGAGTTCCTCGACTCCAGCGTGACCAGCCAGCTCGATGTCGAGGAGCGCGTGGGCCTCACCTTCCTGGGCTTCGTGCCGTCGATTCCTCCCGGCGCGGTGGCGCCCGACCTGCACATCCACCGCGAGCCGAAGTCACTCATCGCGGAGTGCGTGCGCGCCATCCGCACCAACCTGCTCTTCATGTCGCCCGACAAGCCGTTCCGGCGGATGCTGGTGACCTCCAGCGGCCCGCAGGAAGGCAAGTCGACGACGGCCATCAACCTCGGCATCGCCATGGCCCAGAGCGGGAACCGCGTGCTGCTCATCGACACCGACATGCGCCGGCCGCGCCTGCACAAGGCCTTCGGCGTGCCCAACGACGTCGGCGTCTCGTCGCTGGTGGTGGGAGAGGGCACGCTGGACGCGGCCATCAAGTCGACCGAGGTGCCGGGGCTGTTCATCATGCCGTGTGGCCCGATTCCTCCGAACCCCGCGGAGCTGCTGCACACGCAGGCCTTCGGCGAGCTGCTGGAGAAGCTGGACGGCCGCTTCGACCGCGTGTTGCTCGACAGCCCGCCGGTGGGCGCGGTGGCCGACGCGGTGGTGCTGGCGACGCGCGTCGACGGCGTGGTGATGGTGCTGAAGGCCGGCAAGACCAACCGCGACGTCGCCAAGCGCACGGTGCGCGCGCTGTCTGACGTGAAGGCGCCCATCTTCGGCGCGGTGCTCAACGACGTCGACCTGCAGCGCAGCAAGTACGGCGACTACTATTACGGGTACGCGTACAAGTACTACGGCGAGGCGGAGAAGAAGGGCGCGTAACCCCCTCTCCCGTTCACGGGAGAGGGTCGGGGTGAGGGCCGCACGTTCACCGTCTCAGCGCTGACGCAATGGTCTCCAGCACGAGACGCAACCCTGACACCAACTGGTCATTCGTAAACCGCAGCACGCGCCAGCCGTGCGCACGCAGCCAGCTGTCTCTCGCACGGTCGTACTCTCCGGTGAGGAGATGCCCGGCTCCGTCGAGCTCCACCGCGAGGCGCTGCTCGACGCACGCAAAGTCCAGAAAGTACGGACCCACCGGGTGTTGGCGCCGGAACTTGTGGCCCTCAAGCGCGGCGTTGCGCAGGTGACGCCAGAGCGTCTTCTCGAAGCCTGAAGAGGTTTGTCTGAGCTCGCGTGCGCGTGAGTGGTCTCGTGGAATGAACGCCATGCGCGACGCACGCTGCGATCGGCGTGCCACGATTTCGGCCCTCACCCCGACCCTCTCCCGCAGGCGGGAGAGGGGGAGTCGCTATGTCGCGAGGCGCGTGAAGAGCCGCGCGTAGTCGTCGACCACCGCGTCGATGGAGAAGTGCTTCACCGCGTGCGCGCGGCCCGCAGCGCCCAGCTCCGCGAAGCGCGCGCGTTGCTCGAGCAGCGTGGTCAACGCCGCGCCCCAGTCGTCACCCGGCGCCACCAGCGCGCCCGCGCCGGAGCCCGCGAAGATGTCGACGTTCGCCCCCACCGCGCTCGACAGCACCGGCACGCCCACCGCCATGTACTGAATCATCTTGAAGCCGCACTTCCCGCGGGAGGCCTCGGTGTCGTCGAGCGGCATCAAGCCCACGTCGAAGCTGCGCAGCGCGCGCACCTCCCCCGCTTCGTTCCATCGCCATTGCTCCACCAGCGGGTGGCCGACGTACTCCGGGAGCTCCGCGTTGCTGACGAGGCGCAGCCGCGCGCGCGGGACCCGGGCGAGGGCCTCCAGCAGCGACGGCACCACCGGCCGCAGCGAGGGGAAGTTGGAGGCCGTGCCCATCCACCCCACGATGAGCGGCGCGTGCGCGGGCTTCGGCGCGCCGGGCGCGTACACCTCGGCGTCGACGACGGAGGGAATCACCGTGGTGTCGGCTTCGCGGCCCGCGATGCGCGCGAGGTGCGCGTTGCCGGCGATGAGGTGCGTCGCGGCGCGTGCCACCTGCGTGAACGCGCGCTGCCGCAGCGCCTGTCGCCCGCCGTCGGGCCCCAGGTAGATGGCGTCGTCGAAGTCGAACACCATCGGCGGGCCGCGGCGCGCGCGCAGCGCCTCGGGCAACCCGCTCACCGCGAGCGCCGTCTTGTGCACGAAGAGCAGGTCGGCGTCGCCGGGCCTCAGCATCTGCGCGGCGCGCGTGAAGCGGCCCAGCAGCTTGTACGCCGGCCCCCAGCGCGTGCCGAAGACGTCGTTGTACCGGGTGTCGTACGCGTACCGCGCCTCGCAGTGGAACCCGCGGCGCTCGAAGTGCGGGAAGAACTGCAGACACCGGAACCGGCTCCCGGGGATCTCGGGGCCGTCGGTGAAGAACACGATTTTCACGCCCGCTGCGCCTCCGCCCATGCCTGATACATCAGCACATCCCACAGGTGATATTCCCACGGGCGTTCGCCCGCGAGGTGCTGCCGCCAGCGCTCGCGCACCAGCCCGGCGTTGAAGAGCCCTTCGCGCTGGAGCCGCTTCTCGTCGAGCAGCTCCTCGGCCCACGCGCGCAGCGGCCCGCGCAGCCACACGCCGATGGGCACGCCGAAGCCCATCTTCGACGCGGTCAACAGCGCGCGCGGGACATGCCGGTCGACCCACCGGCGCAGCAGCCACTTGCCGGTGGTGCCGCGCACCTTGAAGCGCGCCGGGAGCCGCCACGCGAACTCGATGAGGCGGTGGTCGAGCAGCGGCTCGCGCGCCTCGAGGCTCACCGCCATCGACGCGCGGTCGACCTTGGTGAGGATGTCGTCGGGCAGGTAGCCCACGAGGTCGCGCAGCATGAACTCGCTGGCGATGCCCGCGCCCGGCAGCAACAGCGGCTCCGCGGGCGGCGCGTCGACGTGTGACTCCAGCAGCGAGTCGCCGGGGAGCCAGTGCGACGAGAGCACGTGGTGCATCGCCTCTGGCGTCAGCGCGCCCAGCGCCGCGGCCAGCTTGTGCATGCGGATGCCGGCGATGCGCGTCTTCGGCAGCAGCGGCCCGGCGCGCGCGAAGAACTCGTCCCACGAGTCGGGGCTGCGCGAGGTGATGAAGCGCGCCAGCGTCGCGCGCAGCGTGCCGGGCAGCAGGCGCTCGGCGGCCCACACCCGCGGGCCCCACACGTGTCGCGTGTAGCCACCGAAGAGCTCGTCACCTCCGTCGCCGGAGAGCGCGACCGTGACGTCGTGCCGCGCGAGCTTCGAGACGAGGTACGTCGGCAGCTGCGACGAGTCGGCGAAGGGCTCGTCGTACATCACCGGCAACCGGGGGATGACGGCCAGCGCGTCGGCGGCGGTGACGGTGAGCGCGGTGTGGTGGGTGTTGAGGTGCCGCGCGATGCCGCGCGCCGCGGGGCCTTCGTCGTACGCGGCGAGCTCGTTCTGGATCGAGAAGGTGAAGACCGGGCGCGCGCTCAAGCGCTGCATCTGCGCGACGACGGCCGTGGAGTCGACGCCGCCCGAGAGGAACGCGCCCAGCGGCACGTCGGCGATCATCCGCAGCTTCACCGCGTCGGTGAGGAGCGCGTCGAGCTCCTCCAGCGCCGCGCCCTCGGAGCCGGTGAAGGGCGTGGCCAACCCCGCGCGCGCGACGGCCACGGGGTCCCAATAGCGGGTGACGGTGGGCGCGGCGCGCGCGCTCGAGAAGGTGGCGATGGTGCCCGGCGAGAGGCGCTGCGTGCCCTTGAAGATGGCCTGCGGCCCGACGACGCAGCTCGCGCGGAGGAAGGTGGCCAGCGCGCCCTGGTCGACGGTGGTGTCGAAGCCGGGGAAGGGCTTCAGGCTCTTGAGCTCCGAGCCGAACGCGAGGCCGCCGGGGGTGCGTGTCCAGTAGAGCGGCTTGATGCCGAGGCGGTCGCGCACCAGGTGGAGGCGTTGCTCGCGGGCGTCCCACAGGGCGAAGGCGAACATGCCGACGAAGCGCGGCACGGCGGCCTCGAGGCCCCACGCGTCGATGGCGGCCAGCATCACCTCGGTGTCGGAGGTGCCGCGCCACTTCGGCGCGCGGCCGCTGGCGTCGAGCTCCGCGCGCAGCGCCGCGAAGTTGTACACCTCGCCGTTGAAGGTGATGGCGTAGCGGCCCGACTCCGAGTGCATGGGCTGCGTGCCGGTGGGCGTGAGGTCGACGATGGCGAGGCGCCGGTGCGCGAAGTGCACCTCGCCCGCGCTCCAGAAGCCGTCGCCGTCAGGGCCCCGGTGCCGGAGCGCGTTCGACATGTCTTCGAGTACCCGCCGCGCGTCGCCGCTGAAACCGTCAGTTGTCCAGAAGCCGGTGATGCCGCACATGCGTACGCGGGCTCATAACAAACCTGCGAGAGTTCTCGCGTGCGCTCACCAGTCCCAAAAGGCCGCGTGCGTCTGCTCAACGGCGCCGCGCTGCAGTCACGTGACTACGTCTTGTATTGGATGACGTCGTTCCGCCGCACGAGGTCGAACTTCGCGTTGGACCGCGCCATCGAGCTCTCGAAGCAGCTGGGCAAACCGCTGCTGGTCTTCGAGGCGCTGCGCGTCGGCTACCCGTTCGCCAACGAGCGCTTCCACACCTTCGTGCTCGAGGGCATGCGCGCGAACGAGCGCGCGTTCAAAGAGACGCCGGTGAAGTACGTGCCGTACGTCGAGCGGCGACGCGGTGAGGCGCGCGGGTTGATGGAGGCGCTGGTGGCGCGCGCGTGCGTGGTGGTCGGTGATGACTGGCCGTGCCTCTTCATCCCCCGGATGCAGCAGGCGCTGGCCGACCGCATCGACTGCCGCTTCGAGGTGGTCGACTCGAACGGCGTGTACCCGATGCACGACACGCCGCGCGTCTTCACCACGGCGCACTCGTTCCGCGTGCACCTGCAGAAGGTGTTGCCCGCGCATCTGATGCAGTTCCCCTCCGAGGCGCCGTTGGAGCACCTCGCGCTGCCGCGCTTCGACGCCCCGTTGCCGACGCGCTGGCCGTTCGGCCTCGACGTCAACCTCGCGGAGCTGCCCATCGACCACTCGGTGCGCGCGGTGCCCATTCCCGGCGGGAGCGAGGAGGCCGAGAAGCGGCTGGCGCACTTCATCGGCAAGATTCTCCCCGGCTACGCGGAGTCGCGGAACGAGCCGGAGCTCGACGGCACCAGCGCGCTCTCGCCGTACCTGCACTTCGGGCACCTCTCGGCGCACCAGGTCTTCTCGCGCGTGGTGGCGACCGAGAAGTGGAGCGTCGAGCAGTTGGGGCCCTCCAACGGCGGCGCGAAGGAGGGCTGGTGGAAGCTCTCGAAGCACGCGGAGGGCTACCTCGACCAGCTCGTCACCTGGCGCGAGCTGGCGTTCAACATGACCAGCCACCGCCCCGACGGCTACCGCTCGCTCGACGAGCTCCCCGACTACGCGCGCGAGACGATCCGCAAGCACGCGGCCGACAAGCGCGAGCGCACGTATTCGCTCACCGACCTCGAGCAGAGCCGCACGCACGACCGCCTGTGGAACGCGGCGATGGGCCAGCTCCGCGAGACGGGGTGGTTCCACAACTACGTGCGCATGCTGTGGGGGAAGAAGATCTACGAGTGGTCGAAGAGCGCCGCCGACGCGCTGTTCGCCATGGAGTACCTGATGGGCAAGTACGCGCTCGACGGGCGCGACCCGATTTCGTGGAGCGGCTACTTCTGGATTCTCGGGCGCTACGACCGCGCGTGGGGCCCGGAGCGGCCGGTGTTCGGCACGCTCCGGTACATGTCGTCTGACAACACGCAGCGGAAGCTGAACGTGAAGCACTACATGGACCGCTTCGCCCCGAAGAACGGCGAGCTGTTC
>CAMLFP010000250.1 GCA_946479335.1 uncultured Archangium sp.
CTAGACGCCGGCCACCTTCGCGGCCGCGCTCAGCTCCCACGAGAACCGCGCCGTCCTGGTCGACTGTGCGCCGAGCTCCAGCTCGATGCGGGCGATGCCATCTCTCGTGACGGTGGCGGGCGTGGGGCTGCAGTCCTTCGTCAGCACGGAGATCTCGACCTCCTTCACCTCCGACACGGGGATGCGCTCCTCGATGATCAGCTTCGCGCCGTCGGCGCGCATGTTCGACACGTGGAGCTTCACCTTGCGCGTCGTCGTCCGCCGCCGCGTCAGCATCGCCTCGTCGACCTTCTCCTCCGTCTCGCGGAGGACCTGCAGCCCGTCCTCGTTGCCGAACGAGAGCTTCAAGGTCTCTCCCGGCGCCGCGAACTTGAGCAGCCCGCGACCGACCAGCCCGGAGCCGCGGATCAGATCGACCGGCCCGGCGAGCAGCACCTGCGGGGCGGTGTTGGTGAAGCGCGCGAGCACGAACACCTGGCTCGAGAGCTCCGCCGGGCACACGCGCTCCACCTGTGCGGGCGCGGTGAACGAGAAGAGCGCCACCCGCTGCGGCTGCCCGTCGCTCTTCACCGTCACCCGGCCCGGTGCCTGCAACAACCGCGTCTCTCCACCGTCGTCGAGGCCCGGCAGCTCGCTCGATGACTCGCCCGCGCTCTGGATCTCCTCTTCCCGGAGGGCCACGTCGACCACGCGCTTCTCGTGGCTCTCCTTCGGGCGCAGCGAGAGCACGTCGTCTTCGAGCGTCGGCGGCGTCGTGCCCAGCGTCGGCCGCGCGGTGGAGAAGAAGAGCTCGACGTCGCTCCAGTCTTCGCCGGTGTGCTGCCAGACGACGCCCTCGGCCTCGACCGTCACCTGGCCCTCCAGCAGCGTCGCGCGGTACGCCGGGCGCCACACCGCGCAGGGCGTGAGGTAGCTGGCGCGCACCTTCGCCGAACCCTGTCCGTTCAACCGCAGCACCAGCACGCACTCGGCCTTTCGTTCAGGCTGCTCGCTGCTCAGCGCGCGCTGCGCCTCCTGGTGGCGGAGCTGCGTGGTGTTCGCCTGCTCCCGCGCCGCGCGGCGTTCGCCGTCGAGCGCGTCCTGGCGCCGCGAGAGCTCCGCGAGCTGCTCCTTCCACGTGTCGAGCTGGGGCGCGCCAAAGCCGGTCTGCTCGGCGATCGACTTGAGCAGCGCGTCGCGCGTGGTCGACAGCACCTCCGCGCGGAGCGTCAGCTGGGCCACCACGTCCTGGTGCGCCGCGAGCTGCAGTCGGAGCTCCTCCACGCGGTTGCGCAGCGCGCTCGCGTCCGCCGGCACGCCGCCGCGGGGCTGTTCCTTCCACCGGCGGGCGAGCTTCGCCTCGAGCAGCGTGCCGCCGCGCACCTCGACCTTGAGCGAGCGATCGACCGCCGCGAGCGACAGCCCGGCGATCTCGAGCGTCATCTCGCCGTTCAACGTCACCTCGCCGGCGCGCTCCACCTGCGCACGGTCCTCCATCACCACCACTTTGGAGATCGGCAGCATGGGTCAGCTCCTCCGGTTTCCGCCTTCGACCATGGAGGACGAGGGCATGCGAATGGTGAACGTGGCGGTGAGCTTCTGCGTCTGGCCCGGGGCGAGCGTGACGCGCCAGCGCCGCGCGCCCTTGAGCACCACGCCGTCGATGGGGCCGTCGACCTTCTCCCAGGGAGGCGAGGCCGCGGGCTCTTCGATCTTCAGATCCTTCTCCGCGCCGTCGGCCACCGGCACCCGCTCGCGCACCTCGATCAACGCGGGCGCGCCGAGGCGATTGTTGAGCTCGATGTCGATCTCATGCGGCAGCACCGTGGCGTTGTTGAGCAGCCCCCCGCTGGTCTCGTTGAAGCGCGTCTTGCGCGAGACCTTGATCGACTCCTCCACGCCCAGACCGAGGCGGTGCGAGTCGGCAGCGCCGGGCGGGATCGCGGGGAGGGTGGTGGTGAGCAGGAACTCGTCGCCCACCGTGACGTCGACTGGCCCGGGCAACAGCGCGTGCGGGCTGCGGTTGGAGATCGCCAGCGTGCGGTACACCTTCTGCTCCACCGAGGGCACGCACACGTATTCGGGCGTCAGACCCACGCTGCACGCCATCACCGGCACCTGCACCCAGGTGCCCTGCGAGGGCACGTCGACGCGCGCCGAGGTCTCGTAGCGGTAGTCGAACGACTTCACCGACGTCACCGGGTTGGTCAGCGCCGGCAACGATCGAAGCCCGCCATTCATCGCCGTGAGCTGCGCCGTGCTGACCAGCGCGACGAAGTCCAGTTGCACCGAGACGCCGATGAAGTGCTGCACGGTGGTCTCCACGAGCTTCCCGCGGCGGCGCGGCTCCGTCAGGCCCGGCATCACCAGCCGCGCGTAGTCGCTGAAGCCGTCGCCCAACCCCGGCTCAGGCTCACGCGGCGCAGGCGCTGGCTCGCCGAAGGCGCCGCCTTCATCGGCCATCTCCGCCATCGGCATGTCGTCCTCATCGGCGTACGCTCCACCGAAGGCGGTCTTCTCCACGTGCCGCGAGCGCGAGGCCTTCTTCGGGGCTGGCGGCGCGGCCATCGAGCGCCGGAGCGCTCCGGGCGGAGGGCCTGCCGAGGCGGCGACCTCCATCGACGCCATCGCGCCGCCCCGGGCCATCATCGCGGGGGCTGCCGCAGGCATCGCCATGGGCGCGGGGGGAGGCGGCGGCGGCGCGACCATCACCGGCCTCGGAGGGGCAGCGGCGATCACGCGGGTGGGGAACGCGGCGTCATACGACTCGAACAGCGCGTCGAGGCCCGGCGGCGGCGCGCGCCAACCCGACGGCGGCGGTTTCTCCTGCTGCCGGCCCAGCTTCAACGCCTTCAACTCCGGCATCTGCGCGCTGCGCGTCGACGCGGCGGTGGAGAGCGAGAGCGCGACGCGGCTCCAGTCTTCGCCGGTCAACTGCACCACCGAGGCGCGCATCTGCAGCGCACCGGAGGTCATCGCGCGATCCATCGTCAGCGAGTAGCTGGGCACCCAACGCGCGCCGGGCACGCGGTACTCGAGCGCCAGCTCCAGCGGGCCGGTCGGCGCCTCGGCGAGGGTGATGTTGGCGACCCGCCACACGCGCGCCCGCTCCGCGCGCTTCGCGCTGGACGACACGGCGATGCGCCGCTTGCGCAATTCCTGTTCGCGCTTCGCGTCGGCGATCGCCTCGTTCAACGTGCGGCGCTCATCGAGCCTCGCGGTCAGCTCGCGCTCGCGGAACTCGCCCAGCTTCACCATCGCGTCGACCGGCGCGGGGCGGGGTGGCTCTCCACGCTTCGGTTCGAGGAACACCGGCCGGAGGCCGTTCAGCTCGGCGATCTCCGCCTCCAGTCGGGCGTGCCGTTCGCTCAGGGCCTTCAGCGTGCGCTCCGCGTCTTCCAGCGCCTTCTGCTCGGCGGGCACGTCGGTCTCGTCGGTCAGCTCGACGTCGAACTGCGCGCGCACGTCGACGACCTTGCCCGCGCCGGAGCTGATCGACGCCCGCAGCGAGCCGGGCTCCAGCGAGAGCGGGAGCCGGCCCAGCAGCACGGTGCGTGAATTCGAGGGTTCGACTTTCGCGAGGCGGCGGCAGACAGCGCCTTCGCGGTACACGACGACAGCGTCCAGCGTCGAGGGCAGGGTAGACACGGTGAATCCTCCGAATGGGAGAGCGTTTCACCGCGTTCAACGCGCGTCGCGAAAAATCAGTGACAGCGAATCGTCACGCGCCGCGCTTCTTCACGACGCCGGCCTTGTCGAGCGTGAAGCCGTCGCCGAGGCGCTTCTCGACCTTCTCGCGGAAGCCCTGGATCTGCCACCCCGTCGACGCCAGCAGGTTGAGGCACGCCGTCTGGACGCGCTTC
Source organism: uncultured Archangium sp. (assembly GCA_946479335.1). The sequence continues at coordinate 3,843 of CAMLFP010000250.1, forward strand.
GCCGTCTCTTCGTGGGTCAGCAGCTCCAGCACCGCCTCGCGCGCGGGCTCGTACTGCACCGAGGCCAGCGTCTTGAGCACCGCCATCTTCACGTCGTCAGACATGTCGGCGAGCAGCGGCACCAGCACCGGCCCCACGCGCTCGTCGTTCTTCCCTTCGAGGAAGTGCAGCAGCACCTCCTTCTTCTCGGGGTCGCGGGTGTACGCGGAGCCGAGGCGCTTGAGCTCGTCGGTCACCACGCCCAGCACCTCGTTCTCGGGCAGCAGCGCGGAGAGGATCTTCAGCGCCCAGCTCGATGACTGATCGCTGCGCACGAGGAAGTCGCGCACCGGCTGCACGGCGTCTTTCTCGAGCTCGACGATCGACTCGAAGACGTGCTGCTTCTCCTCGGCGTCGGTGGTCTGCGGGTCGACGTTGAAGGTGAAGCGCGCCATCATCACCGGCACCGCGTCGGCGTGCTTGATCTCCCCGAGCGCCTGGAGCGCCTTCTGCCGCGCCGTCGGGTCGCCGTACTTCTGCGTCGCCTTGGCCTTGAGCCGCGCGGCCTTCTCAGCCGGGGTACCGCCACCGAAGATCGAGTTGAGAAATCCCATCGCGCGAGCCCCTTACCAAGCTGCTCCGCACTTCACAGCGTCAACTTGCCGCGCACGTCGCCGGCGTACTTCAGCGCCGCGAGCTGCTTGCGGGTGGCCTCGTCGAGCGGCTCCGGCAGCTTCGCCATCACCACCAGGTAGAGATCGCCCGGCTCGCCGCCGCGCAGCGCCGGCACGCCCTTGCCCCGGAGCCGCAGCTTGGTGCCCGACTGCGTGCCCGGCTTGATGGTCACCGTCACCGAGCCGCCGAACACCGGCACCCGCACCTCGGCGCCGTTCGCCGCCTCGCCGAGCGTCACCGGGAGATCCATGTACAGGTCTTGCCCGTCGCGCCGCACCAGCGGGTGCTCCGCCACCGTCAGCTCGAGGAAGAGGTCGCCCGGAGGCCCGCCGCGATCGCCCGGCTCGCCTTGCCCCGCCAGGCGGATTTTCGAGCCCGTCTCGACGCCTTTGGGGACCGTCACCGTCAGCCGGCGGCCGCCGATGAACATCACCCGCTCGGCGCCCAGCACCGCGTCGGCCAGCGAGACCTCCGCGGCGGCCGACAGATCGCCACCCGCGCGCGGGCCGGCCCGACGACGGCGACCCGCGCCGCCACCGCCACCGAACATCTGCGAGAGGATCTCCTCGAAGTCGACGCTCCCCTGTGCACCGCCGAAGTCGACGTTGAAGCCCCCGGGTTGCCCGCCCGTGAAGCCGCCGCTCCGGTACTGCCGGTACTGCGCCGCCTTGGCCTCGTCCCAGCCCAGCTTGGCCGCGTCGTCGCCGAACTCGTCGTAGAGCTTCCGCTTCTTCTCGTCGGAGAGGACCTCGAAGGCCTCGTTGAGCTGCTTGAACTTTTCTTCGGCCGCTTTGTCGCCGGGGTTGTGATCGGGGTGGAACTGCTTTGCCTTCTTGCGGTAGGCCTTCTTGATCTCCTCCGCCGAGGCACCACGCTTCACGTCCAGCCGTTGGTAGTAATCCGAAACCATGTTCACGCGTCACCGTAACCAGCCCATGCCGTGGCGCCAGTGGGCAATCAGCCTGCTGTTTCCAGTGCTTGCGCTCGCCGCGCCGCCCGAGGGCCGGTTGGTGGACCGCGCGGTGGCGTCGATCGAGGAGCGGGTGATCACCGCCTCGCAGCTCGACTTCGAGGCGCGGGTGCTGCTGGTGAACGCGGGCGGGGTGAACGCGGCCTTCGCGCCGCTCGATCAGGCGGTGCTCGAGTCGAGCCTCCGGTTGATGATCGACCAGCGGCTCGCGGTGCTGGAGGCCGACAAGCTCGAGGCCTACCCGCTGGAGCCCGGCGAGCTGGAGAAGGCGATCGCCGGCTTCCGCGCGCGCTTCGAGAGTGAAGGGCACTTCGCGCGGTTCCTCCAGCTGCACGAGGCCGAGCTGGGCGACGTCGCGGAGGTGCTGCGGCGGAACCTCCGGGCGCAGCGCGCGCTGGAAGGCAAGCTGCGGTTGCGGGCCCAGGTGGGCGAGGCGGAGGCGCAGGCCTACCAGCTCGCCCACCCGGAGCTGAAGAACAGCTCGGTGGAGCAGGTGCGGTCGCTGCTGGCGCAGAAGAAGTTCGGCGAGCTGGTGAAGCGCGAGCTCCAGGAGCAGCGGCGGCAGAGCGACGTGCGGCTGCTGGGCCCGTTCGCGCCGAAGCCCTCGGGGGGCCGATGAGAGCGCTCGCGCCGGAGCAGCGCATCCGCAAGATGGTGCCCGGCGATCTCCCCGCCGTGATGGCCATCGAGAAGCAGGCGTTCACCAACCCGTGGTCCGAGGAGATGGTGAAGAAGGAGCTGACGCAGGCCTGGTCGACCGTGCTGGTGGTCGACGAGCTGACGGCCTCCGGCTGGCAGCTGCGGGCCTTCGCCATCTTCTGGCTGGTGGCCGACGAGGTGCACATCCTCAACGTGGCGACCGACGGGGCGGTGCGGCGGCGGGGCTTCGGCCGGCAGGTGATGGACGCGGTGCTCGCCCACGGCCGGGCGCACAAGTGCATGCAGGCCATCCTCGAGGTGCGGCGGTCGAACGAACCCGCGCAGGGCCTCTACACCTCGCTCGGGTTCCGGAAAGTCGGCCTCCGGCCGCGCTACTACCAGGACGATCACGAGGACGCGGTGGTGATGATCCGCGACCTGTAGCGTGAGCGTGCTTGACACTTCGTCGGGGGTGGTTGTATGGGGGCCGCCCTTTTTCGTATTTCGCCGTTTTCTTTCAGGAACTTCATGCCGACCATCAACCAGCTCATCCGCTCCGGCCGTGAGCAGCTCAAGTTCAAGTCGAAGAGCCCCGCGCTCAAGTCGAACCCCCAGAAGCGTGGCGTCTGCACCCGCGTGTACACCACGACCCCCAAGAAGCCGAACTCGGCGCTCCGCAAGGTCGCGCGTGTTCGCCTCGTGAACGGCGTCGAAGTGACCTCGTACATCCCGGGCGTTGGCCACAACCTCCAGGAGCACTCGGTGGTCCTGATCCGCGGCGGCCGTGTGAAGGACCTCCCCGGCGTTCGCTACCACATCATCCGCGGCACGCTCGACTCGGTCGGCGTCCAGGGTCGCAAGCAGAGCCGTTCCAAGTACGGCGCCAAGCGTCCGCAGTAATCACCTTCTTTTGGAGCGTTTCCCATGCCTCGTCGTCGCCTGCCCCCGAAGCGTAAGATCAACCCGGACCCGAAGTTCCAGGACCGGATCGTCGCGAAGTTCATGAATGACCTGATGCGGAAGGGCAAGAAGTCCACCGCGGAATCGGTCGTCTACGGCGCGTTCGCCCTCATCGAGGAGCGGGCCAAGGAAGAGCCCCTCAAGGTCTTCAAGCGCGCGCTCGACAACGTCAAGCCCGTGCTCGAGGTGAAGAGCCGCCGCGTCGGTGGCGCCACCTACCAGGTGCCCGTCGAGGTCCGTCAGGACCGCCGCGTGGCCCTCGGCATGCGCTGGATCATCTCGTACGGCAAGGGCCGCGGCGAGAAGACCATGCAGGAGAAGCTGGCCGGCGAGATCATGGACGCCGCCAACAACCGCGGCAACGCGGTGAAGAAGCGCGAAGACACGCACAAGATGGCGGAAGCCAACAAGGCGTTCTCGCACTACCGCTGGTAACCGCTTCGACGCGGTCAGCACTCAAGGCCTCGGACCTCACAGTCCGGGGCCTTTTGCTTTGGGGGATTGAGCTTTTCGGCGCGCAGGAGTGTGGTGGCCAGCGAGGTGACCGCCATGCACGCGAACATCGCAGTGACAGAACAAGGTCTCACCATCACCCTCGAGGCCGGTGATCTCCAGCGCCTCGGCCTCGCCGGGCTGACCGAGGTCGACGTCTGCGTCGACGGCGACGCGGTGATCTTGAGAGCGCCGCACCTGGTGCGGCACGAAGAACTGATGCGAGAGCTGCGCCGGAGGATCGAGCTCCACGGCGAGACGCTGCGCAGACTCGCCGACTCGTGATTTTGCTTCCGCGCGGCGGGCTTCGGCACGTAAAGGCGTGCGCGTCATGGCTCGCGACACGCAACTCGACCGCTACCGCAACATCGGGATCATGGCCCACATCGACGCGGGCAAGACCACGACCACGGAGCGCATCCTCTTCTACGCAGGCGCCATCCACAAAATGGGGGAGGTGCACGAAGGCACCACCACCACCGACTGGATGCCGCAGGAGCGCGAGCGCGGCATCACCATCACCGCCGCGGCCATCACCTGCTTCTGGGAGCGCAGCAAACAGAAGTACCGCATCAACATCATCGACACGCCCGGCCACGTCGACTTCACCATCGAGGTCGAGCGCAGCCTTCGCGTGCTCGACGGCGCGGTCGCCTGCTTCGACGGCGTCGCCGGCGTCGAGCCGCAGTCGGAGACCGTCTGGCGGCAGGCCGAGAAGTACAAGGTCCCGCGGATGTGCTTCGTCAACA
>CAMLFP010000251.1 GCA_946479335.1 uncultured Archangium sp.
GCCCTCCTTGACGCGCACGCCGTCGATGAAGGTGCCGTTGGTGCTGCCGAGGTCCCTCACGAGGGCGCGTTGATCTTCGATGCGCACGTCGCAGTGGAAGCGCGACGCGGCGTCATCGGCGACGACCAGCGTGTTGCCCTCCGCGCTGCCGATGGACGCGAGGCCGTCGCGCACCACCACGCGCTGTTTGCCGGCGCTCAACGCGAAGCCCTCGACGGTCGCCGCCATGCGGTAGTCGGTGCCGACCTTGAGGGTGCGGTCGACGGGGCGGTGCGCCTCGGCGACGAGCAGCGGGTTCATCTCGATCGACGTCGCCTTCGATGACGCGTCGTCTTCATCGTCAAGGACACCGCGCGCTCGTCGGCTCATGTCTCGCGGCGTCATAGCACCGCACGCAACGAGGTTTGAATCGTGCAGGGAGGGTGTAAGCAGCGCTCCCATGAAAATGCTCCGCGCCGCAGTGTTGCCCCTCGCCGTGCTCACCGGTTGTGCCACCACCGAGACTGCTTCGAAGCCCGCCGCTCCGGCCGAGCAGCCCGCCGCGCAGCCGCAGAAGCTGGCGCTGACCAACATCATCCCCTTCGACGTGGCGGCGTGTGGGCCGCGCGCGCTGAAGTTGACGCCGTTCAACACCGAGGTGCTGGCGGGCGCACTGCTGACGCTCTCGCCGGGCATCGACGAGTGCTTCGTCGACCCCGCGAACCGTGAGGGCGACACCTTCGACGCGAAGCTGAAGGTGACGGTCGGTGACAGCGTGCTGGTGGAGGTGTCGGGCGTGGGACCGTCGGCGGCCGGCAAAGCGTGCGTGGAGCGCGTGGTGAAGGCGCTGCCGCTCACCACCGCGACGCCCGCGGTCTCCGCGGAGGTGCCGGTGACCGCCGACACCAAGGTGGTGAAGCTGGGCGACAACCCGGCGAACGACGCGGCCGGCAAGCTGCGCCTCGCGCAGCGCGCGCAGTGCGAGTGCTACGCGAAGCTGGGCACGATGAACCCGCCGGCGCTGGTGGGCGAAGCGGAGATCACCGCCGAAGGGAAGAACACGGTGACGCTCTCGCCGAACGAGGAGCTCGCCGCGTGCCTGACGCCGCGCCTCACCGCGCTCGACCTCGGCAAGCAGCCGGTGAAGCTCAAGTGGCCGCTGCTCCTCGAGAACGCGTACGCGAGCGAGGCCGACGCGGCGGCGGTGGCGACGTTGCGCTTCCAGGCGCTCGAGCGTCAGCGCGCGCAGCGCACCGCCGACATCATCATCACCTCCGGGCAGCGCTTCGCGACCGCGGTCGAGTACGACGCGCAGGCCAAGGCGTACAAGGCGAAGCCCAACAAGGCGGCGCTCGAGAAGCTCAAGACCAAGTGCGCCGAGGTGCTCGCCTTCGACGCGGAGCAGGCGAAGGCCGTCAACGCGCTGGTCTCGGTGTTGACGCAGAGCCAGCAGCTCGCCGCCACCGAGAAGGCGAAGGAGCCGCAGTGGGAGCAGGTCGAGACGCGCATTGCGCAGCAGCTGACCGCTACCCAGGCGCAGGTGGAGAAGGTCGCGCAGCAGACGAAGAACGACGAAGGCGCGTGCCCGAAGACGAAGTGAGATGAGCGTCCTCTCCGACATCGCGCAGCTCGAGGCCGAGGGCCGGCCGTTCGTGCTCTGCACGGTGACGGCGACCTCCGGGAGCACGCCGCAGAAGCCGGGCTCGAAGCTGGCGGTGCTCGACGGCGGCGAGCTGCGCGGCACCATCGGCGGCGGCGCCATCGAGAAGCAGATCATCGACGCGGCGCTCGCGCTCCTCGCGTCTGACGAGGAGACCCGCGTCATCGAGACCCAGCTCACCCACGAGCTGGGCATGTGCTGCGGCGGCAAGATGACGGTCTTCCTCGAGAAGCACGGCGCGCCGCAGCGGCTGTTCGTGTTCGGCGCGGGCCACGTCGGCAAGGAGCTGGCCGCGCTGGCGCACCACGTCGGCTTCCGCGTCACGGTGGTCGACGAGCGGCCCGAGTGGCTCACCGCCGAGCGCTTCCCCCACGCGGAGCGGAGGCTGGAGCCGCCGGACCTCGTCGCGAAGTCGGTCAGCGGCGGCGCGCACACGTATTGCTGCGTGACGACGCACGACCACCCGTTGGATCAAGCGTGCGTGGAGGCGCTGGCGAAGACCCCGCTCGCGTACCTGGGCGTCATCGGCAGCGAGCGCAAGGCGGCGAAGTTCCGCCAGCGGATGAAGGCCGCGGGCTTCAGCGACGACGAGGTGGCGCGCTTCGAGAGCCCGATGGGCGTCGACATCGCGGCGCAGACCCCGGCGGAGATCGCGGTCTCCATCGTCGCGCGGCTCATCGCGGTGCGCCGCGGAGCGCTCACTCCTTCCCGCGGCTGATGATCATCTTCATCCACTGGAGGGCGAACTTGCGGCGGCTGCCCTCGACCATGAACGCGGGCACGGCGCCGGCGGGGTCGCTGAAGACGACGTAGGTCACGCGGGTCTTCCCGTCGGGCTGGCGCTCGAAGCTCCACTCGCCCCACAGCTTGGTGATGCGCACCCAGCCGGCGGGCATCGCGGGCGCCAGCTCGTTGGCGGCGGCGAAGGTCATGCGGCAGCGCGCGTCACCCTCGCGGATTCGCCGGGCCCGCACCGCGTAGTCGCGGTTGGCGACGACGGGCGGGGAGATCTGATCGTACGTGACGCGCTCGTCTTCGCTCTCGCTGAGCACCTTGCGCGACTTGAGGTCGGGCTCCTGGGGGTCGAACTTGCCGTCGCCGAAGGCCGCGTCGCACAGCGAGCCCGGCGTCTTGGTGGTGGTGGTGGTCAGCCGGAGCTCGACCACCTTCGCGCCCTCCACGGGGCGCGCCTCGATGAGCACCCCGTCGACCTCCTCGACCTTCTTGAACTCCGCCGGAGCGGCGGAAAGCAGCGTCACGACGAGCACTTCCAGCACCATGGCGCCACCTTAGCGGGAGCCACCCGGCCAAATCGCGTGGGTCGGCGTCACCGGGTCGCGACCATGATGTAAGGTAGGGCTTGCTTCGCAGCCGGGCCGACGGCTACGCGAGACGAGTTACCTGTGAAGCGCGCGTTCGTTGCCAGTCTTGTCTGCAGTTGCGTGCTCTGGGGGTGCGGCTTCGTCGGCATCTTCCGCCCCCATGTCGACGCGGGCCTCGGAGACGCCGGGCACGACGACACCGACGCGGGCAGCGTCATCGACGCCGGGCTCTCGCCGCTGGAGACCTGCGCGCTGTTGAACTCCGCGCGCTGCGAGGTCGAGGCGCGGTGCGGCCTCATCGACGACACGCCCGACGCGCGCGCGGAGTGCCAGCGCGCGTGGGAAGCGACCTGGTGCGGCCCCAAGACCTGGCCCAACCACGTGACGGCCGGCGTGTTGAAGCTCGACGGAGACCGCGTCGCCGACTGTCTCTCGCAGCTGGGCGCCCAGCACTGTGACGAGTGGGCGACCTTGCCCGAAGCGTGTCAGCGCTTCCTCCTGCCGCGCGTGCCGTTGGGGCAGCCCTGCTACGACGGCTACGAAGAGTGCCTCGACGAGGGCGTCTGTCGCGGCACGGTGTGCCCGCGCACCTGCCAGCCGCGCGCGGCGTCGGGCGAGCGCTGCACCGCCGACGGAGAGTGCCGGGCGGGCCTGCTGTGCCGCATGCAGCTCCTCGACACGGGCGTGGGCACGTGCCTCGCGCAGTCGTCGCTCGACGGCAACTGCGTGCGCGACGGCGACTGCCTGAGCGGCCTCTTCTGCTCCGAGCTCAAGTGCGTGGCGCTGCCGCAGGCCGGCACCGCGTGCCTCTCGAACCGCTGCCTGGCCGACAGCTTCTGCGACGCCGGTGAGTGCTACGCGCGCAAGCCCCCGGGAGCGCCCTGCACCGGCGACGAGTGCCAGGCCTCGCTGGTGTGCAGCCCGCAGTCGAACACCTGCGTCGTGGAGGTGCTGGCGCTCAACGAGACCTGCGCGCCGCCGCAGCGCTGCACCACCGGCGCCATCTGTCTCTCGCTGACGCAGACCTGCGCGGTGCCGCGCGCGGAGGGCGAGCCGTGCGGGGTCGCCGCCGATTGCGAGCCCCACCTCACCTGCGGCGGCGTCGATGGAGGGGTGGGCTTCTGCGAGCGCCGCTTCCCCGAGGCCTCGACGTGCAGCAGCGACGTCGACTGTCAGCTGAGCGCGATGTGCGAAGACGCCGGCACGTGCGTGGAGCTCCAGCTGCCCGGTGAGCCCTGCAGCGACGCGCGCCAGTGTCGCTGGGGGTTGTGCCGCGAAACCGTCGATGGCGGCGCGGTATGCGGGCCGCTGCTCAGCGCGGGCGCGATGTGCACCGAGAATGCCGAGTGCGCGTCGGGCAGCTGCGTCGCGGGCACCTGCCTCGCGCGCTGCGTGCCGTAGGCCGCCGTCAACTCACCGAGGCGCGGGGGCGTGCACCTGGGTGACGTCGAGCAGCTCTGCGAAGGGCCCGCGCGAGACGCCGGCCATCGCGGCGACCATCTGCTTGCGCACCCACGCTGACTTCGTAGCGAGGGGGAAGCCGTAGTCACGCACCGGCTGCAGCCACGGGAAGTCTGACTGAAAGAACGGCGTCAGCGCGCGCGTGATGACCTGGTACCAGCGCAGGTGCCAGCGCCGCGTGCGCGAGTACGCGTAGAGCGCGTCGGTGGCGTTCTCGGCGTTCTCGAAGGCCTTCGACAGGAAGTACGCGTCGAGCAGCGCGAGGTTGGCGCCCTGCCCCAGCTGTGGGCTCATCGCGTGCGCGGCGTCGCCCAGGTACACCACGCGCTCGGTGTTCCACGGCCACATCACGACGTCGTGGTACTCGGAGAAGAGCAGCGACTCGGGCCCGCGCAGCTGCGCCAGCACCGGCGCGGCGCTCGGCACGTCGGCCAGCACGCGCGCCTTCCACGCGCTGAAGTCGCCTTCTCGAAACGCCGCCTGCTGATGCACGGGGATGGAGAAGAAGATGCTCACCATGCGGGGGCCGCCATCGGGGCCATGGCCGGTGGGCAGCAGCCCGATGAGCGTGTCGGTGCCGCGCACGGTCTGGCAGAGCCGGCCGGTGAAGCGGTGGTCTTCATCGGGGACGATGGCCCACAGTGCGCCCCACGGGTACCGCGAGACCGACTTCACGAACGCGGTGTCGTCACGCAACGAGCTGCGCGCACCGTTGGCCGCGACGATGACGTCGTGTCGGCCCAACACCTTCCGCGTGCCGCGCTCGATGACCGAGTGAGCGCCGTCGGCGTGCGCGCGGAGATCCTCCACGTCGCAGCCGGTGCGCACCGTGACGCCCGGCTCGCGGCGCGCCGCGCGGTAGAGCGCGTCGAACAGCACGCCGCGATGCAGGCCCACGCCGAACAACCCGGGCTGGAGATCGCCGTAGACCAGCTCCATCACCTTGCGGCCGCTCGCCGTCTGCACCAGCAGCGTGTCGATGACGTCGCCGCGCGGCACCACCTGCTGCTCCAGGCCCAGCGCGCGCAGCACCGCCATGCCGGTGGGCTGCAACATGATGCCCGCGCCGGCCGTCGACGGCTCCGGCACGCGCTCGTAGACGGTGACGCGGTGGCCCTGCCGCGCGAGGAACAACGCCGACGCGCTGCCCGCGGTGCCGGTGCCCACCACGCCGATGTCGAGCGTCTTCACGCGGGCTGCACGAAGTTCAGGCGGTAGCCGTCGGGGTCGGTGACCACCAGCTCACGGGTGTGCCACGGCTGCGTCTCCGGGCCGGAGGTCGGCGCGTTCACCTTCGCCGCGCGCACGAGCAGCTCGTCGACCGGCGTCTTGGTGGTGAAGCACAACAGCACGCCCCACCCGCGCTTGCCGTCGACGCGCACGCCGTTGGGCGCGCCCACCAGCATCACGTCACCGTGCGCCTCCCAGCGGAGGTGGATGAAGGTGCCGTCGGTGCCGACGCGGGTGAAGCCCAGCGCTTCGTAGAACGCGGCCGAGGCGTTGACGTCGAGCACCAGCAGCTTGGTGAAGAAGTGCAGCTCCGAATTCATGGCGCGGCCTTTAGCGCGGCGGCGAAGAACTTCGAGTGCTTCGCGAGTTCCTCGACGTAGCCGCGCACGTCTTGCTGCGCCTGCTTCGAGAGCTTCGCGAACGGCACCACGTGCTCGTCGGGCACGTAGCGGAAGGTGAAGTTGATGCGCCTCGTCTCGAACCCTTCGACGTGGATGTCGAAGGTGTGCCCGCCCTTGGTGTCGACGCGCTGCACGCGGTGGAAGGTGCGCTTCTTCCACTGGTCGCCGCCGAAGATCTGCAGGCTGCCGTCATCGAGCCACTGCTGCTCCACCACCTCGTCGCGCTCGCCGGGCCGCGAGCTGGTGACGAACTGAAAGAGCGCGCGCTCGCCCAGCGACAGCGACGCGACGGGGCCGGGCTCGAAGTCTTTGTGCTCGCCGACGCGCGCGGTGTCGATGCGCTTCCCGCCTTCCAACTTCGCGCCGTAGAAGTTCACGAGGCAGGTGTTGAGGTGCCAGCCGGCCGGCAGGTCGGCGCCCTGGAACATGCGACGCGTGCGCTGCTCGATGACCGCGACGAGCCGCTGCAGCACCGGAGGGAACGGCTCCGCTTCGACGCAGCGATCCTCGACGTGCGGCGGGCGGTAGTAGTCGAGGCACGCGAACTGCCAGTTGCCCAGCCAGTACACCGGGCGCAGCAGTTGCCGCTGCGTCTCGCCCTCGGGCAGCGGGCGGAAGTCGGAGAAGCGATTCTCCCAGAGCGGCTGCAGCGTGCCGAGCCACGAGAGGATCTCCGCGCGCGCGTCGCGCGAGAGGAAGCCCGCGTCGTAGTGCAGGCCCATCACCCGTCCCGGTTTGCTTCGCAGCGGCCACTTCGTGCGCATCGGCGCCGCGGCCTACCCGGCTCAGCGCATCGCGAGCAACCGTTCGATGCGCGCCTCGATGGGCGGGTGCGTCGCGAACAGGCCCAGCACGCCGCCCGCCGACAGCGGGTTGACGATGAAGAGGTGCGCGGTGGCCGGCGAGTGGTTGAGCGGGTACGCGCGGTTGCCCTGCTCCAGCCGCGAGAGCGCGGAGGCGAGGCCCTGCGGGTCACCGGTGAGCTGCGCGGCCGCGGCGTCGGCGTCGAACTCGCGCGAGCGGCTGATGGCCAGCTGAATCAACGTCGCGGTGATGGGCGCGACGATGAGCAGGCCCAACGCCACCAGCGGGTTGGTGCCCTCGTCGTCATCGTCGTGCCGCAAGAAGGCGCCGCCGAACCAGAACACCATCTGGGAGACGTGCGAGATGACGCCCGCCAGCGTCGCGGCCACGGTCATCGTCAGCGTGTCGCGGTGCTTCACGTGCGAAAGCTCGTGCGCCAACACGCCGGCCAGCTCGCGTTCGCTCATCAACTCCAGCAAGCCGGTGGTGACGGCGACGGCCGCCTTCGCGGGGCTGCGCCCGGTGGCGAACGCGTTCGGGGTGGGCGTGTCGATGAGGTACAGCCGCGGCGTGGGCACTCCGGCGCGCGTCGCGATCCGCGCGACCATCGCCTCGAGCCACGGCAGCTCTCCCGGAGCCAACGGCCGTGCGCGGTTCATCATCAGCGCCAGCGAGTCGCTGAACCAGAACGAGCCCAGGTTCATCACCACCGTGAGCGCGCCGGCCCACAACAGACCGCGCGCGCCACCGATGAGCTGACCGACGGCGAGCGTCAAGGCGCTCAGCCCGGCGAGGAGCACCGTGGTCTTCACCACGTTGCTCCAGCGCGTCTGCGAGATGGCGAGGGTGTGCGTCATGCCTCATGGCTAAGACGCGGGGGGACTTCCGCAAGCAGCCTGTTCGGCCAAGTGGTACGCCCGGCGGCATGAGCGAACGGAACCTCTTGATGATCCCCGGGCCCATCGAGTTCGAGCCCGCCGTGCTGCGCGCGCTGGGCGAGAAGACGCGGAGCCACCTCGACCCCGTGTTCATGAAGGCCTTCTCGCGGACGCTGAAGAACCTGCGCGTGGTGTTCAACGCGCCCTCCGCGCAGCCCTTCGTGGTGGCGGGCAGCGGCACGTTGGCGATGGAGATGGCGGTCGCGAACCTCACCCAACCCGGCGACAAGGCGCTGGTCGTCAACACCGGCTACTTCAGCGACCGCATCGCCGCGATGCTCGAGCGCCACGGCGCGAGCGTCACGCAGGTGAAGGCGGCGCCGGGTGACGCGCCGTCAGTGGCCGACGTGGAGAAGGCGCTGTCAGCCGGTGGCTTCAAGCTGATGACCGTCACGCATGTCGACACCTCGACTGCGGTGCTGGCGCCGCTGCGCGAATACGCGGAAGCCGCGAAGAAGCACGGCGTGCTGGTGGTGGCCGACGGCGTGTGCAGCGTCG
>CAMLFP010000252.1 GCA_946479335.1 uncultured Archangium sp.
GCGTCGAGGCCGTGCTCGTTGGCCGACGCCAGCATCGTGCCCACGCCGCAGAACGGGTCGACCACCACGCGCGTCTTCGTGAACTTCACCAGGAACTGCGAGATGGCGTCGCACGCCTCCAGCCCCATCGCGCGCGCCCACGTCATCTCGCCCAGCCGCGGCAGCACGTCGGCGAACGACTCCGCTTTCTCCAGCCGTTTGGTGCGCGAGAAGCACAGCAGGTGTGCGTACGCCGGCCGCCCGAACGTGGTGAGCCCCGCCGGCGCGCGACAGACGACCTTGTGCCAGAGGCAGTGGCTCCCCGCGCGCTCGGCGCCGAGCGAGACCAGGAAGCCCTTGTCGACCCAGCGCCCGTCGAGCTTCACGTCGGTCTGGTAGAAAACGGCCACTCCGTCGTCGGCCACGCGCTCGCAGATGAGCTGCGCGGTGTCGCTGAACCACTTCCGCCAGCCGTCGAACTTGAGCGCGGGGATCTCTGACGAGTCGGGCATCGAGGTAACGACCGCGACCTCCGGGCCGAAGTGTTGTTCGCGCAGCCATGCGACGGCTTCAGCGGTGTGGACTTCGCGGGTCGGCATGTCGCGTGTTTCGCAGAATGCGGCCCTCACCCCAACCCTCTCCCGCAGGCGGGAGAGGGGGAATCGCCGCGCCTCACCGTGGCTCAGATGACGCACGCCACGCTCGGCGATCAGCGGTACAAGCGCTGCGCGCAGTTCTTGCTTGAGGGGAAGCCCATGTTGATTCGTCGAGTCCTGCCGCTGTGCCTGCTGTTCGCTGCCGGCTGCACCTGCCAGAAGCCGGGCAGCACGCCCACCGAGCCGATGACCGGCACCACGGAGGCGAAGCCGCTCGACCTCCAGCCGCTCCCCGAGGCGCCGAAGCTCGACGTGCCGCCCGAGGCGCTCCCCGGCGCGAACGGTGACCTCGCCGTCGTCAGCGCGCGCCCGCAGGGCGAACAGGAAGGCGAAGTGCGCCCCACCGTCACCTTCTCGCGCCCGGTGAAGATGCTGGAGCAGGTCGAAGATCAACGCGCCGGCGACAAGGAGAAGCCCTTCGCGAAGCTCGACCCGCCGCTCGATGGTGAGTGGCGCTGGCTCGGCTCGTCCACCGCGGAGTTCGTGCCCAAGGGCCTGGTCAAGTACTCCACCAGCTACACCGTCACCGTCTTCAAGGACCTCGCCGCCCTCGACGGCGCGAAGCTCAAGGAAGACTACGTCTTCACCTTCACCACCCCGCGGCTCCAGTGGCAGGACGTCGAGCCCGTCGCCGGTCACCGCTGGCTCAAGCCCGACACGCAGTTCAACCTGCTGCTCAACCAGCCCGTCGCGCCGGGCGATCTCGAGAAGGCCGCGAAGCTCACCGCCGACGGCAAGCCCATCGCCGTGAAGGTGGTGAAGGAGGTCTCGATTCAAGACGAGCGCCGCAAGCAGCGCGAAGAAGCGCAGCGCACCGGCCGCGCGTGGGACCCGATGTCTGACGAAGATCGCGGCTACCGCAACCAGCAGACCCGCTACACGCTCAAGCCCACGCAGGAGCTGCCGCTCGGCGCCGCCATCTCGCTGACGCTCCCCGAGTCGCTGCACGGCAAAGACGGCCCGCTCACCATGAAGGCCGACGACAGCCGCGAGTTCCGCACGTACGGGAAGATGAAGTTGGACTCGGCGAAGTTCTGCGAGGGCGACTGGCGCTGCCCGTATGGCCCGCTCGTCATCTTCACCAGCAACGAGGCCGACGTGGAGACGCTCAAGACGCGCCTCAAGGTCACGCCCGCCGTGGAGATCGACTGGGAGAACGTCACCGCGTACGCGCCGTCATCGCAGTGGGAGATGGACAACCGCAGCCCGCTCATCCGCATCCCCGGGAAGTGGCGGCCGGGCGTGCAGTACAAGATCGAGCTGACCGCCGGCGTCGGCGACGTCTTCAAGCAGGGCGCGAGCGAAGGGCTCTCCACCACGCTGCGCACCGATGACCTGTCACCCGCGCTCATCACCGGCGGCTCGCTGGGCCTCGTCGAGAAGAGCGCGTCGGCGCCCATCGTGCCGGTGGAGGTCTCGAACCTCTCCACCCTCGACGTCTCGATGTGGAAGGTGACGCCCGAGGAGCTCGCGAAGCTGGTCGCCAACGGTGACGGCGCGGAGTCGAAGGCGCTGGGCCGCGCGGCCGACTTCTCGGAGACCGAGACGCTCAAGTACCCGCGCAACGTCGCGCGCGTGCACCCGCTCAAGCTGCAGAAGGTGCTGGGCGAGGGCGTGATGAGCGGCGCGGTGCTGGTGAACGTGAACTCCTCGCAGCTCGAGTACCGCCCGAAGGAGGGCTTCGAGCAGCTGGTGCAGGTCAGCGACCTCGCCGCGCACATCAAGGTCGGCCCGAAGTCGTCGCTGGTGTGGGTGACGCGCCTGTCGAATGGCCAGCCGGTCGGTGACGCCGACATCTCCGTCTTCGACACTGAAGGCACCAAGACGTGGAGCGGCAAGACCAACGCCGAGGGCTTCGCCGATCTCCCCGGCGTGAAGGACCTGAAGCTCAAGGCGCCGCGCTACGATTGGGAGTACTCGCGCGCGGTCATCGTCGCGCAGAAAGACGGCGACTTCTCCGCGACGGCCAACACCTGGAACTCCGGCGTCGAGCCGTATGAGTTTGGCCTGACGCAGGGCTGGGAGGGCGAGAAGCCCGACTCCAACTCGTTCGTCTTCACCGATCGCGGCATCTACAAGCCGGGCGACGAGGTCTTCATCAAGGGCGTGGTGCGCTACCGCGTGGTCGGCGAGCTCCGCGCGCCCGCGGAGGGTGGCGTGATGACGGTGACGGTCACCGACTCGCGCGAGAACGAGGTGAAGAAGCAGCAGGTGAAGGTGACGAAGTTCGGCACCTTCTCGATGAGCGTGAAGATCCCGAAGGAATCGCCCACCGGCTACTTCCGCGTGGAGGCCGCGGGCAACGTGCCCAACGGCGCCGTCAACGTTTCGCAGAGCTTCATGGTCGCCGAGTACCGCGCGCCCCAGTTCCGTGTCGACGTGGAGAGCACGCAGAAGAACCTCGTCGCTGGCGACGCGCTCGAGGCCACCGTCTACGCGCGCTACCTCTTCGGCGGCGCGATGAATGACGTGCAGGTGAAGTGGAGCGCCCAGCGCACCGAGACCTCGTTCAACCCCGAGACCGGTGCCGGCTTCACCTTCGCGCAGGAGACCTGGTGGTGGGACGACAACCAGCCGCAGTCGGCGAGCGGCTTCTTCGCGTCGGGTGAGGGCAAGGCCGACGTGAAGGGCGCGCTCGCGGTGAAGGCCGGCGTCACCGAGGCGCCGGGTGAGAAGCCGTACACGTACACCTTCGAAGCGGAGGTCACCGACGTGAACCGCCAGTCGGTCGCGGGCCGCACCAGCGTCACCGTGCACCCCGCGAAGTACTACGTGGGCCTGCGTTCCCCCTCGTACTTCATGTCGTCGGGCAGCGAGACGCAGCTCGAGGCGCTGGTGGTCGACACCGACGGCAAGCGCACCGCGGGCAAGCCGTTCACCGTCACCATCACCAAGCGCGAGTGGAAGTCGGTGAAGCAGAAGGACGCGTCGGGCGCGTTCACCACCATCTCCGAGCCCGTGGAGACGCCCGCCGGCAAGTGCGAGCTGACCTCGGCCGATGGCGCGGTGCCCTGCAAGTTCAAGCCGGAGTCGTCGGGCTTCTTCATCGTGCGCGCGCAGATCAAGGACGACGCGGGCCGCACGCACAGCTCGTCGCTGGGCATCTATGCGACCGGCTCCGACTGGGTGGCGTGGCAGCGCAACGACACCGACCGCGTGGAACTGATCACCGACAAGACCAGCTACGACGTCGGCGACGTGGCGAAGGTGCTGATCAAGTCTCCGTACCCGGAGGCGAAGGCGGCTTTCACCGTCGAGCGCGAGGGTGTGCTCTCGCGGCGGCTGCTGAACCTGAAGGGCTCGGTGGTAACCGTCGAGGTGCCCATCACCGAAGACATGGTGCCCAACGTGTTCGCCGGCGTGGTGCTGATGCGCCCGCGCGTGAAGGAGGGCGGCATCGAGACCGGTGATGATCCCGGCCGGCCCAACGCGCGCATCGGCCTCGTGAAGCTGAACGTCGAGAAGAAGAGCAAGCGCCTCGCGGTCAACGTGAAGACCGACAAGAAAGAATACCAGCCTCGCGAGAAGGTGAACGTCACGCTCGACGTGAAGGACACCAAGGGCGCGGGCGCGAACGGTGAGGTCACGCTCTACGTCGTCGACGAGGCGGTGCTGCGGTTGACGGCGTACGAGGTGCCGGACCCCATCGCCTCCATCTACCCGGAGCGCCCGCTGTCGATGCGCCTCGGCGAGCCGCTGCTGCACCTCGTGCGCAAGCGCTCGTACGGCGAGAAGGGCGAAGAGCAGGGCGGCGGTGGCGGTGACGGCAGCGGCGGCGGCTTCCGCAGCGACTTCAAGACGACCGTCCTCTTCTCTCCGACGGTGGAGCTCAAGGATGGCGCGGCCAGCACCAGCTTCACGCTGCCCGACAACCTGACGACCTTCCGCATCATGGCGGTGGTCATCACCGCGGCCGACAAGTTCGGCAGCGGCGAGGCGTCGATTCAGGTGAACAAGCCGGTGATGGCGCTGCCCGCGCTGCCGCGCTTCGCGCGCGTCGGTGACAGCTTCGAGGCCGGCGTGGTGGTGCACGCGCACGGCGGCGCCGCGGGTGAGGTGACGGTGACGGCCAGCGTCGAAGGCGGCGCGGAACTCTCCGGCGCTCCGGAGCAGAAGGTGACCATCAACGAGGGCGCGCCGCGCGAGGTGCGCTTCGCGTTCAAGGGCGTGCGCGCGGGCAACGCGAAGTTCCGCTTCCTGGTGAAGGGCGCGGGCGCGACCGACGGCGTGGAGCAGGTGCTCCCCATCGAGCTCCCGGTGGAGATGGACGCGGTCGCCACGTACGGCGACACCACCGACACGCGCGTGGAGGGCATCGTGCCGCCGAAGGCCGTCTACGAAGATCGCGGCGGGCTCACGGTGACCATGGCGTCGACCTCGCTCGCGGGTTTCGATCGCGGCTTCCAGCAGCTCATCGAGTACCCCTACGGCTGCCTCGAGCAGCAGAGCTCGCGGCTGGTGCCGTTCATCGCGCTTCGCGAGATCGCCGGTGAATTCAAGATCCCCTGGCCGGGGCGCAACGAGAAGAAGGCGGCGAAGGACGACGAGATGAACGCGTGGCTCAACACGTACCTGTTCGGCACGCTCGACGTCTCCGACAAGAAGAACCCCGACGACGTCATCAACGCCACGGTGAAGAGCATCGTCAGCCTGCAGGATGACGACGGCAGCTTCCGCTACTGGCCCGACGCCATCTGCCACGACCCGTGGACCTCCGCGTACGCGACGATGGCGCTCTCGCGCGCGAACGACGTGGGCTTCGCGGTGCCGAAGCAGACGCTGACCAAAGCGGAGAGCTACCTGACGCAGGTGGTGGGCGGGAACTGCGGGTCGTGCTGGGCGCCGCTGTACTGCGGCGACGAGACGCGCGTGCTGGCCAGCTACGTGCTGGCGCGCATGAAGAAGCCCAAGGTGTCGAGCTACGCGGAGCTGTACGCGCGGCGCGAGAAGCTCTCGCTCTTCAGCAAGGCGCTGCTCGCCAACGCGATGTTCGTCGGCGGGGGAGATCGCAAGCAGGCCAACGCGCTGCTGCAGGACATCCTCAACCACGCGAAGGAATCGCCGAAGGGCCTCTCGTTCGCGGAGACGAACTCCGACACGTACGCGACGCTCTTCAACTCCGATACGCGGACGACGGGGGCGGTGCTGCAGGCGCTCACCGACATCTCGCCCGACCACCCCTACGTCGGGAAGATGGCGAAGTACCTCACCGGCGTGCGGCAGGGCGACGGCGAGTGGCGCACCACGCAAGAAGCGGCGTGGTCGCTCATCGGCCTCACGCAGGTGCTCCGCACCAAGGAGAAGGACACGCCCGACTTCAAGGCCTCGCTGATGATGGGCGCGGGCGAGCTGATGACGCAGGCCTTCCAGGGCCGTTCGATGCAGCCGCAGACGAAGACCATCGGCATGAAGGAGCTGCTGACGCAGACCAACGGCGCCGAGCAGAAGCTCACCTTCAAGAAGGAGGGCGCGGGCGTCCTCTATTACTCCGCGCTCCTCAAGTACGCGCCGAAGGAGCTGCCCACGAAGCCGCTCGACAACGGGCTCTTCGTGCAGCGCTGGTTCGAGCCCTATGTCGGCGGCGGGCAGTCGCTGAAGTTCTACGCGGGTGACCTCGTGCGCATCCGCCTCCGCGTGGCGACGAATCAGGAACGTCACTGGGCTGCCTTCGAGGTGCCGCTGCCGGCGGGCCTCGAGCCGGTCGACACGTCGCTGGCCACCACCGCGTCGCAGACCCGCGCGCCCGACGAGGAGCAGCGCGGCGTCGGGTACGACGAGGAGATGGGTGAAGACGGCGAGGGCGGTGACGCCGACGAGAACTACGACGACAACCCGTGGCGCTACCGCTTCTGGTCGCCGTTCAACCACGTCGAGATGCGCGACAGCCGCGTGGTGGTGTTCGCCGACCATCTGCCGCCGGGCATCCACGTCACCAGCTTCGTGGCGCGCGCGACGACGCCCGGCACCTTCGTGCTCAAGCCCGCACGCGGCGAGCTGATGTACGAGCCCGAGGTGTGGGGCCGCAGCGAAGGTGGCTCATTCAGCGTCGAGCTGCCCGCGGGCGTGACGCAGAAATAACGAAAGCGAAGCAACCCCCTCTCCCGCGAGCGGGAGAGGGTGGGGTGAGGGCTGCATGACGAAGAAGCTCAACAATTCGCCCCTCACCCCTCGCTCCGCGAGACCCTCTCCCCGGGGGAGAGGGGTTTTGTGGTTGGTCGTGCTCGCGCTCACGCCGGTGGTCGCGTTCATCGCTGCGCCGTTGCCGAACGGGCTGCTCGACTACCAACCCATCGTCTCGCTCAAGGTCCTCGATCGCGAGGGCGGGCTGCTGCGTGAATTGCGCAGCCGCGACGACGGGCGCTCGACCCCCATCACGCGCGCGGAGATTTCTCCGCAGGTGCGCGCGGCGTTCCTCGCGGCGGAAGATCATCGCTTCGATTCACACCACGGCGTCTCGCCCACCGCGATGCTGCGCGCCGCGAAGCAGAACCTCTCGGCGGGCAAGGTGGTCGCCGGCGGTTCGACCATCACGCAGCAGCTCGCGCGCACGCTGGTGCCGCGGGAGCGCACGCTGTTCGGAAAAATGCAGGAGGCGCTGTGGGCGCTGCGCCTCGACGCGCACCTGTCGAAAGACGAGATCCTCACGCAGTACCTGAACCGCATCCCCTTCGGGAACAACACCTTCGGGCTTGAGGCCGCGGCGCAGCTCTACTTCGGAAAGAAGGCCGAACATCTGTCGCTCGGTGAAGCGGCGCTGCTGGCGTCGGTGCCGCGCGGACCGTCGGCGTACGACCCGTACCGCAAGCCGAAGCGTGTGGCGGAGCGCCGCGACTGGGTGCTCTCGCGCCTGCAGGAGACCGGGCTGGCCACCAGCGAAGACGTCGCCGTCGCGCGCGCGGAGCCGGTGGATCTCTCGCACTTCCGCGCGACGTTCCAGGCGCCACACTTCGTGAACTACGTCGCCGCGCACCTCGATGATTGGGGCCTGCGTGACGCGGCGGTCATCGAGACCACGTTGGACCCGCGCCTCCAGCCGCGTGTCGAGGAGCAGATCGCCGAGGAGATCACGCGGCTGGCGGATCGCCGCGTCGGTTCGGCCGCCGCCGTCGTCGTCGACAACCAGAACGGCGAGGTGCTCGCGTACGCCGGCTCCGCCGACTTCTTCAACGAAGGCATCGAAGGTCAGAACGACGGCATCCAGATGCGGCGGCAGCCCGGCTCGGCGCTCAAGCCCTTCATCTACGCGGAGGCCTTCACGCGCGGCTATACGCCCGCCACCGTCATCCCCGATCTCGATCTCGCCTTCAACGCGCCCAAGGGCAGCTACGCGCCGAAGAATTACGACCGCCGACTGCACGGCCCGGTGCGCGCGCGCGAAGCGTTGGCGAACTCGTACAACGTGCCGGCGGTGCGCGTGGCCGACGACATCGGCATCGGCACCGCGTTGGACACGCTCCACGCCGCGGGCTTCGAGTCGCTCACGCAAGACGCGGAGCACTACGGGCTCGGGCTGGTGCTGGGCAACGGCGAGGTCAGCCTGTGGGAGGCGGCGCGCGCGTACTCCGGGCTCTCACGTGGCGGCGTGGTGCGGCCGTTGCGCGTCATCCGCCACGCGTATCGCGCCGAC
>CAMLFP010000253.1 GCA_946479335.1 uncultured Archangium sp.
CGCAGCAGCGCCAGCACCAGCTCCAGCACGATGAGGATGACCACCAGCGCCTCCAGCGTCAGCGCGCGGCCGGTGTCGACCTCGCCCTTGAGCAGCTCGTACGTCTGCTGCAGTAGCCGGTGCTTGCGGGAGACCTGCTCCGTCCACTTCTGGATGCGGAACTGCCGCAGCGCCGCCTCGTAGACGCGCGCGAGGTACACGTCGCCGACGATCTTCAGCGCGTTCTCCACGCGCTCGATGAACTCCGAGAGCTCGATGAGGATTCGCAGCTGGTCGCGCAGCGCGCCCTTGTACGGAGAGAACAGCAGCGAGTTCGGCCGCCCCACGACGTCGTACATGTGGCGCAGCGCCGTATCCAACTCCGCGTCGTAGAAGCGCAGCTCGAGCAGCTGCGCGTTGGCGATCTCCAGCAGGTCGACGAGGTCTTCGCTGCCCGACGGCTCGTAGACGAACGCCGCGTTCCACTCGACGATGACCAGGTCGCTGGGCGTGTAGCTGAAGTGGTTGTCGAGCACCTCCGCCTCTTCTGACTTCGAGAGCAGCGGCTCGCGCTGTTCACCCAGCAGCAGCCGCGCCATGCCCGGCTCGGCCAGCACCTCTTGCGCCAGCGGCTTGCCCTCGAGCTCGCGCACGAAGACGACCGCGTAGCTCTCGTTCTGCTCGAAGAGGTGCGCGTCTTCCATGCACGGCGCGAGCGTCTTGCGCAGCTTGTTCACCTCTTCCAACGCCAGCGCGTCGAGCGCCTTCGAGTCGTAGAGCTCGTCGGCGAGGGGGATGAGCTGCGCCACCGTCGCGCCGCGCGTGATGGGCACGCGCACCGAGATGGAGATGGCGCCGTGATGAAACAACGCCGCGTCGAGCTTCACGTCGCGCGAAGCGCCGGCGATGGTGAAGCTGCGCGCGCCCAGCGAGACCAGCAGCGGCGGCTCCGAGAGCTGGATGTACTCACTGCCCTCGCGCCGCAGCGACAAGCGGCGGATGTCGACGCCCCCTGCGGTGATGATGTCGCGGCACTTCTCGAGCGCGATGGTGTCAGCGACGTCGAAGATGCGCGTGCAGCGGATGTCGCCGTCGAGGACCTGCAGCATGGCTCGCGTATAGCCCGTCACGCGCGCGGTCGAAAAAGCGCATTGGCTACGCTTTTTCGACGCCGCGCTTCTGCTCCCACACGCCGCGGGCGCGGAAGACGCGCTCCACGTAGTCGGAGTGCAGCGCGTACAGCGGCGCGGCGACGTCCTTGCCCTCGAGCAGCTCGATGGTCTCGGCGATGGCCTCCAGCGTCGAGCGCCCTTCTTCGAACGTCGACTCGCGCAGCCGCAGCACCTTCGCCGCGCCCGCAGGGAGCTGCACCTTCGGCACGCCGTGCAGCGCGGGCAGCTTCGCGAACATCTTGCGCGTCTGTCGCCACGTGCCGTCGAGCACGATGACACGGGAAAACCCCTCTCCCGTGGGGAGAGGGTCTCGCGAAGCGAGGGGTGAGGGGCGCAGCGTCACCGCGTCATCACCAGGAAACAGCAAACACGCCCCCGCGACTTCAGACACCAGCGCCGACTTCGCAGGCTCGGCATCTTCGCCGTACTCAATGATGCGCAGGTTCGGCATGGCCAACTGCGCGATGCGCGCGGTGCCGGTCGACTTCCACCCTTCTCGCTCGTGGCGCACGACGATGATTTCGGTGCGCGTGGGCACGACGGGCACGTGCGCGCAGATGCACTGCGCCTGGAGGATGAGACAGCGCGGGCAGCGGCCCGGTGCACCGGCGGTGGTGAATGACCTCACGACGGCGGCGGCTATAGTCGATGGCCGATGGCGCGTGGGGACTTCACCTTCGAATCGCGGCTCATCCCGCTGACGCTGGCGTACGCGAAGGAGCGCGGCGTCGACGTCACCCCGTTGGTGAAGAAGTACGAGCTCCCGAAAGACGCGCTGGCGCAGCCGCTGGGCAAGACGGCGGTGACGACGAAGGTGTCGGTGCTGGCGGCGCTCACCGAAGACGTGGCGCAGCTGCTGAACGACCCGCACCTCGGCTTCTCGCTGGCGGCGTGGTCACCGCGCGGCGCGTACGGCGTGGTGGAGTTCCTCGCGCGCGCGGGCCCGACGCTGCGCCACGCGTGGGCCAACGTGCTGCGGTTCAACGCCATCCTCGGGCCAGACCATTCGTTTCACCTCACCGAGGCGGGCGGCGAGGCGCGCTTCACGCACGTGGTGACGCGCCAGCCGGGCGTGCTGGGGCGGCACTGCCACGAGTACGTCAGCGCCATCTTCGTGCGCAGCCAGGTGGAGATGAGCGGCCGCAAACCGACGCGCGCGTGGTTCGTGCACAGCCGGCCCGCGCAGCTCGACCTCAAGCGGGTGCAGCAGGCGCTCCACACCAGCGAGGTCAGCTTCGACGCGCCCGACAACGGCTTCGCCTTCGACGCCGCCGCGCTGGAGCTGCCAGTGCAGGGCGGCGACCCGGCGCTGTATTCCTTCCTCGAAGAGCACGCGGTGGCGGCGCTCGCGTCACGCCCGCGCAGCGACGACCTCATCGAGAAGCTCCGGCACGCGCTGCGCGAAGCGTTGAAGCAGGGCGAGCCCAACGTGGAGCGCCTCGCGAAGCGCTTGAGCCTGAGTGGCCGCACGCTGCAGCGCCGGCTGGGCCAGTTGAAGACCTCGTTCCAGGAGGTGCTGGACCACGTGCGCTTCGACCTCGCGCGCCAGTACCTCAAGGACGCGCGCCTCGACCTCACGCAGATCGCCTACCTGTTGGGCTACTCGGAGCTGCGCGCCTTCGACCGCGCGTTCCGCCGCTGGGCGAACAAGTCACCCGGCGACTGGCGCGCGGCGCGCTGACGCTACTTTCCGAAGAACGAGAAGAAGCCCTTCGACGGCGCAGACTCCGCGGCCTTCGTGGCCGGGCCCTTGCTCGCCGTCTCGCGGCACTTGCAGCGCTTGTCCTGGGGGACACCCGCGAGCGCCTGCTCGATGTGACGGCCGCAGCCGGCCCAGGTGGGCTTGTGACAGGTGGGACATTCGACGCGACTACACATGTGTGACCTCCGGTGAGACTTCGAAGACTTCAGCTTCCGCAGGAGCCGGTTCCGCACGTGCCAGTGCTGCACGCGCCTGACGGGTTGGCGCTCGCTGACGAGTACCCGTCGGAGTACCAACCGGCGCCCTTGAGCGCGAAGGACGAGCGCGAGACGCGCCGGGTGACGGGCTTGCCGCAGCGCTCGTGGGCCTCCAGCGGCGCGTCGGTCATCTTCTGCAGCACCTCGAAGGTGCCGCACTGCTCGCAGTCGTATTCGTAAATCGCCATACGCAGGCGTGAGAGTCAGCGCGGAGAAAAACGATTCGCGGCGCTAGGTTCGCCCGCATGGACGCGCTGATTTCTGACCTCCGCCTCGCGCCGCACCCCGAGGGCGGGTACTTCCGCGAGACGCACCGCTCCGCCGCGTCGACGGCGATTTTCTACCTGCTGCCGCGCGGGCAGGTGTCGCGGCTGCACCGCATCCACGCCGACGAGGTCTGGCACTTCTACCGGGGCGACGCGCTGGAGGTCATCGAGCTGCAGCCCGGCGCGCCCGCGAAGGTGACGCGCATCTCCGTCGACTCGCCGCAGCACGTGGTCCCCGCGGGCACGTGGTTCGGCTCGCGCCCGGCTGCGGGCTCCGCGTGGAGTCTGGTGGGCTGCACTGTCGCTCCCGCCTTCGAGTTCTCGAAGTTCGAGCTGGGGAACCGCGACGCGCTGCTCGCCGAATTCCCCCTCGCGCGCGACGTCATCGAGGTGCTCACGTGACGCTGGCCATCCAGTTCGCGATGGCGGGCGAGGCGGCGCCGTTCCTCGACGCGGGCGGCTTCACGGAGGTCTCGCCCGACGCGGTGTACGGGTTCCGCTTCTACGAGCGCGCCGACGTGGTGGTGGGCGTGGCGGGCACGCACCCGCGCTTCGGCGTCGACGCGGTGGGCACGGTGCCGGCGTCGTTGCTCACGCACGCGCTGCTGACGCGCTTCAAACCGTCGCGGCTCATCAACGCGGGCACGGCGGGCGGCTTCGAAGCGCGCGGCGCGGCCATCGGCGACGTGTACTTGGGCGCGGAGGCGGTGGTGTTCCACGACCGGCGCATCCCGCTGGGCGAGTTCGAGGCGATGGGGCGCGGGCACTTCCCCGTGGAGAGCGACGCGGCGCTGGCCGCGAAGCTGGGCTTCAAAATCGGAGTGGTGAGCACCGGCGACTCCATCGACTGCACGCCCGAAGACGCGAAGCAGATGGCGGCGATGAACGCTGACGTGAAGGAGATGGAGGCCGCGGGCATCGCATGGGTCTGCGAGCGCCACCGCGTGCCGCTGGTGTTGCTCAAGGTCATCACCGACTTCGTCGACCACCACACGCCGACCGCGGAGCAGTTCACGAAGAACTACGCGCTGGCGGTGACGCGGCTTGAAAGCGCGCTGCGCGCGGTGGTGCAGCACTACGCTCCCGCGCCATGACTCCCGAAGAGCGGCTCACGCGCGCCATCCGCACCATCCCCGACTACCCGAAGAAGGGGATTCTCTTCCGCGACATCACGACGCTGCTGGGCGACGCCGAAGCGTTCGCGCTGGCGGTCGAGGGCCTCGCCGCGCCGTGGAGAGAACACAAGCCCTCGAAGGTCGCGGGGCTCGAGGCGCGCGGCTTCATCCTCGGGGGCGCGGTGGCCTCGCAGCTCGGCGTGGGGTTCGTGCCGATCCGCAAGAAGGGCAAGCTGCCGCACCGCGTGCACCGCGCGAAGTACGAGCTCGAGTACGGCACCGACGAGCTGGAGCTGCACATCGACGCCGTGCACGAGGGCGAGCGCGTCCTCCTCATCGACGACCTCATCGCGACGGGCGGCACCGCGGGCGCGGCCATCGAGCTGCTGCGGCGCGCGAAGGCCGAGGTGGTGGGCGCGTCGTTCGTCATCGACCTCCCCGACCTCGGCGGCGCGAAGAAGCTCGACGTGCCGGTGCGGCGGCTGGTCTCATTCTCCGGGCATTGAGCCGCGCACGCGCGTGTCGTGCGACTTGAGGATCATCGCGCTGATCTTCAGGTTGATGATGACGAAGCGGAGCAACTGCCAGGGCACGAAGGTGCGCCAGAAGAGCGTGCGCCGCGTGGGCCGCATCACGTCGCGGGCGCCGGGGGTGTTGGTGATTGCGAGCGTGTTCATGGTCACTCCGGGATCACCCACCACAACGGCTTCGCCTTCGCCTTGTAGAGGAACGCGTGGTGGAGCAGCTGTTTGATCCAATGGCCGGCGAGGCCAATCTCACCGGTGGTGTGGCGCAGGTCGCGGCCCGAGTCGGGGTACTTCTGGAAGTCGGGCACCACGGGGAACATCGTCATCGACGCCGCGGTGCCGGAGAGCGCGCTCTTGCCGGCCGACGCGACGCACGCCGCGCCCAGCCGCGCCATCGAGGCGCCTCGCGTGGCCTCCTGCGTACCGGTGCGGATCATCTCCACGATGGACTGGGCGACCGCGCGCCCCATGATGGCCGAGGGCATGCCGGTGCGCGGCGGCGCGGGCGTGATGACGGTGCCGTTGGCCGACTTGCGCGGCGTGGAGATGCCGTGCGGGGGCGCGAACGCGATGCCGATGGCGAACACGTTCTTGTACTTCGGCGTCTGGTAGCGCTCGGGCCAGTCTTCGGGGCGCCACTCGCCCTGCGGCTTCGGGAGGTAGTCGGCGTCGACCAGCATGAAGCCTCGCGGGTTGAAGAGCTGCGCGGTGATGTCGGCGCCGGTCGCATCGAAGGCCTTGAGCGGTACGCCGCCGAACGGCGGCAGCAGCATCGCGAAGTCGAAGTCCATCGTGTGGTGTGCGCCGTCGAGCGTCTCGTACTGCACGCGCCCGGGCTCGACGCGCTCCACGTGGGCGCCGGTCACCCACTCCACGCCGCGCTCTACGAAGAGCGACTCGGCGAAGACGCGGCTGGGCGTCACGTAGCCGCCCATCTCCAGGTGCAGCCCGCCGACGCCGAAGTCACCCAGCTCCGCCTCGTTGGTGAGGAACACCAGGCGCGCCTGCTCGCGCACGCCGCGCTGCCGCAGCTCGAACTCGAGGTTGAAGATGTACTCGAAGGCCGCGCCCTCGCAGGTGCAGGTGCCGTGGCCGGTGCCCACCACCAGCGTCTTCTTCTCGCCGCGCTTCATCGCGTCGACGAGCGCGTCCAGCTCCTTCGACGCGTGGGCGGCGTGGGAGGCCGTGCACACCGAAACCGAATGCCCGCCGTCGGGGCCGAGGCCCGGCGTGGCCGCGAAGTCGAGGCGCGGGCCGGTGGCGTTGATGAGGTAGTCGTATTCCAGCTCGACGCGCTGGCCGCGATTGGCCTCGCCGGTGCCCTCCGCGGCGATGTACGGCTTCGCGTGCGCCGCGTCGCCCTCGGGGTGCAGCTCGGTGGCCTTCGCCTGATGAAAGACGATGCCCTTCTTCGCGTAGATGGGCGCGAGCTCGAAGGTCACCTGCTCCGTCGTCATGGTGCCGGTGCCCACCCAGATGTTGGAGGGGATCCAGTTCCACCTCGAGTTGGGAGTGACCACCACCACCTCGTGCGCCTTCGACAACTTCTTGCGCAGCAGCAGCGCTGCCGTGTGCCCCGAGACGCCTGCGCCGAGAATGACGACTCGCATGCCGGTGTGAGCCGCAGCGCGCGCCCCGCGGTTCTCCGGCGCGCCGTTTTCTTCGAGCCGCGCCGCGTCAGCGCACGACGAGGGCGACGATAAACGCCGCGTAACCCGCGAGCAGCACGCCGCCTTCGGCGCGCGAGATGGAGCGCGCGGTGCGCATCGACACCATGCCGACCACCGTCAACGCCGCGAGCGCGAAGAGGTCGAGCGAGAGCTCGCGCACCGGCTGCACCACCGGCGAGACCAGCGCGGCGACTCCCAGGCACAGCAACACGTTGAAGATGTTGCTGCCCACGACGTTGCCCACCGCGAGGTCGCTGGCGCCGCGGTACGCCGCGATGAGGCTGGTGGCCAGCTCGGGCAACGAGGTGCCGATGGCGACGATGGTGAGGCCGATGAGGCGCTCCGAGAGCCCGAGGAGCCGCGCCAGCCCCGACGCGCCGTCGACGAAGAGGTTGCCACCGATGACCAGCAGCGTGAGCCCCACCAGCGCGGTCACCGTCAGCCGCAGCGGCCCACGCACCGACGGCGCGCCCGCGGCGTCAGCGGCCTCCTGCATGGTCTTCGCCTCCGCGGCCGCCTCGCGCAGTGACGTGCGCGCGTCGCGCACCATCCACACCGTGTAGAGGATGGCCGTGCCCACCAGCACGCCGCCCTCGACGCGCGAGACGACGCCGTCCCACAGCATCACCGGGAGCATGAGCGTCGTGGCCGCCAGCACCGGCAGCTCGCGCACCCGCAGCGCGCGTTCGACCATCGGCGGCTTCACCAGCGCGGTGAGGCCCAGAATCAACCCGAGGTTGGCGATGTTGCTGCCGATGACGTTGCCCAACGCGAGCGCGCTCTCGCCGTCGAGGCTGGCCTTCACGCTGACCACGATCTCCGGCGCCGAGGTGCCGTAGGCGACGACGGTGAGGCCCACCAGCAGCTGCGGCACGCCGAGGCGCCGCGCGAGGCCCGACGCGCCACCGACCATCCACTCCGCGCCGAAGTAGAGGAGCACGCCTCCACCCAGCAACATCATCAGCTGCAACCACATGGCTTATTTGAGGGTGTCGACGTACTCGCGCAGCAGCTCCAGTGACTGCTTGCCGGCGTCGAGCTTGAGGGTGTTGCCCTTCATGGTGACGGTGAGCGTCTTCGCGCCGTCAGCGAACCGGAGCGCGCCGTCGCTCGCGTCCTTCAACTTGAAGCGCGTGGCGCCGGTGGCGTCGTGGCGCGTGGCGACCAGCTCACCGTTCTCGACCGCGTACACCGTCACCGCGGCCATGTTGGAGCGGCTGGAGGCGTCGGTCGTGGTCTCCACCACCGCCGTCCCCCCGGCCACCAGGCGCAGCGAGACGAAGATGGGCGCTTCCTTGCTCGCCGTCTTCCATGAGCCCTCGAGTGTCTTCAGCTTCTCGTACGCGGCGTTGCCATCGGGCCCTGCAGACAGCGACAACGCGACCAGCAACGAGAGTGCGTGCATGCGGGAAACTCTAGGCGACGCGCCTTCTACGTCATCGGGTTTTCATTGATGACCGAGGCGCACCTGCATCGCCGGGTGTTGCTGCGCGAGCTGCTCGAGGCGGGTGAGGCTCTCTCGGTTGCGCGCCTGGTCGGCGGTGAAGCTGCC
>CAMLFP010000254.1 GCA_946479335.1 uncultured Archangium sp.
TGGCGCGACGCGGGTGTTCTTGATGCGCGTGGCGGCGCAGGTGGCGGCGAGCGATGCGCTGCTGACGCTGGTGCCGGCCGACGAGGTGTCGGTGTTCGCGCGGCCCGACGCGGCGGATCAACCAGCGCTGACGCCGCGCTGGCCGGACCACGCGCGTGAACGCGTCGCCGAGGCGCTGCTGATGATGGACCCGATTTTCTCCGCGCGCTTCCACGCGCTGACGGCGTCGTCGCACGCGACGGTGCTGGACGCCGCCGCCGCGACGCGAGCGTAACGTCGCAGACCCGAAGAGGATCCCTCGCGCGCGAGAAGCCGGGAGGAGCGCAGCGCGACAACGTCAGCGACTCCGGGCGTAACGTCGTTCGTACAGCTGCGCCTCGCGTCGCGCCCCTCACCCCCGCTTCGCGGACCCTCTCCCCGTGGGAGAGGGGATTTACGCCCGCTTCGCCGACACCAGGCGGCGCACGAGCTTCCCGACCTCCAGCACCGTCACCGGCACCAGGCCGAGCGCGAACGAGAGCCCCATCACCCGCCAGCTGAAGTCACCGAGCCCCATCAGCTCGTTGCTCCACGGGAGCGCCACCACGCCCACCTGCACCGCGATGGTCGCGGCCATCATCGGCAGCAACCGCCAGTTCAAGAACAGCCCGACCTCGAACGAGACGCGCGAGAGGTGACGGAAGGCCATCACGTTGAAGATCTGCGCGAACACCAGCGTGGAGAACGCCAGCGTGCGCGCGTGCTCCAGCGTGTCGGTGTCGAGCTCCCACACGAAGGCCACCAGCACCGTGGCCGCGATGAGCACCCCGCCGATGGTGACGCGCACCCACTCTGCGCGGCCCAGCATCGGCTCCGACGGCGGGCGCGGCGGGCGGCGCAGCACGTCGGCGCTCGCGGGGTCCATCACCAGCGCCAGCGCGGGCAGCGCGTCGGTCACCAGGTTCACCCACAACATGTGCAGCGCCAGCAGCGGCAGCGGCAGCCCCACCAGCGACGCGCCGAAGATGACCAGCAGCTCGCCGGTGTTGCCCGCCAGCAGGTACACCAGCGTCTTGCGGATGTTGTCGTAGATGCCGCGCCCCTCGCGCACGGCGTTGATGATGGAGGCGAAGTTGTCATCGGCCAGCACCAGGTCGGCCGCCTCGCGCGTCACCTCCACGCCGGTGAGGCCCATGGCGATGCCCACGTGCGCTTCCTTGAGCGCCGGCGCGTCGTTGGTGCCGTCGCCGGTCATCGCCACCACCTCGCCCTTCGCCTTCAGCTCGCGGATGATGCGCAGCTTGTCTTCAGGCGTGACGCGCGCGTGCACGTGGTCGCCGAGGCCGAGCTCCTGCGCGATGGCCTTCGCCGTCACCGGGTGGTCGCCGGTCATCATCACCGTCTCGATGCCCGCCTCGTGCGCGCGCGCGATGGCCTCGATGGCCTCGGGCCGCGGCGGGTCGGCCATGCCGATGAGGCCCAGCAGCGTGAGGTCCTCCTCCACCTTCCCGCGCCCCACCGCGATGGCCAGCACGCGCAGCCCGCGCGCCGCCAGCGCCGCGTTCTTCTCGGCGATGCCCTCGGTGCCGGAGGTGCACAGCGGCAGCAGCAGGTCGACCGCGCCCTTCACGTACAGCACGCCGTCGGCGCGCAGAATCGACATGCGCTTGCGCACCGCATCGAAGGGCAGCACCTCCACGCGGGCGTTCTCCTTCTCCAGCGCCGCCTTCTCCACGCCCAGCGCGCGCGCCTTCTCGAGGATGGCGAGCTCCGTGGGGTCGCCGACGCCGCCCTTCTCCGTCAGCTCCGCGTCGCAGCACGCCGCCGCCGCGCGCATCACCGGGAGCTCCTCGCCCACCACCTCGCGCACCGACATCACCCCCCGCGTCAGCGTGCCCGTCTTGTCGGTGCAGATGACGGTGGCGCTGCCCAGCGCCTCGATGGCCGGCAGCTTGCGCACCAGCACGTTGCTGGCCGCCATGCGCCGCACGCCCAGCGCCAGCGCGATGGTGACGATGGCCGGCAGCCCTTCCGGCACCGCCGCCACCGCCAGCGAGATGGACGACATGAAGAGGTCCAACCACGGCATGCCGCGCCAGAAGCCCAGCGCCGCCACCACCGCCACCACGCCGAGGCACAGCCACAGCAGCGAGCGCCCCACCTTCTCCAACTGGAGCTGCAGCGGCGTCTGTTGCTGCGTGGCGTTGGCGAGGAGGTCGGCGATCTTGCCCAGCTGCGTCTTCGCGCCCGTGGCCTGCACCAGCGCGCGGCCGGTGCCGGTCGCCACCGAGGTGCCCATGAAGACGGCGTCGTGGCGCTCGGCCAGCGGGGCGTCGGGCGCGACGGGCTGCGTCGACTTCTCCACCGGCACCGACTCGCCGGTCAGCGTCGCTTCGTTGGTGGTGAGGGCGTGGGCCTCCAGCACCGCGGCGTCGGCGGCCACCAGGTCGCCACCGTCGAGCAGCAGCACGTCACCGGGCACCACTTCACGCGCGGCCACCATCGTCGCCTGCCCGTCGCGCAGCACGCGCGCCCGCGGCGCCGTCAGCCCGCGCAGCGCCAGCACCGCCTTCTCGGCGCGGTATTCCTGAAAGAAGCCCACCAGCGCGTTGATGATGACGATGGCGATGATGGCCGCCGCCTCCACCACGTCGCCCAGCGCGCCGGAGACGATGGACGCCGCCAGCAACAGCAGGATGAGCGGGCTCTTCAGTTGCTCGAACAACAGGCGCCACGGGCTGGTGCCTTCTTCGCGCTGCAGCTCGTTGGGCCCGTGCTGGGCCAGCAATGCCGCGGCCTGCGCCGACGTGAGTCCATGGTGGGGCATGAGTCGGCGTATAACCCGCTCCATGTCTCTCGACGCCGTTCGCCGCCAGAAGGACCGCGCCGCGCAGCTTTTTGCACAGGGCAAGAGCTCCGCCGCGCTGGAGGAATACCAACGCATCTTGAAGGCCGTGCCGGGCGACGTCACCGTGCGCCAGAAGGTCGCGGAGCTGCTCCAGCGCGCCGGCCGCAACGCGGAGGCCATCACCGAGTTCTCCGAGACCGTGCGGCGTTACGCCGAGGCCGGCCACTTCTTCAAGGCCACCGCGCTGTGCCGGGTCATCCTCACGATGGACCCGAAGCACGAGGCGACGCAGCAGCAGCTCGCCACGCTGTACGCCGCGCGCGACCCCAAAGGCGCCCCGCCGAAGCCGCCGCCCGCCGTCGAAGCGCCGAAGCTCGACGTCTCGTCGCTCTCGCCCGTGGTGCCCGCGGTCGCGCCCGTCACCTCCGACGACGCCGGCGTGGAGATTGCGCTGGAAGACCTCATCTTCGAGGCCGAGCCGCCGCCGCCCCCGAAGAGCGAGCTCCCGTCGATTCCCCTCTTCTCGTCGTTGGACACCGAAGCCTTCATGGCGCTGCTGAAGGACGCGATGGACGCGCGCGTCTACGCCCCGGGAGAGACGGTGCTGAAGGAAGGCGACCCCGGCGACACGATGTACGCGCTGGCGCAGGGCACGGTGCAGGTGCTGCGCGACGGCACCGCGGTGGCGGAGATGCACGAGGGTGACTTCTTCGGCGAGATGGCGCTGCTGACCGGCGCGCCGCGGCTGGCCACGATTCAGGCGAAGGACACGGTGGTGCTGCTCGCCTTCCCCCGCGCGGCGATGGAGTCGCTCATCGCGCGGCACCCGGCGGTGAAGGTGGGCCTCGACAACTTCTTCCGCGAGCGCCTGCTGGCCAACGTGGTGCGCGCCAACCCGCTCTTCGGCGCGCTGACGCCCTCGCAGCGCTGGGCGCTGTCGATGGCCTTCACCCCGACGCCCTTCGCGAAAGACCAGGTGCTGGTCGAAGAAGGCACGCCGGGCAACGCGGTGCACCTGCTGCTGCGCGGGAGCTGCCGGGTGTACCTGAAGAATGGCGGCGTCTTCCCCGACCTGAAGGAGGGCGACGTCTTCGGAGAAATCTCCGTGGTCTCGCGCCTGCCGGCCACCGCCAGCGTCGCCGCGAAGGAGACCGGCGTGGCGCTGAAGGTCGACGCCGACACGTTCCGCAAAATCCTCGCGAGCAACGACGAGGTGAAGTCGCGCGTGCTGCGGCTCGCCTCGGAGCGCATGACGCGCACCGCGCAGCAGGTGCTGTCGAACAGCGACGACTGGCGCGTGTGAGTCGGGCGCGGCGTGCACACGGCGGCTCCTCGCGGTGCGCGTCATCTCGACCGCGCGCGGTGTGCATGCCAGAGCGGACCGCGGCGCGCATCCGAGCACCGGGTACGCGGACGCTGCGCAGTCACACGCCGTGCGTGCGCACAGTGAGAACGCGCACACCGGGAACGCAGGCACGGACCGCACACGCACCGCTCTCCGCGCCGACGAAGCGCCTGCAACCACAGCACGGGCGCCGGGTTTACCGATGGGCGTGAGCGCCTCGCAGCCCACCGGCAGCTCTACGCGCGCCCCGCGACGCGCCGCGGTGTGGCTCAGCGCCGCGTGTGGCCTCGCGCTGGTGGCGAGGCCGGCCCGCGCACACGACGTCGGCCTCGAGGTGTCGGGCGCGTACACCTCTCCCTCTTCCGTGAACCCGCGCAGCGGCGGCGTGGGCGTCTCGGCCAGCGGCGCGTACGACGTGAGCGACGCGTTCTCGCTCTTCGCGCTGGCGGGCTACCTGCGCGACCTCCCGACGAAGACGCAGACCAGCTCGAGCAAGGGCGGCGACATCTTCCGCTTCTCGCTGGGCGCGCAGTGGCTGCCGAAGCCGAACTGGATGTTCATGCTCGCGCTCTCGGGCAGCCCGCCGGCGGCGCAGACCAACTCCACGCGCGAGGTGGTGACCGACCCGCGCAACGGCGAGTCGCGCGCGGTCGACGTCACCATCGACAGCAGCTCGTACAGCCTGGGAGGCGTGCTCGTCGCCGGCTGGATGACGGGCGGCTTCAGCAACTTCGAGTCGGCCCTCGACGTCAGCGCGGGCCTCAACCGCTACGACATCTTCCAGCAGGTGCGCCTCGGCGACGGCCCGGCCTCCGACTTCGTGCGCCGGGTGTGCGCGCGCCGGCCCGACGTCGACGCGTGCCGGCTGGTCGAGGGCGTCAGCACGCCGCTGTGGCAGGGCCGCTTCGCCGCGACGTACACCGCGACGCTCTTCCTCGACACCGACCTGAGCCTCGAGGGCGCGGTCTACGCGTACGACACCGACCCCGCAGACGTCGGCTACTTCTCGCCCGTCATCGCCGGCCGGCAAGACTTCGGCGTGGGCGTGCCCGTCTCTCCGCTGCTGTTCTCGCTGCGGCCGCAGGTGCTGCACCGCTTCAAGCGCGTCACGCTGCGCTTCAACTACCAGTTCGGCCTCTTCACCTCCGGCCTCGGCGCGATGCACGCCCTCACCGGCAAGCTGACGTGGAAGGTGGCCGGCGGGCTCCGCCTCACGCTGACGGTGGTGGGGCAGCTCGACGTCGACGGCACCTCGAAGTACCTCGGCGCGGGTGTCAGCGGCGTGCTGGGCGCGATGTACGTCTTCTGAAGTACGGTGTCGCGCATGCTGACCGCCACGCTGCTGCTGGTGCTGTCGCAGGCGCCCGACGCGGGCACGCTGCCGGAGCTCCGCCGCCTCGCGCAGAAGCTGGAGCCACGCGTCGAGAGCCCGTGGGTGAAGCAGTGGCTGGCCAACGTGCAGACGCTGCCGCCCATCACGCCCGGCACCGCGTACTGCACGCCCGACAAACAACGCTGTGAGGCGCGCGAGGTGCCCGACGCAGACCTCGTGGCGCGCGCCATCGATGACGAGTTCGTCTACGCGCGCATCACCGACCCGCTCGGCTACGCGCGGCCGCTGGAGATTCTCGCCGCGCACGGCTTCAAGCCCGCCGGCGCGAAGGTGCTCGACTTCGGCTACGGCAACGCAGGCCAGCTGGTGATGCTGGCGCGCCTCGGCGCCGAGGTGCACGGCGTGGAGGTCGACGCGCTGCTGCCGCTCGCCGCGAAGTCACTCACGGGGAAGGTGGGCGCCGGCTCCGTGCGGCTGCACCACGGGTACTTCCCGCACGACGCGCGCCTCGTGAAGGAGATCGGCAGCGGGTATTCGCTGTGGCTCTCGAAGAACACGATGAAGCGCGGCTACGTGCACCCCGCGGAGCCGCCCGGCGCCAAACCGCAGATTGACCTCGGCGACGACGCAACGCTGCTGGCGACGATTCGCCGCGAGCTGAAGCCCGGCGGGCTGTGGCTCATCTACAACATCGCGCCGAAGCAACAGCCGACGTACCTGCCGATGGCCGACGGCCGCTGCCCGTGGTCGAAGGAGCAGCTCACGGCGGCGGGCTTCGAGGTGCTGGGCTTCGACGTCGATGACAGCGCGGCGATGCGCGCCATGGGCCGCGCCCTGGAGTGGGACGCCGACGGCACCAACCTCGACGCCGAGTTCTTCGCCACGTGGACGCTGCTGCGCCGGCGGTAGCGCCCGTCACATGTCGGACCCCGTCGGTACTGTGCGCGCTTCACCGGTTCGGGAGGCGGCGTGGCACGCACACAGAAGAAGACACTCACCACTCGGTTTGACGAAGTGCTCTCGCTCATCGAGGAGGCGCGAGGGCGCGCGTACCAGGCCGTCAACACCGAGCTGGTCGGCCTCTACTGGGACCTCGGCGCCTACCTGAGCCGGAAGCTCGAGCGCGCCGAGTGGGGCGCGGGCGTGGTGGAGGAGCTGGCACGCGAAATCGCCCGGCGGTTCCCGGGGCAGCGCGGCTTCACCCGGTCGAACCTCTTTCGTATGCGGCAGTTCTTCGAGGCGTACCGCGAGAAGCCGAAAGTCGTAGCGCTGCTACGACAATTGCCGTGGACCCATCACCTCCGCATCCTCGGGCACAGCTCGCTGCCCGAAGCGCGGGAGTTCTACGTGCTCTCCGCCATCAAAGGCCGTTGGTCCGAACGTGAGCTGCGGCGACAGCTCGCGTCGGGTGCGGCGCTGCGAGCCCGGCCACGCGCGACGACGTCGCGTCTCACGCCGGAGGCCGCGCGCGAGTTCAAGAACACCTACGCGCTTGAGTTCCTCGGGCTTCCCGACGGCCACTCCGAGAAAGACCTCCACACCGCGCTGCTGGAGAACCTGAGCCGCTTCATCTGCGAGCTCGGGCGCGACTTCTGCTTCGTCGGCTCGGAGTACCCGGTGCAGGTCGGCGCGCAGGACTTCGCCATCGACCTCGTGTTCTTCCACCGCGAGCTGCAGTGCCTCGTCGCGTTCGAGCTGAAAGTGGGCCGCTTCGAGCCCGAGTACCTCGGGAAGTTGAGCTTCTACGCGGAGGCGCTCGACCGCGACGTGAAGAAGCCGCACGAGCGGCCCACCATCGGCGTGCTGCTCTGCGCGGGGAAAGACGACGCGGTCGTGGAATACGCGCTGGCGCGCACGGCGTCACCGACGCTGGTGGCGGAGTACCAGTCGCTGCTCCCGCCACGGGCGGTGCTGAAGACCAGGCTGCGCGAGCTCTACGCGCGCTTCGCGTGAACGCCCGGGGCCTGGACGCCCGAACTGGCCACCGACCTCACCGAGGCTCCGGCCAACGCGACGACTTCCGCAAGCCGCTGTTCTCGGAGTCGCCCGGAGAACGTGCGGCTCAGCGCGCGACGAGGCTGCCGAAGATGCGCGCGGTGGGGAACGCGTACGCCCCTCCGTCGGCCGTGGTGCCCGCGCCGACGCCGCCGTCGTTGAGGAGCCGCCAGGTGCCGCCGTCGGTGTTGTACGCCCAGGTGTCGGCCTCGGGCCGCACGTCGGCCGCGCCCTGGATGTACGAGCCCGCGAAGAGGTACAGCACGCCGTCGCGCGCCACGTGGCCGGCGGCGAAGCGCGCCTCCGGGCCCTGCGGCGTGGAGGCGACGGTCCACTCGTCGGCGACGTCGTCGTACTGCACGAAGTCACCAATCACCTGCGGCGTCGCGCCATTGACGCCGCGCACGTCGCGCACGCCCGAGAAGAGGTACACCGGGCTGCCGTCATAGAAAGCACCAAGCGTACGTGGCGGCACCGACGTCCCATAGCCACCGTCGATCAACATCCCGCCATCGTCACTCGTACCGCCATCATTTCCCAGCGATCCGTAGACCGGGGGGAACGATGCGCCACTCCATGTTGCCCCTGACACGGTGAAGCGCCACACCTCGTTGAGGTCCAGTTCGCTCGCCCCATCTGTGCCTCCGTACAAAATGAAGATCCTGCTCTGTGGATCGAAAGCGGCGCGCGAGCGCACGCGGTTCGTAGGGCGGTCGGAGTCGACCACGATGTC
>CAMLFP010000255.1 GCA_946479335.1 uncultured Archangium sp.
ACTACTCCCGCGCGGAGACCAGCGCGTCGCCCGGAGCCGGTGGCGCGTGGGTCGACTATGAGCGCGACAGCAACGGCTCGCGCGTGGAGAGCGCCTGTTACAAGAGCGCGTCTGGAGGGTGGACGGAGTCGACCACCTCGGACACGGCGTACATCGTCAACGCCAACGGCTACATCACCAACTCGAACTGCAGCGTCGCCCACGCGCTGGCCTGTTGTTCGAACAATTGAACGTGCTACGCGCGTCGCATGTCGCGTTGGGATGACGTCACGTCGCACTTCGAGCACCGGGTCACCTTCTCCGAGACCGACGGCCTGGGCTTCGTGCACCACCGCTGCGCCGCGGTGTGGTTCGAGCAGGCCCGCGAGGGCTTCTTCCGCCGCTTCGGCGTGCCCGCCGCGGAGCTGTACCGCAAGGGCTGGTACCTCGCGCTGCGGCAGCTCAACGTGCGCTACGACAACTTCATCGGCTACGACGACGCGCTCTCGGTGCGCTGCGCATTGACGAAGCTGGGGCGCGTGGCGGTCGACTTCCACTACCGCGTCGACAACCTGACGACCGGGAAGCTGGCGCTGCGCGGGCACACCAACATGGTGGCCGTGGAGGCCGACGTCATCGGCCAGCTCCCGAAGCTGGGGCGCATCCGCTTCGACCGGGCGCCCTTCGAGAAGCTGGTGGTCTCGACCGACGCGTTCTTCGAGGCGCCGCAGGGCGCGTGGAAGCCGCCCCGCTGGGACGAAGCGCCCGAGGGGTGATCAGCCCGGCGGTCGAGTGAAGCGCACCACCGGTGAAGGCGCGAAGCCCGTGAGCGGCGCGCCGGTGAGGTGGTGCGCGAAGAAGCCCACCGTCAGCCCCCGCAGCGCGCGCGCCATCTCGGCGCGGTCGATGGAGCCCAGCGCCTTCGCCATCATCGCCACGTTGTTCATGTCGGTGAAGTTGAGGTGCGCGGCGCCGGTGAGACACACCCCGCAGCTCCCCGCAGGCGCGTCGGTGAGGAGGCCGTCGTTCATCCCCTCATTGGCCACCACCGTGGCGCCCACCTTCGCCACGTCGGCGTAGACGAAGCAGAACGGCACGCGCAGCGCCCACGGCCCGCCCGGCGTCGGGAGCTGCGCGCCGTCGAAGTTCATCCCCGCGAGGATGCGCGGCTCGTGCATCGCCAGCAGGCCCGCGACCATTCCACCCAGCGAGTGGCCGAAGGCGCCCACGCGTGACGCGTCAACGACGCCCTTCAGCGGGGTTGCGGGTGTGCCGGCGTCGAGCCCCGGGAGGTGGTCGAGCACCTGCCGCGTGTCGTCGGCCCAGCGCTCCATCACCTCCGGCAGCGGCGCGTAGCCGGGCAGCTTCGCCATCGCGGTCATCACCTCGTGCAGCGCCGCGGCGTCGTGGCTCGCCCTCGCGCGCTGGAGCAGCGGCGCGGCTTCGTTCAGGGCGCCCTCGAGGTCCTTCATGCCGGCCTCCATCGCGCGCCACGCGGGGAGGTCGCGGCGCCACTTCACCGTCGCGCCATCGCGGTACTGCACCACCAGCGACTCGAAGGGGTGCCCGATGCTCAGCGCGATGAAGCCGTGGCTGGCGAGCTCCTGCAGCAGCGACGCGCTCTGTTTCTGGAACGAGCCGAGCCCGTGGTTGAAGAGCACCACCGGGAAACGCCCGGGCGCGGCGGCCGCGTCGCGCACCGCGGACGAGGTGCCGGGTCGCAGCATCAGCTTCGGCACGCGCGTCATGTCTGAGAGCGCCTCGCGCACGGCGTCGTCCAACGCGGGCTCTCGCGGTGCGTCGTTCGGGAGCGCCGGGTACCACGCGATGACGGGCACGCGACGCGGTGCGGCCGCGGGCCCGAGGGTCTCCAGGCGCTGCGGGTCACTGACCTCGAACTCGCAGAGGCCGACCGCGTGGGCGCCAGACGGCCCGGGGATCTCGACACGTTTTCCGAAGAGGCCCATGCGAACACCGTAACGCACGGACCTGCGCGCGCGACGCGTGCAGCCCGGCGGTCATTACCTCGCGAGACGGCGGCGAGAAGCGGCGGTGCGGCTACCGCGCGTCGTACAGCTCGCGCCACACCGAGCGCGGCGCGTCGGTCTTCACGCCGAGCGCTCCGGGCGCCTGCGCGCCGTCGTCGAAGGTGCGGAACACGCGGTCCCACAGCACGGTGTGGCAGCCGAAGTTCACCTGCGCCTGCCGCGCGTCGAGTGCGTGATGCACGGCGTGGAAGCGCGGGAAGTTGATGAACCAGCCCTACGGGCCCGGCGCGAGGTCGAGGTTCGCGTGCGAGAGAATCCCCAGCACCGCGCCGAAGTACGTCGCCGAGACGATGTCGTCGGCGGGCGCGCCCAGCAGCATCAGCGGCACCGTGCGCACCACGTGGAAGAAGACGTTGTCGATGGGGTGCGTGCGCAGCGCCTTCACCCCCGACAGCTCGGTGATGACGTGGTGGGTGGCGTGGAAGCGCCAGAGAATCGGTACGCGATGCGCCGCGCGGTGGAAGCCGTAGTTGCACAGCTCCATCACCAGGAACGTCAGCGGCACCGGGAAGACCGTCTGCGGCCACCAGCCCAGCGGTGGCACGTGCGTCTCCAGCTGCTTCGAGACCAGCGCGATGAGCAGCACGCTCACCTGCGTCACCACCATCACGTAGAAGAAGTCGCGCGAGAAGCGCTGCACCGCCTGCACGCCGCGGCCGTAGTTCCATTCGCGCCGCGCGGGGAAGAGCTGCTCCGCGAGGAAGATGACCGCCAGCGTCGAGAGGAACACCACGAGCGTCGACACGTGGCGCCACCACGCAACCACCGCCGCGGTGAGCAGCAGCGGCACGAAGAGGTGACGAAACGCGCCGCGCACGGGGAGCTCCGGTTTAGCCGGTTTCGGGTGCGGCGCCTCGCGGGCCTCAGCGCGGCGGCGAAGAACTGACGCATGAAGCGCGCGACATACACCGCGTCGACGCGCGCTCGTGGCTTGTCACGCGGGCGCGCGGCGCAGCCTGAAGGCCAACAACCCCACCACGGTGGCGAAGCACAGCGTGGAGGTGGCCAGCGAGACGTGAATGCCGACGCGGCTCCCGGCGAGGCCGACGGTGAGGCCGCTGAAGGTGCGTAGGCCGTACGCCGCCATGCTGTAGAGCCCCAGCACCCGCCCGCGGATCTCGTTCGGCGCGTTCATCTGCACCAGGGTCTGCACCATGCTGCTGAACGAGAGCTCGAAGAAACCCGCGGTGAAGAGGCACGCAATGGCGACGCCGTACGTGCGCGTGGCGGCGAACGCCGCGAGGGCCACGCTCCACCCCAGCGCGAGCACCAGCGCCGACTGCGGGCGCGTCTTCAAGAAGCTGCCGCGCGCCTCGAGGAGGAACCCCGCCACCAGCGCGCCCGCCGCGTCAGAGGCGAGCAGCATCGAGTAGGTGAAGTCGGCCTTGGCGCTCCCGAGGTCGTGCGCGAAGCCGGGCATCTGCGCCTGGTAGCTGTTGCCGACGAAGAACGACGCGCCGCCCGCCAGGAGCGTCATCACCGCCACCACGGGGATTCCGCGCACGTCTTTGACGGTCTGCACGATGTCGGCCCAGCCGCGCACCGCGCGCTTCGGCCCCGTCGCGCCCTGGAACTTCGAGCCATACGGCGCGCGGATGAGCCACACCGTGAGCGGCAGGTAGAAGCACGCGTTCACGAAGATGCCGTGGGCGGGGCCGAGGGCGGTCATCACCGCGCTCCCCACCGCCGGGCCGACCAGCACGCCCAGGTACCGGAAGGTCGCGTTGAGCCGCACCGCGCTCTGCAGGTGTTCGGGGCCCGCGATGCCGTAGAGGATCATCTGCTGCGAGGTGAGCCACAGCACGCCGGAGCACCCGTGCAGCACCAGCAACACCATCGCCTTCTCTTCGGTGAGCGTGTCGGTGATGAAGAAATAGCCCCAGCCGAGTGACACGGTGGCGAACAGCGCCATGCCGATTTGAATCAGCCGCCGCGAATCGAAGGCGTCGTTGAGCGCGCCGACCGCGACCGAGAACAACAGGTACGGCAACCAGTGCGAGACGACCGCGAAGCCGGCGAGCGCGGGAGAATGGAACTTCTCCCAGCAGACCCAGTAGCTGATCACGTGCTCGATGTTGTCGCCCATCATCGCCAGCATGTTGGTGATGACGAACGTGCGGAACGCGGGGAGCTGCAGCGCGCCGCGCCTGGGTGAGTCACTCATCGCGCGCCGTATAACGTGCTCAGGGCACGTCGACCCAGCCGAGGTCGGTGAGGCGCTGCGTGCGCACGCCGCCGTCGAACGAGATGGTGAGCGTCTCCGCGGGCGCGCGCTCGGAGCTCCCGCGCCAGACGCGGTTCTTCTCGTGGAACGACCACGTGCCGTCGAGGTTGGTGATGGTCTCACCGAGGACCGCTCCATTCGGGGCGAGCGTCTCTGCGCGCGCGTCGACGCCGTCCTTCCTGATGTCGGTGGTGCGCGTGAGTGGCTGTCCGTTCTGGTCGTAGGTCAACCGCTCCTCGAAGCGCCCGTCTTCGTCACGGTCGAACGCCACGGCGACGGGCCTCCCTTCGACATTGAACTCCTGCGCCTCGTCGAGCACGCCGTTGGCGTTCGTGTCGCGCCACACCGCCTCCAGACGCTCCTCGCGGTCGAACTCCTTCCGGATCTCGAAGAAGCCATCGCGGTTGAAGTCGCAGCTGATGGCCCGCTTGCGGCCCTTCATGGTGAGCACCTGGCAGTCGTCGCCTTGCAATTCCCAGCGGCCGTAGTGCTCTTCGCTCCACGAGACGGTCTGGTGTGATTGCCACAGCAGCACCGCGAGCACCGCGCTCGTCGTCGCGAAGAGCAAGGCCAGCGTCAGCGCCGCACCGCTGCTCCGTGCGTTCGTCGACGTCGCCGCGTCGAACGGCTTCTCGGGAGTGACCGGCGCCGACTCGAGCGGTGCACCGCAGTGCCAGCAGTTCGCAAAGTTGGCGGGGCTCTCTTCGCTGCACTTCGGGCAGGTGCGCGCGCCGGGCTGCGCGTGCTGCTCATTCACTTCGCGAATCACTGCCCGCGCGCGTTCGAGGTCTGCTTCGTCTACGTGCAGCACGGGCAGCTCCGCGCCGATGGGGAGCGCTCCCGTGAGTGCGCCGAGCGCTTCGCCGGTGACCTCCGCGGCGATGTCCTTCTCGGCCAGCGCGTGCTTCCACAACTGCACCTGCCACAACGGCGCCGACGCCACGCGAACTCGACTCATGCGTCGGCAGTGTAGCTACAGCGCGCGCTCGTACACGCGGAAGGTCTTCACGTGCTTGCCGCCGGTGGTCTGCAGCATGCGGTTGACGAGCGCGTCGTCTTCCATCGCCCAGCCCAGCTCACCGCCCTGGTAGCCGAGCTTCAGCGCGTTCTTGAACGTCTCGTGCGCGAGCAGCGCGTCGATGCCGCGGCGCCGCCAGCCGTCCTTGATGCCGAACAGCAGGCCGCGCAGCCGCGTGATGGAGCGCGTCTTCCAGATGAGCTTCGCCAACCCGAAGGGGAACAGCGTGCCGTTCGCTTCCTTCTGCGCGGGTTGGATGTCGGGCACCGTCAAACAGAAGCCGACCATCTCGCCGTCGACCTCGGCGATGAGCGAGAGCTCCGGGCGCAGCAGCACCAGCGGGCGGAGCCGGTTCGCGGTGAGCATGAACTCCTCGTCGCTCAGCGGCGCGAAGCCGAAGCCGGTGGGCTTCATCATGGAGTTGAAGATGCCCAGCATCTGCCGCGCGTCGCCCTCGGCCTTCATCAGGTCCAGCTTGCGCACCGTCACCTGGCCTGACGCCTTCACGCGCTCCGCGAGGCGGCGCACCTTCTCGGGGAGGCCTCCAATCGCCTGCACCTCGTAGGTGTAGAGGTCTTTCAACTTCGTGAAGCCGTTGGCCTCGAACAGCACGCCGTACCAGGGCGGGTTGTAGGGCATCAGCATCGACGAGAAGCGCTCGTTGCCCAGCACCTGCAACCCGACGTCGTGATGGAAGGCGAGGTTCACCGGGCCGATGCAGCGCCGCGCGCCCTGCCGGCGCAGCCACGAGAGCGCCGCGTCGAAGAGCGCCGCCGCGAGGCCCGGGTCGTTCTGTGACTC
Organism: uncultured Archangium sp.; assembly: GCA_946479335.1. The sequence continues at coordinate 6,071 of CAMLFP010000255.1, forward strand.
GAACAAGCCCACGAAGCCGTCGTTGGTGCCGTGGAAGCGGTTGTAGCGGTCGTCGACCACCGCGGCGATGCGGCCCACCACGCGCCCGTGGCGCCGCGCGAGGTACAGCGCCAGGCGCGCCTCGCGGAAGAACGGGTTTCTCTCCGTGTCGAGGAAGTCCTTCCGCTCCACGATGATGGGCGGCGCGAAGTTCTCGTCGCCCGCGTAGTGCTCGAGCTGAAAGCGGATGAACTCGTCTTTCGCGCGCGCGCCAAAGACCTCCTCCACCTGCACGTCGGCCGCGCGGACCGCCAGCCGGGGCCGGGCCTCGCTCCGCGGGTCGATCGCCTTCGGCCTCATCGGCGCCATGCGCACCTTGTATGTAACGCAGATTTCGCGGTCAATTCGAGCAAGAGATTGCTCAAAATGCCCCGGCGAAGTTTCAAGCACTTGGCTGACGCTCGTTCATGCGTCGAAGTGACACAAGAGGCCTTTTTGGGGCCTTTTGTGGGGTTTGTGCGCAAATAATTGCCCGCTTTTGAATGTTTTGGTGGGTCGACCGCCTGATCGAAAAGAGCCTCAACCATTTGATTTCACGGCGTCATTTGGCATCTAAAGGCACCGCGTAAGGGCGGTTCCACATGGGGTGAGCGCGCAGATCGTTCCTTGACCGGGTGGCAACCGAAATTTATTGCGCGGCCCACACACGCCGTCGCCGGAGCCTCCCATGAAGATCCTCGACTACCCCAACCTCATCGAAGCCATCGACGCCGGGCAGGGTGACACGACCCGCGGGTTCACGTTCACCGACCGCGACTCCGAGGGCACGCTCTACAGCTTCGACAAGCTCCGCGAGGAGGCGATGCGCCGCGCGGCGCACTTCCGCAGCTACGGCCTCAAGAAGGGCGACCGTCTCGCGATGGTGGTGCCGGACGGCGAAGACTTCGTGCCGACGTTCCTGGGCGCGGTGTGGGCGGGCATCATCCCCGTGCCGCTGTACCCGCCGCTCTCGCTGGGCAAGCTCGACTCGTACACCGACACGCTGGTCAACATCCTGACCAAGTCGAAGCCGCAGTACATGGTCACCAACGAGAAGGTGCAGTCCATCATCTGGAGCGGCCTCTCGAAGGTGCCGTCGGTGAAGGGCGTCATCACCACCGAGGAGCTCAAGAAGCCCGCGCCGGAAGGCATGTCGACCGAGAAGGCGACCGTCACGGCCGACGACATCTGCTTCCTCCAGTTCACCTCGGGCTCGACGTCGCTGCCCAAGGGCGTGGCGGTGACGCACGGGAATCTGCGCGCGAACGCGTGGGCGATCATGCGCGACGGCCTCAAGACGGACTCCGAGACCGACCACGGCGTGTCGTGGCTGCCGCTGTACCACGACATGGGGCTCATCGGCTTCGTGATCAGCCCGCTGTTCCACAACGTGCGCATCACCTTCATCCCCACGATGACGTTCGTGCGCAACGCGACCATCTGGCTGCGCACCATCCACCGCGTGAAGGGCACCATCACCTTCGCGCCGAACTTCGCGTACGCGCTGGCGGTCAAGCGCGCGAAGCCCGAGCAGATCGCCTCGCTCGACCTCTCGTCGATGCGCCACTTCGGCTGCGGCGCGGAGCCCATCAACCCGGCGACGCTCAAGTCGTTCGTCGAGACCTTCAAGCCCGCGGGCCTCAAGCCCACCGCGTTGCTGCCCTGCTACGGCATGGCGGAGGCCACGCTGGCCATCAGCTTCATCGGCGAGCACGACGAGCTCTCGACCGACCTGGTCGACACCGACGCGTACCAGCAAGACCGCAAGGCCGTGCCGGCCACCGAGAAGAGCCGCGGCAAGCAGGAGTTCGTCAACTGCGGCAAGTCGTTCGCCAAGCACGAGGTCGGGGTGTTCGACGACGCAGGCAAGCGCCTGGGTGACCGCGCCATCGGTGAGATCTGGGTGCGCGGCCCGTCGGTCGCGAAGGGCTACTACGAAGACGACGTCGCCACCGAGCGCACCTTCGGCAACGGCTGGTTGAAGACGGGTGACTACGGCTACCTGGTCGACGGCAACGTTTTCATCACCGGTCGCAAGAAGGACATCATCATCATCAACGGTC
>CAMLFP010000256.1 GCA_946479335.1 uncultured Archangium sp.
CGTCGCCCCGCGCGGCAACGTCCCGCGCGCCAGCCGCGGGCCCGCGCGCCCCGAGAGCTCGTGCCACGCGTCGTCGTCGGCGCGCCACCGCAGCGGCGGCATGCCGGGCGGCGCGACCCAGAAGACATCGGCCTGCGCCTCTCCATCGAGCTCGAAGACGCTGCGCGCAGGGCCCTCGCTGACGTGCACCACGCCCGTCATGCCGATGGGCGCGGGGAGGGCCTCCGCGTCGGCGATGTTCGCGGTGGCCCAGCCGGTCGCGCGGCGCGCGGTGCGGCTCCGCGGCCCGTACGACGCCATGCGGTCGGCCAGCACCAGGCCGCGGCCCGCATCACCGAAGCGCCGGGTGAGCCGCTCGCGCACCACGTCGGTCACGCCGTCAGACGCGACGATGGAGTTGCCGAAGAGCACCACGCCCGCGCGCTCCCCGCGGGTCTCGATGCCGTCGAGCGCGCGGAAGAACGACGCCAACGCCGGGCGCCGGCAACGGCTGCTGGCCCGCGCGACGCCCGGAGTACAGGGCTCATCGAGCGCAGCGCCCGGCGCGTGGAGCCTCGCCGCCAACGCGCGCAGCGACTGGAACCTCGGCGAGTCGGGCCACATCGCGCGCTTCACACGGGGAGCCGCACGCTCGACGGGCCGCGCGCACCACGGCGTGACCGTCTCGGAGACTCGCGTCGCACCCGGCGCGACGAGCCCGGGCCACGCGAGCAACGACAGCAGCAGTGCCCGTCGCGCAAACACCTCGGCACTTTACCCGATGCGCGCTCCCTCGGTCGCGAACCGAGCACGAGGCACCGCGACGGGGTCATTGACGATGCGGCGGAGCGGAGAGCGACGGGAGTTCTGCCGCAGCCGCTACGGCTTCGGGGGCTGCGCGACGTACTTGAGCGGCCCGAGGTCGACCGTGTCGATGGCCTCTGGGCCCGGCGGCGCGTTGAACAACTTCCGGTTCAGCGCCTCCGCGGAGTTGAAGAGCTCGAAGTACGTCACCGGCGCTTCTTCAGCGATGCCGAAGAAGGCGAGGTTGTCCTTCACCGTCGCGGGCGGCGCCTGGGTGATGACCTCCAGCGGGTCGCCGAGCTGCGGCGCGACGTCGCCCAGCGCGCGCGCGGCGCCGGTGGCGTCTTTGAGGCTCTGCGCGTTCGCGTCGAGGATGCCGCGGATCAACCGGCGGATGGCGTCGGGGTAGCGGGCCGCGAAGTCACCGCGCGTCACCAACACCGTCGCCGTGAGGTGCGGCGCGTCGGCCGTGGAGGCCAGCGTGGTGCCCTTGCCTTCCACGTCGCCCTTGAAGCCGGCGACCGCGTCGAGGTCGGGCCGCTGCAGCGCCGCGCCCGCGCTGTACGCGTTGTCGAGGGGCACCAGCTTCACGTCGCGCAGCGAGAGGCCGAGCCGCGAGAGGCTCCACAGCACCAGGTACCAGGCGGAGCTGCGGTCTTCGACGCCGATGCGCTTGCCAGCGAGCTGCTGCAGCGCCGTCATGTTCTTGCCCACCAGCATCTCGTGCCCGCGGCTGCGGCCCAGCAGCATCACCACGCGCGGCGCGGCGTCGCGCAGCAGCGACGCGCTCATCGCCACCGACGACACCGGCAGCGCAGCGAGGTCGACCCCGCCGTTGTCTCCCCCCGCGATGAGCGCCTTGCGGAGGTCGTCTTCACGCGTGAAGGGCTGCACCTTCACGTCGATGGCGTAGCCGGTGCGGAAGAGGCCCGGGTGCTCCGCGTCGCCCGCGGCCCACATGACCGGCGCGCTGCTCCCGCGCGGCACCAGCCCGATGACCAACGGCCGCGTGGGGATGCGCACCACGTCGTCGATGGGCGCCATCACCCCGGCGGGGAAGTCACCGGCCGTCAGCCGCGGCGGCCGGCCGTAGATGCGATCTCTCAGGCGCTCGACGTAGCCGTACTGCACCGCCGCCACCGCGAGGCCCGCGAGCGCGAGGAAGAAGAGCGCGAAGAGAATCCGCTTCAACATCGCCCCTCACCCCTCGCGGCGCGAGAACCTCACTTGATCTCGACCTTCTTGCCGATGGTCTTCTCGCCGTTGCCGCCCACGTCTGACACCGGCGCGGGGCTCTCGAGGCCCATCTCCATCTTGAACTGCTTCACCAGTTCGGCGGCCTGCAGCGCCTCGGCGTCTTCTTCGATCTTCATCGACTGGGTGTCGACGGAGTCCATCGCCATCGACATGCGCGCCTCGTTGACCGCGGTCTGCTCTTCGACCTTGCGGAGCATCTCGTCGTGCGTGGCGTCGATGCCGCCGACCTGGAAGCTCTCCATGGCGTCGGCCACCTTCGACTGCCACTTGGCGCGCCGCGCGTCGCGGATGGCGTTCATCGCCTCGTTGGTCTTCTTGTCCTTCTCGCGCATGAAGGCCTTCTTCACCTCCATCGCCTTGTCGTAGTTGGCGCGCGCGCTGGCGAGCTGCTGCTCGTTGCGGCCCAGCGCGGCCTTCTCGGTCTGCAGGCGCGCCGCGAACTGGCCGGCGAGGTCATCGCGCCCGGCCTGGATCGCCGCCTTCACCTTCGCGGTGAGGTCGCTGACGTCCTGCTTGTACTTGGCGTTCTCCTTCTCGAGCAGCGTCACGTTCGCCCGCACCATGGCGATGGACTCGTTCATGCGCGGCACCTGATCATTCAGGTCGCGGATGTTCTGCTCGAGGATCAGCTCGGGGTCTTCAATCGTGCTGACGAAGAAGCCGACGAAGCTGCGCATGGCGCGACGAAACCGTTGCCACATGGGTGTTGTTCTCCGGTGCTGCGAGGGGCGAAGCGTTCAACGCACGAAGACTCTATACGGCTTTTCCCGGCTTTGATTGCGTGACTCGGCCTGTGCCTGCGGGGGGTTGGGCGAAGACCTCCCGGCGAAACGCGCGCGCGGCAGCGAACAGCGCGAGGAGCGCGCACAGCAAGACCGACACGGCCGTCAAGACAACCTGGGTGAACGTCACGTTCCCCAGCACCGCCGCCTTGATGAGCAGGGCCACGTTGAGGAGCGGGACCAACGCCGTCACGTCGGTCAGCTCCACGCCCGGCATCTGGCTGAGCAGCGCCGGCGTCATGCCCGCCAGCATCAGCGGCGTCATCAGCGACTGCCCCTCCTTGAAGGTGCGCGCGATGGAGGCCACCGCCAGCGCCAGCCCCGCCATCAACAGCGCGGTGGGCACCATGCACGAGAGCATCAGCAGCAACTGCGTGCCCGAGAGCGAGAAGTTCACCGGCGCCGGCCCCAGCGTCAGCCCCGCGCGGAAGGTGAGCGCCATCGCCGCGAGGTTGGCCAGCGCCGAGAGCAGCGCCGCCGCGCTCACCGTGAGGTACTTGGCGACCATCACATCGAGCGGCCGCACCGCGGAGACGAACAACGTCTCCAGCGTGCCGCGCTCGCGCTCGCCCGCCGTCAAATCGACCGCCGGGTACATCGCGCCGATGAGCAACATCACCAGCAACACCGTCGGCAACAGCCGCGAGGCGAGCAGCGGCCCGAGGTCTTTCTGGAAGTCGAGGTCGACCGCTTCGAGCTTGAGCGGCTGCACGAAGCCCGCCTCCAGCTCCTTCTCGGCGAGGCGCACCGCCAGCGTCTGCGCGTTGAGCGACTCCAGCACCGGCTTGAGGCGGTCCAACGCCTCCACGGAGCGATCGAACCGCTTGGTGTACAGCACGCGCACCACCGCCTGCCCGTCGGTCTCCAGCAGGCGCTTGGTCTCCGGCGGCGCCTCCACGGCCGCGGCGATGCGCTTGTCGGCGAGCTGCTGCTCCACCTCCTCGCGCTCGATGAAGACCCAGCTCGTCTTCGGCGGCGCGCGCAGCAACAGCAGCTCCTTCGCCGGCGCGCCCACCAACGCCACCGAGAGCGGCTCGTTCTTCAGCCGCTGCGTGCCGGCGGCGATGATGGTGCTCATCAGGAGCAACAGCCCCGGGTAGAGGAAGATCGGCAGCAGCACGGTGAGCACCAGCGTGCGGCGATCTCGCGAGAGGTCGAGCAGCTCCTTCTTCAGCAGCACCCGCCAGGCGCTCACGCCACACCTCCCGCCAGCGCGAGGAACGCCTTCGACAGCGTGGGCTGCCCCGCGGCGCGCAGTACGTCGTCGAGCGAACCCTGGGCGACGATTTTCCCGCGGCGCATCACCAGCAGGCGCGTGCAGAGTTCCTGCGCTTCTTCCATGCGGTGGGTGGAGAACAGCACCGCGCGCCCGCGCGCCCGCACGCGGCTCACGAAGTCCAACACCTCGCGCGAGGCGAGCGGGTCCAGCGTCGCGGTGGGCTCGTCCAACACGCAGGCCAGCGGCTCGTGCACCACCGCGCGCGCGATGGAGATGCGCTGCTTCTGCCCCGACGACATCGCGCCGCAGCGCTGGTCGAGGAAGTCACCCAGCTCGAGCTCCGCCGACACCGCCTCGATGCGCGTCGCCAGCGCGTCACCCGAGAGGCCCTGCAGCGCGCCGAAGGTCTGCAGCACCTCGCGGCCGGTGAGCCGCTCGTACAACCCGGTGCTGGAGGTGAGGAAGCCCAGCTGCCGCCGCGCGGCGAGCCCGTCGTGGTGCGCGTCGTGCCCGGCGATGCGCGCGCTGCCGTGGGTGGGCTTGAGCAACCCGGCCAGCACCCGCAGCGTCGTCGTCTTGCCCGCGCCGTTGGGCCCGAGGAGGCCGACGACCTCTCCCGCGCCGACGGTGAATGACACGTCGTCGACCGCGCGCGCGCCGCCGAACTCCCGCACCAGCCCTGCCACCTCGATGACCGGCGCCATCTCGCGTCAGCGGTCGATGAAGTTGAGGAAGGGCCGCGTCGAGCCGGGGAAGAGGTTCATCGTGAAGCCCATCGGCGCCTCACCCCACGCCACGCCGTCGATGGCGTTCTCGTTGATGAAGAAGCTCATCTCGTAGTCCTCCGCGGGGATGCGCACCGTGTACTCGTCGGTGCCGCCGGGGAACTGCCACATCAACCGCGCGCGCCGGTACTGGAAGTACATGCCCACCTCGTACCCGGGCCCCACGTCGGCCACCGGCTGCCCGCCCACGCGCAGCGGGCCAGAGAGCTCCACGGTGTTGTAGTTGATGTCGAACTGCGCATCTTCGGAGAGGTCGACCACGTCGGCCACCAGCCAGCGGCCCGACGCGTAGGTGGGGTACGCGCCGGGGTCCAACTCGAAGTACACGGTGTAGAGCCCCTTCGGCAGCCGCACCTCGTAGGAGCCATCTTCCGACGGCGTGACGCCCGCCTGGAACCAGCTCCACTGCCCCTCGAGCGAGCGGTTCTGGAAGTAGAGCGTGCCCGTCGCGCGGTTGGTCGCCGGCAGCTGCCCGTCGACCTTGATGCGCCCGGTGAGCCGCGAGGTGTTGATGCTGATGGGCATCGTGTCGGCCTGGTAGTGCTCGAAGTAGCGCTGCACCACCCAGTAGCCAGACGCGAGGCTCGGCGCGAGCGACGCGTCGAGCTTCACCACCACGAAGTAGAGGTCTTTCGGCGCGCGGATGTTGAACGACGCGCTGTTGAAGGGGATTGAATAGAAGAGGAAGCCGTGGCCCGAGGTGTCGTCGGCGCGCGCGAACATGAACATGTCGAGCGTGGTGAACGGGTTGCCCGGCGGAGGCACCCCGTCGATGAGGATGCCGCCCTCGATGGGCAGCATCGGGAAGTCGACGTTGAAGGTGTTGTCGCTGGTGAGGTCGATGCCCGCCCCCGCCGTCAGCCCGGAGATGGTCTTGGGGTACGTGCGGTCGGCTACGCCGTCGAAGTCGAGCGAGATGCCGTACCGCGCCTTCGGCACCAGCGAGGTGATGTTCGCCGTGCCGCCCTCGTGGTGCGAGATGACCGAGGTCGTCGAGTCACCGGAGCGCGCGTAGCTCAACGAGAAGTCGGGGCCGGGGCGCGCGTCGGGCACGGGCTTGCCGTCGAGCGTGACGGTGGCCTCCAGCACCGAGGTGGGGATGTCGATGTCGAGCTCGGTGTCGGCGTAGAGGCTGACGTTCTGGCCCGGCCGCACGTTGAAGTCGCGCAGCTCGGTGCCGTACAGCGAGACCGCCGGCGTCGAGAGGTACAGGCCGAAGTCACCCTCGAGGAGCTTGAGCTCGTACGACCCACCGGCGCTCGACACCATCGACATCTGCCACGCGGGCTCGCCGAAGCCGTTGAACCACACGTCTTGCGGGAAGGTGTTGGGCACGAAGGGCAGCCCGCCGAAGTGCACGCCGCCGCGCAGCGTGTGTGAGAACGCGGAGAAGTCGCGCGTCTGGTCCTTCGTCATGTCGGTGTAGCCGTGCTCGAGGTAGCCCTTGAAGTTGGGCCACACGCCGCCCGGCTGGTGGTGCAGCAGGTCGTACTTCTGCCGCATCACCTTGATGGCCAGCAGCCCGGTGCTGTCGGGCGCCAGCTTGATCTGCGACTCGAAGCCCGCGCCGATGAAGTGCGTCTCGATGGGCTGCGTCTCCGGCTGCCCGTCGAGGAAGGCGCTCGCCGTCAGCGTGTGGAGCTGGATGCAGATGCCGAAGCGGAAGACGCCCGCGTCATTCACGTACGACCAGCCGCCGTCGGGCGTCGAGAAGACGTCGGCCGGGCACGGCTCGGCCGCGTAGAGGTGGTTCCAGTCTTCGGGGGGGATGCCCTGCGCGCTGGCGTCGGGCTTGTCGGGCGGCTTGCCCGCGTCGTACTTCGAGCCCGCGTCGACGCCGCCGTCTTCTCCGGGCCCCAGGTCGGGGCCGCACTGGCACCCCGCGAGGGCGCTGATCAACGCGGCGGCGAGCCAGAGGCGGGGGGAGCCAGACGACACGGCTCCCCGCTTAGGCAAGCCGGCGCGCGATGACAAGCCGCCGGCCTGCGCGACGCCCGTCATCCACGAGGGGCGACGCGTGAGTTGCGCGCGTGCGAGCGCGCGTGACGGCCCGGCTGCTGACCCGCGGGCCGCTGCGACACGCCGTGGTTCTGCGAACGGGGGCCGGGGTTCGCCTGGCGGGAGCGCTCCTCGGCGAGCGCCTTCTCGTAGACCTCGTCGCCCTTCGGCAGCGCGGCGCGGGGCACCGGCGCGCGCAGCAGCTTCTCGATGTCCTTGAGCAGCGGCGCTTCATCGGGCGCGCAGAACGCCGAGGCGTGCCCCGAGGCCGAGGCGCGCGCGGTGCGGCCGATGCGGTGCACGTAGTCTTCCGGCACGTGCGGGAGGTCGAAGTTCACCACGTGCCCGATGTCGGCCACGTCGATGCCGCGCGCCGCGATGTCGGTGGCGACCAGCACGCGGTAGCGGCCCGACTTGAAGCCGTCGAGCGCGTGCTTGCGCTGCGCCTGGCTGCGGTCGGCGTGGATGCGCTCCGCCGCGTGCTTCTCGCGGGTCAGCACCTTCACCAGCTTGTCGGCGCGGCGCTTGGTGCGGGTGAAGACCAGCGTGCTCTCGTCGCCGTGCGCCAGCAGCGAGAGCAGCAGCGCGTTCTTCTCGTTCTGGCCCACCAGGTACACGCACTGGGTGGCGCGCGCGGCCGTCACGCCGCTGCGGGTCACCTCGACACGCACCGCGTTGCGCGCGTGAGACTTCGCGAAGTCGGCCACCTCACCGGCCATCGTCGCGGAGAAGAGCAGCGTCTGACGCTCGCGCGGCACCTTGGCGAGGATGCGCGTGAGCTGCGGCTTGAAGCCCATGTCGAGCATCCGGTCGGCCTCGTCGAGCACCAGCACCTCGATGCCCGCCAGCGACACGTTGCCCTCGTTCATGTGGTCGAGGAGCCGGCCCGGCGTCGCGATGCACACCTGCGAGAACGAGAGGCCGTCTTTCTGCGCGCCCATGCCCACGCCGCCGATGATCGCCACCGACTTGATGTGGTGCGGCTTGCCGAAGCGCACCGCGTGCTCGTGGATCTGCAGGGCCAGCTCGCGCGTCGGCGCGAGGATCAACGCGCGCACGCCCTTTTTCTGCTGCTTCGCGAGCCGCTCGATGATGGGCAGCAGGAACGCGGCGGTCTTGCCGGTGCCGGTGGCGGCGCAGCCGATGACGTCCTTCCCCTCCAGCGCCGGGGTGATGGTCTGCGCCTGAATGGGCGTCGGCTTCTCGTAGCCGGCCTGCTTCAGCGTGGTGAGCGTGGCCGAGGAGAGCCCAAGCGATTCGAAGGTTGACGACATTCGTTCGGCCTTAACCGATGTGAATCGCGGAGTCGCC
>CAMLFP010000257.1 GCA_946479335.1 uncultured Archangium sp.
CATCAGCGGGTGCTGCGGGCCGTCGGGGTGGAGGAACTCCGAGGCGATGAGCGTTTCCTTCATCAACGCTTCGAGCTTGTGCACGAAGCCGAGCTCCGCGCCGGGAGGCTGCGCTGGAGCTGGCGCGTGCGCACGGCTGCACTCGTAGAGCAGCACCGCCGCGGCGTGGCTCAGGTTCATCGAGGGCTGCGCGTCGTCGGTGTCGATGACCAGCACGTCGTGGCAGCGCGAGAGGTCGTCGTCTGACAGGCCGCGCCGCTCGCCGCCCAGCACCAGCGCCACCTTGCCGCGCGCGGAATGTTCGCTGAGCTTCGCGACCGCCGCCTCGGGGCTCAGCGGGGTCTGCCGCCGCAGCTGGTCGCGCGAGGTCGAGCCGACGGCGTACACCACCCCGGCGAGCGCCTCGTCGAGCGTCGGCACCACCACCATCGAGTCGAGGATGCCTTCGGAGTGCACGGCGATGCGATCCGCGGCGCGGAGATCATGGGTGCGCGGCTGCGAGAGGATCAGCTCGTGGCACCCGAAGTTGGCCATCACGCGCGCGATCGACGCGAGATTCTCGGGGCTTCCGAGCTGATGGCAGATGACGACAGGCCTCACCATTCGTGCAGACCGCATACTCGATCTGGCCGGAGCTGCGTTTCGCAGGTATGGTGAAAACGCCGTGGTTCGCCTCTCCCTGATCAGCCTCCTCGTTCTCGCGTCTGCGTGTGGCGTCGGCGCCAATGCGTCTCGCGCCCCGTCGACCTCCCAGGCCCTCACGGGCACCGCCGAGTGGCTGGAATTCGAGTCGCCGCAGGTTCGCGTGGAGCTCTTCCGCGACGTGGCGCGCACCTCGGCCTCGCAGGCCGGCAAGCACGGCGCGGTGCTCTTCCCCATCGACGTGAACGGCGAGTTCATCGCGGCGCCCGCGCTGGAGCTGAGCACCGACCTGCTGGGCTCGGCCGACGCGGGTGGCGCGTTCGACCTCCGCTTCCAGAGCGGTGGTGAGAGCTTCTCTGATGATCGCCGCGACGCCTTCCAGGGCCTCTCGGAGCGTGAAGCCGCGGAGCAGATCGCCCGCTCGCTGCTCTCGCTGTGGAACGTGCAGACCACCGGCGCGGTGAACGTGGTGCGCGCGCCCGGTGCGCCCTACGCCGCCGCGTGGATCGACGGCGAGCTCCGCCTGAACCCCGCGTTCGTCTACATGGCCGCGGCGCCTACGCGCTGATCCGTATTTCTGCCGCGAACGGGTTCCCGCGAGGCCTCGGGTTTTTCCCCCAGCACTTTCGTGACGGGCGCCATGCGCTAGACGCGCGGGATGCGCTTCATCACGCTCTCGTGCGTCGTCTTGTTGTTCGGGTGCCCGGCCGCGCCGCCGCCCAACGAGTTCTCGCTCACCTCCCCGCAGGCGCGCGTCGACGTGGTGGTGAAGCCCTTCTCGTTCGTGGTGCGCGGCGCTGATGGCGCGCCGGTGCTGACCTCCAGCGGGACACCGCGGGCCACCATCGACACGCCGACCTCCGTGGCGCAGATCGTCCCCGGGTGGGACGACTACCGCGCGGGAGAAGCCCCGTGGACGTCAGCGGGCGACGCGAAGCTGGTCTCGTACTCCGCGACGGAGGCGGTGCTCGAGTTCCCCCTCGGCGACGGCACCACGCGGCTGACGCTCAAGCTCGACGGCGGCCGCGTGCGCGTGGAGAACACCGTCACCACCGGCGCGACGCGCTTCAACAAGTCGGCGCTGGCCTTCGCGCTGCCGGCCGACGAGCACTTCTTCGGCCTCGGCGAGCGCTTCGCGTCGTTCGACCACCGCGGCTTCTCGCTCTATTCGTGGGCCGAGGAAGGCGCGCTGGGTGGCGGCGAGAACGTGCCGCCGGGGCCCGAGAACCCGTACCCGAACGGCCCGTCGATGACGTACTTCCCGGTGCCCTTCTTCCTCTCGTCGAACGGCTACGGGCTGCACGTCGACACCACGTACCGCAGCGAGCTGCACCTCGGCAGCGAAGACCCGGCGGTGTGGCGCGCGGCGGTGAACGCGTTGACGGTGAACCTCACGGTCTACGTCTCGCCGGAACCGGTGAAGGTGCTCGACGCGTTCACCACCGACACCGGGCGGCCCCTCATCCCCGCGCCGTGGGTGTTCGGCCCGCGTCGCCGCATCGGCCGCGGAGACCTGGTCGACGGCGGCCTCGAGTACGAGGTGATGCGCGCGAAGCACCTCCCGCTCACCGGCATGGACGACGCGGTGCACTTCCTCCCTGCGGAGAGCCAGCTTGGCATCGAGAGCGACCTCCAGGCGTGGACCAGCCGCGCGCACCAGCTCGGCTACAAGGTAATGGCGTACAACAACCCGTACCTCGCGACGAAGCACCCGAACTCGGTGAACGACTTCAACGTCGGCGTCGACGGCGGCTTCTTCGTGAAGGACCCGGGCGGTGTGCCGGTGACGAACTTCCTCATCTCCGGCGCGCCGCTGGAGATCACGATGATCGACTTCACGAAGCCCGCGGCGGCGGCGTGGTACCGGTCGCTGCTCCAGCGCACCATCGACCTCGGCTACGACGGGTGGATGCACGACTTCGGCGAGTACGTGCCGCGCAACGGGCGCTTCTTCGACGGGCGCCGCGGCGATGAAGTGCACAACGAATACCCGAAGCTCTCGGCGCAGCAGGCGCGTGAGGTGCTGCAGGCCGCGCTCCCCGATGATCACCTCTTCTTCGTGCGCGCCGGGTACACCGGCAGTCAGGCCTTCGTGCCCGCGGTGTGGGGCGGCGACGCGGAGACCAGCTTCGACGAGACGCAGGGCATCCCCAGCACCATCCGCAGCGGGCTGAACCTCTCGATGTCGGGCGTGCCGTACTGGGGCAGCGACGGCACCGGCTTCAAGTGCCTCGGCGACTCCCCGCGCGACAAGGAGGTCTACGTGCGCTGGCTCGAGCTGATGGCCGTCTCGCCCATCATGATGGACCAGAACGCCTGCTCGAACCCGGTGAACGGCGCGCAGACGAAGTGGAAGCTCTGGAGCGACGAGGAGACGCAGGATCTCTGGCGCCAGTACGCGGGCCTCCACACGCGGCTGCAGCCGTACTTCATGACGCTGGCGCGCGAGGCGCACGCGTCGGGCCTGCCGTTGATGCGCCCGCCGTTCCTCTTCTTCCCGAAGCGCAGCGAGACGTGGGCGCTCGAAGACGCGTTCTTCCTCGGGCCCGCGCTGTACACCGCGCCCGTGCTGCGCCGCGGCGTCGTGCAGCGTGAGGTCTGGTTCCCGCCCGGCGCGCGCTACGTCGACTGGGACACGCGCGACGTCTTCGCGCCCGACACCAGGTTCACGCTCGACGCGCCGCTCAACAAGCTGCCGCTCTACCTCGTGGAAAATCAGCTGGTGCCGATGCTCGACCCCGCGGTGCAGACGCTGGCACCCGCGAGCGACCCGAGCGTGGTGACGGCGGCGTCGAAGGCCGACGTGATGGACGTGCGCGTCGCGATTGGCCCGGGCGGGAGCGCGTCGCTCACTCTGGTCGATGGCACGCAGCTGAGCGCGAGGTGGACCACCGACCAGGGCCACGCGAACTTCGTCGAGGAGACGACGCTGGACGGCTGCGAGAACTGCTTCGTCGGCGCCGACACCGAGGTGCACATTGCCGGCACGAAGACGGTGAGCTCCACGCTGCAGTTCGACGCGGTGGAGCTGAAGGCCTCCGGCGGCCCGGAGCGCCTCGTGCGCTGGCACGTCATTCGTCTTCCCTGACGGGCGCGCCGGGCTAAACCGCCCCGCCATGGAGCGGTTCAAGAACTCCCTCTACGCGCGACAGGTCTTCTGGGGCTCACCGGTGACGTTCGGCGTGGCGCGGGTGCTGCTCGCGCTGCTGCTGCTGGTCGACGTGCTGCGCCGCTGGCCCGACCTCGACGTCTGGTACACCAACGCCGGGCTGATGCCGAACCACACCATGCTGTGGGCGCCGCAGGCCAAGCTGGGCTTCTCCATCTTCTACGGCGTCAGCGAGCTGCACGAGGCGCGCTTCTTCGTCGGCCTCATCGTGCTGGTGTACCTGGCGCTGCTGCTCGGCTGGAAGACGAAGCTGATGCAGCTGCTGGCGCTCGCCGCGCAGCTCTCACTGAACTGTCGCATCCACTACCTCACCAACGGCGGAGACAACGCGCTCTCCGTGCTGCTGGTGTGGACGGCGTTCTTGCCGCTGGGTGAGTGGCTCTCCATCGACTCGCTGCGGCGCGCGATGAAGCACTCGAAATTGAACGTCGACAAGAAGCACGTCGCCACGCTGGAGATCGACCCCGCGCACGCGGGCTTCGTTTCACCACCCGCGCCGCGCTTCGAGTGGGCCGTGGGCGCGATGGCCGCGCAGCTCGCCGTCATCTACTTCTTCAATTACATCCACAAAGACACCGACGGCTGGCGCGAAGGCCGCGTGCTGCTCGATGTGCTGCATCAGAACCGCATCGCGACCGCGGCGGCCGAGTGGTTCCGCCCGCACCTCACCCCGACGATGTCGCTGGTGATGACGCGCATGGCGCAGGCCACGGAGGCCACGCTGCCCATCCTCGTGTTGTGGCCCGCGGTGAAGGTGCGCCGCCTCGCCATCATCGCGGGCATCGGGCTGCACGTCGGCTTCGCGTTCTTCCTGAACCTCGGCATCTTCTCGTACGCGATGATGATGTTCTGGGTGTTCCTGATTCCGCACGAAGACATGGTGCGGATCCTCTCGCGGGTCTTCGGCAAGCGCGTGGAGCCCGAGGCGACGGTCGGCCCGGAGCTGGATCGCTGGTCGGCGCACGCGTGGCTGTGCCTGCAGCACCGCGCGGTGTCGGCGGTGCCCGCCTTCGCGCTGCGGCGAATCAAGGCGATCTCCGCGCGCTTCAAGCTCGAGAAGAACGAGCCGGAGCCCTTCTCGCCCGACACGCCCGCGCGCACCGCGTGGCTGCGCTTCCGCGTGCACGTCAACCACACGCTCTTCGCCTTCATGGCGGTGGTGTTCCTCATCCAGACCTCGGCGCAGAACCGCGCGGTGCCGCCGGCGCTCAAGATCGACCCGCCGTTCTGGGTCGTGTGGCCGGTGGAGTACCTCCACTTCTTCCAGGGCTGGGGGATGTTCGCGGTCTCGCCGCGCGACGACTCGACGGTGGTGGTGCGCGTGCAGACCGTCGATGGCCGCCTCGTCGACCCGCTCTCGGAGCGCGCCTCGCCGCGCTCGCCTCCGGGGATGAGCGCCATCCTCACCCGGCTCGATCACGACGAGTACTGGTGCGACTACCTCTCGCGCATCGCCAACGACCGCCCCTACGAGGCGCCGCTCAAGGAGTGGATCCTGCGCTACCCGCGGCGCACCGGCCGCCCGCAGGATCAGATCGTGTCGTTCGATGTGGTGCAGCTGACGCAGACCTCCCCCTGGTACGGCGAGACGGTGCCCACGAATCAGAAGGAACGCGTGCTGATCCACTACCCGTGAGGTGCTAGGCGCGGCGCCATGGCTGACCACCGCCTCAAGCTCCAGCAGCAGCTCCCCTTCACGCTCAACGACACCGACTTCCCCACGCTCGGCGTGAAGTACCGCGGCAAGGTGCGCGACACGTACGCGAAGGGAGATCGGCTGGTGCTCGTCACCACCGACCGGCTCTCGGCGTTCGACCACATCCTCACCACGCTGCCGTTCAAGGGCGACCTGCTCAACACGCTCGCGCACTTCTGGTTCAAGAAGACCGAGCACATCGTGAAGAACCACGTGTTGGACATGCCCGACCCGTGCGTCATCGTCGGGCGCAAGGCGCAGCCCTTCAAAATCGAATTCGTGGTGCGCGCGCACCTCACCGGCTCGCTGTGGCGCGACTACGAGGCGGGGAGAGACCCGTACGCACTGGCGCTCCCGGCCGGCATGAAGAAAGACCAGGCCTTCGAGAAGGCGCTGCTGACGCCGTCGACCAAGGCGCCCATCGGCGAGCACGACGAGCCGCTGTCGGAAGCCGCGGTGGTGCAGCGCGGGATCATCTCGGCGCGCGACTGGGCGCGGGCGCGTGAAGCAGCGCTGGCGCTCTTCGCGGAAGGCCAGCGTCAGGCGCGCGCACAGGGGCTCATCCTCGTCGACACCAAGTACGAGTTCGGCCTCATCGGCGACGAGCTGGTGGTCATCGACGAGCTGCACACGCCTGACTCGTCGCGCTTCTGGGTGGCCGAGGGCAGCGAGGCGCGCTTCGAGCGCGGTGAAGCGCAGCAGATGTTGGACAAAGAGAACCTCCGCCAGTGGCTCATCACGGAGCGGAACTTCTCGGGCCAGGGCACGCCGCCGGCCATCCCCGATGACGTGCGCGTGATGCTCGCGGAGAAGTACCTGACGGCGTTTCAGCGCATCACCGGCGCCGACTTCCCGCTGCACGTGGGCGACGTGCGCGAGCGGCTGACGAAGAACCTCAAGGCCGCGGGGCTGCTGTGAGCTTCAAGGAGGCGCCGCCGCTCCAGCGCGCGCTGGTGGTGATGAACGCGCTCGCGGTGCTGCCCGCCGCGTGGCTGGGGCTCTTCCTCGCGACGTACCTGCAGCAGTGGCCCAGCCACACGCTGTGGCGAACGCTGCTCCACGCGTCGCCGGTGCTCCTGGTGCCGTCGCTCTTCATCTTCCTCACGTGGGCGTCGCTGAAGCGGCGCGCGAAGTGGTTCCACTCGCTGGTCGCGGTGCTGATGCTGCCGGCGATTCCCTTCGGCACGGTCTACGGAGCCATCGCGCTCAAGGTGTACTGGGGCCAGCGCTCGTGAACCGCCGCGAGGCCGGGGTCGCGCTGTTCATCGCCGCGCTGCTGGGCGAGAGCTGGCTGCGCATCTTCAAGTACGTGTCGAACCCGGCGACGCTGTACGGCGGGTACAACTCCGACTCCGCCATTCCGGTGTTGATGTGCAACGACGACGCGCTGCGCGTGGAGTCGCTCTACTACTGGGGGCAAGACCGCTTCTCGGGCACGCCGTTCATGCTCGGCTCGCTGGTGCACCAGCTCTTCGGAGTCTTCTGGACGCCGACGATGCTGGCCTTCGCGCAGGTCGCATGGGCGCTGCTCTCGGTCGTCGTCATCTGGCGGTGGTCGAACCGCCTCGCGCCCGCGCTGCTCTGGGCGGGCGTGGTGCTCATCGGTCACTGGCACGGCATCCTCTTCGACATCTCGCAGCCGTACGGCTGGCAGCTCACGTGGCTGCTGCTGGCGGCGCTGGTGATGACGCGGCGGCTCGACCGCGGCGGCTGGCGCGGAGGCGTGCTGCTGGCGCTGCTGACGTGGCAGGCGCACGCAGCGAACGCGATGAGCGGCACGTGGTTGCTGGCGCTCGCCGCCGCGGAGGTGCTCTTCGGGGTCGGCCGCCGCAAACAACTCGCGCTCAACGTGGTGTTGCCGCTCGTCGCCGGCATCGGGCTCGAAGCTGCGGTGCGTGGCGTGGTGCAGGTGCGCTTCAAGTTCGGCCACGGGTACCCGGTGACCACCGCGATGCGGCTCTCGCTGCATGACCTCGGGCACTACTTCGAGCTGGCGCTGCGGCACTTCTCGGCGTGGCACGTGGCGGCGCTCGTCGGCTGCGCGGTACTGGGCGTGGCGTGGCTGCGGTGGAGGGACCTCCCGCGCTGGCTCGTGTACCCGGCGGTGTGGGCGGTGCTGAACTTCGTGCAGCCGCCGCTGGTGAAGCACATCCAGGACAACAACCTCGCGCCTCGCTACTTCACGATTGGTGCGCTGTTCGCGCCGTGGGTGGTGCTCGCGGGCGTCGCGTGGCTGCTGGAGCGCCGTTCTCGCCTGCTCTCGTATCTCCCCGCGGCGGGGACGCTCTTCTTCGGCTCGCTGCGCGACGCGGCGCCCGTTGAAGACCCGGCGTTCGCGATGAACCTCGCGACGGCTCGCCAACTCGCGGAGCGCGCGCCCGACAGCTTCCTCTCCTCCGGGTATTGGGACACGTACCTGCTCGCGAGCCTCGTGCCGCGCCCGGCCCTCACGCCGGTGCCGCGCGACGGCCAGTACCAGCGCAGCCCGCAGTACTACGCGGCGCAGTCCACGTCGGAGCACGTGTGGGTCGGCAACTCCGGGAGCGACGGCAAGCCCGGCTGCTTGGCGCGCCGCCGCAGAAAACGAGGCGTAGCCGAAGTTTCAGCGAAGTTA